>JBNJEK010000234.1:0-7245 GCA_051745855.1 Armatimonadota bacterium
TCGTTATCCGCGACAAACTGCCAGGCCCCCGGTCCCCCAAGGATGACCTTCGCGTCAGGCGCGCTTGAGCGGAGCTCACGGATACGCCGCATGAGATTGTTCACGAGACGCCGCGGGTAGATCTCCCCGCCGGTGATCGCGGTCATCGTCGTTGAGTTCATGCCGAGTCCGCATGCCTCGCCTGCGCTGACCGCGACAATGCGCGTGTCGCGCCCGATGACCGACTCCAGCCGCTCGGCCTCAACCACCGCCACCTCGTCTGTTTCGAACCCGTCCGCCAGCAGCGAGGCCTCGATCCTCCGCAGGCCCAGTGGCGCGACGGGGAGGCGTGGTCGCGGCGCAAGCAGGTGGTCCATCAGCGGCCAGGGCACGGTCGTGGTCTGGCTGGACGCGACCATCCCGCCGAATACAGTGCGGTGATCGGCCATCAGCGTGCGATCGGCTGTCATGACCACGGGAACGCCGGTGGGCGTGTTCACTCGCGGGCACTCCCCGCGAGATCGTCAAGCGCGTCGATCAACTCGTCAATGTCCTGATGCACGGCCGAGGCCCGCGCGGGGGCTTCGGCCTGTTCAAGCACGCGTCCGCACTCCTCGCAGGTGGGCCCGCCCGCTCGCTCCGTCATCTCACCGGCCTCAGCGACCTCGCCGCAGACGCGGCAGGGTCTGCCGGTGCGCACGTAGTACATCCGCCGCGCCGCGGCGTCAGGCTCCATCACGGTGCCGGGCGCCCCGGCGATGGCCGGTTCGTCGGACAGAGGGAAGATGATCGCGCCCTCCGGACAGACGCGCGCGCACGCGGGACACCCATCCTTACAGTTGTCGGGATTCACTGCAACGACTCTCCCGGCATCCGACGCGTACACTCCGAAGAGGCAGAACTGCAGACAGTGCTGGCAGGAGGTGCAGCGAGTGCGGTCAAGGACGGGATACCAACGCCCTGTGACCTCCGCCTCGACCTCGCGCACCTCGCCCGAACCCTCACAGGGGCCCAGCGCGTCCAAGATGGCCGCAGCGGCGGCTTGAACGTCGTGCGCCTCGCAGAGGTCAACTGCGAAATCCGTCTCGCGATCGGCGTACTCCCGGATCAGACACTCGATCGGCCGGGGACTGAGCCATCCCGCAACTGCAAGCGCCCCCTCGATCTCCGCGATCTGCGACCAGACGTCGCTGCCGTGCGGGAGGTGGTAAAGGTGTGGGGTAACAAGGACGCCGAAGCCGGACGCGGCGAGACGCGCCGCGAGTTCGTCCTCGAGGCGACCGCTCGCATCCCTGACGCCGAGATGCCTGGATATCAACACCGATGGACCATCAACCACGAACAACTCACCCCGCGCAGCAGGACGCTCACCCGAATCGGACAAACACCGTGCTTCACAATACCCGGCGGCGGGCAGACTTGTCCAGCATCAGCGCCGCGAAGACGTCTCCTGTCGCCACTTATCGCTCAGGACCGGGGACGCCGATCCGACGGCCTTTGTTCAGAAACTCGGTGAACGAAAACATTTCAGCAGGCGTCGAAGTCAACATAAGCAATCAGATGCGGTCGGGTCTCGACAAGGCCTCAGATGCTTGACTCGGCATGGCACGCACAATACTATGCTCACGCGGGATAATCTTCAACCACCGTGAGGGGAAGCATGGATAGTGGCGGCAAGAACACAGGCGATCGACTGCCCAACGACCGCGTGCCCTCGACCGTGAATCAGTCCGAGCCGCCACCTTCCGATGAGCAGCCGGAGGGGCCGCCTCCCGATCCGCGGCACAGTGACCGCACGAAGCGCATTCTCGCGATCGCGATTCCGATCCTCGTGGCGTTGATCGGCGCGTTCCTGCTCGGCATGTGGGTGCTCGGGGACTCTCGCCCGGTTGATGTCGAGCCACGCCCCGGCGAGGTGCTTCCCGACACGCCCGGCACTGAAGAGCTTTCCGACGGCGATCCGCCTGCAACCGATGAGACCGCCACCGATGCTCCCGAGGATCGCACCGAATCACCCGAGACCTCTGACGGTCAGCCGTCAGAGGCGGCGGCGCCCTCACAGCCCTCCACTCCTGCGCAGTCAGGTGACGGGAGCGCGCAATCCGCCTCGCCGCCACCTTCAGGCGGTGGTGGCGGATCGTGGCCGAACTTCCGTGGCACGGGGTATGACAACATCGCGCAGGAAGCGTCCGGCCTCGCCTCAAGCTGGCCGAGCAGCGGCCCGCGCAAGGTCTGGTCAAAGGACATGCTCGGACCCGGCCACGCAGGCGCGGCTATCGCCAACGGCCGCGTTTACGTGCTCGACTACGATCAGAGGGCCCGCGAGGACAGCCTGCGCTGTCTGTCGCTTGCGGATGGTAGTGAGATCTGGAGGCAGTCGTACGCGGTGCAGATCAAGGATAACCACGGAATCTCCCGCACCGTCCCGGCGGTCACCGGCGGCTACGTTGTCGCCCTCGGGCCGATGGGGCACGTCACCTGCGCACGCGCCGACAGCGGCGACGTGGTGTGGCAGGTGGATCTCAAGCAGACATACAACACCAAGATCCCAAGCTGGTACGCCGGCCAGTGTCCGATCATCGACAACGGCAGGGCCATCCTCGCACCCGGCGGCAAGTCGCTGATGATCGCGGTGGACGTCGCCTCGGGCACCGTCGAGTGGGAGGCGCCGAACCCGGACGGCTGGCAGATGACCCACGCCTCCATCATGCCCACGCAGATCGGCGGGCGGAAGGTCTACGTCTATCCAGCCTCCGGCGGCGTCGTCGGAATCGACGCAAGCGACGGCTCTATCGTCTTCAAGTATCCCAACTGGACCGTCAACACCGCGAACGTCCCGACGCCCGTCCCGGTAGGTAACGAGCGCATCTTCCTCACCGGCGGCTACGGCGCCGGCAGCATGCTTCTGTCCGTGAAGGGCGGCACCCCCGCGCAGGTGTGGAAGATCCCGCAGAACATCTTCGGCTCCCACCAGCATACACCGATCTTCCATCAGAATCACCTCTTCGGTGTGAGCATGGACCGCCAGCTTGCCTGTCTGAACCTCGAAGGCAAGCGCGTGTGGGAGAGCGGTCACACCGCGCGCTTCGGCATCGGCCCTTTCATGATAGCCGACGGGAAAATCTACGTGCTCAGCGATGACGGCACGCTCGTCATGGCACGGGCCACGACCTCCGGATACAACGAGATGGCCCGGGCGAAGGTTCTTCCCGGCCCGGACGCCTGGGCACCGATGGCGTTTGCGGACGGGAAGTTGGTCATTCGCGACCGCGAGACGATGGTCTGTCTGGATGTGGCGAATCCTTGATAAGGCGCAGCGAAACGACAGCCTCACCCCCGGCACTTCTCCTGGCGCTCCTGCTGCTGGTGCTTGCCCTCAGCGGCTGCCCGCAGCGCCAGGAGATCATCGAGCAGACGGTGGCGGTCAAAGCTGACAATGTCGCCTCGCAGGCAGAAGCCAGCCACGTGCCTGAGGAGTTGCTCACGTGGGAAATGGTCGATGAGATCGATCCGGGCTTCGCGGAGACCCGGGCCGTCGCGTTCGACGCCCCGGGCGCGCTCTACGTCGCGGGCGACGAGGCCGTGCGCAAGATGACGGCCGGTGGCCAGGTTGAGTGGGAACTCCCTGTCGGAGGGGAGCCAACCTGCGTCACCGTCGATCTCGAGGGCACGATCCTCGTGGGGATGCGGCAGATCGTCGAGGTCTACGATCAGTCGGGACAGTTGCTCATGACGCTGGCACCTGAGGGGCAGAACACGTGGATCACCTCGATCGCGGCGTGGCCTGACGACCGTTTCGTCGCGGACGCAGGCAGCCGGCGGATTCTGCGTTACGACCGCACCGGGAATCCGCTGAGCGATTTTGCCGGGATGGACCACGAGCGGGGTATCCCCGCGCTCTCCATCCCCAGCCCCCACCTTGACGTGGCGGTCGGCCCTGACGGCAATCTCTGGCTGGCCAACCCGGGAAGGCTTGCAGTGCAGATACACTCGCGGACGGATGGGGCGCTCCTGAACTCGTGGAGGCGGGTCGGCAATGGCGTCGAGGGCTTCGGCGGCTGCTGCAATCCGACGGACATCGCCGTGCTGCCCGACGGGCGGGTGATCACCTCGGAAAAGGGGCTTCCCCGAGTGAAGGTGTATTCTGCGGAGGGAGAATTGCTCTCGGTGGTCGTGCCGCCCGAGGAGTTCGCGAGAAGCACCGTGGGGATCGACCTCGCTATCGATCCATCCGGCCGCGTGGCGGTGCTCGATCCCCACCGGAGCAACATTCGCATCTATCAAGAGACGGTGCAGGAGGCCGGAGACAGATGAGCGACCGACGCGACTTTCTCAGAAATGCCGCGCGGGGCCTTGCCGGAGTCGTCCTCGCCGGCGGGACCGGCTGGCTCGCATTCGGCTCGGGAAAGCCGTGCTGGACCAACGGCGCCTGCCGCGAATGTCCGGAGCTTGACGACTGCGAGGAATCCGAAGCCCGCATCGTTCGTCTGCAGAGGCGGCCGAAGTCGAACACTGAGAACTATCCGGCGACCGGCGAGGAGCCGATGAGTGGCTGATGGCTGACGAGCGCGACATGGATCGCAGAAGCTTCCTCAGGGCCGTCGCGAGGGCGGTCGGCGCGATCGGACTGGGCGTCGGCGTCGGCGCGGTGGCCGCAAAGGGCGAGCGCGACGACCTCGTCTGGCAGATCGATCCGGAGAAATGCATCGCCTGCGGCAACTGTGCGACCGCGTGCGTTCTGACGCCGTCGGCGGCGCGGTGTGTGCACGACGTGGAGATCTGCGGCTTCTGCGACTTCTGCTTCGGGTACTTTGCGGAGGTGCGGCCCGGAGACGAGGAGACCGCAGAAAACATGCGCTGCCCCACCGACGCGATCATCCGCAATTTCGTCGAGGAGCCTTACTATGAGTATCTGATCGACGAGCCGAAATGCATAGGTTGCGCGATCTGCGTCGAGGGCTGCCGGCAGTACGGCAACGGCTCTCTGGTGATGCAGGTGCGTCACAGTTATTGCGTTGACTGCAACGAGTGCGCAATCGCGGCGCAATGCCCGGCGGACGCATTTGTGCGCGTGCCGGCGGATGAGCCCTACCTGCTCCCCAGCATAAAGCTGGCGGAGGAGGATGAGGAGCAGGCCGCCGAGTCCGCTCCTCGCCCACCGGATGGAGCATATCAGCAGCCCCCGTCTGAGCCGGCATCACCGCCGGAGGGCCCCGTCCCCGGTCAGGAGTTGCCGTCCGAGGGCGCTCCGAACCGGGACTTCCCCGCCCCGGGCGAGGGCGACGCGCCGACGAACGAGCCGGGGACACAGCAGATATGATTCGCCGCATGCTGCCACTGCTGCTTGTGATTGCGGTGCTGGCACCCGTGGTGGCGCTTGCCGCCGAGCGCTTTCCGCCGCCGGAATTCAGCTTCGACTACCGCTTCCCCGAGGTGCGGACGCCGTCTCCGCGTGACACGCTCTTCGAGTGGATCGACGTCGCGGTGCTGGCGGCGACGCTGGGGATGGCGGCTTGGCTTTCATTGCGCGTGAAAAAGCGCACGTACATCTTCCTGCTGGTCGCCTTCGCATTGCTTTACTTCGGCTTCTACCGCCAGGGCTGCATCTGTGCGATCGGCGCAATTCAGAACGTCGCGCTGGCAATCGGACCGGCGGAGTACACGCTGCCGGTGACGGTGGGCTTATTCTTCCTGCTGCCGCTGCTCTTCGCGCTGGCATTCGGGCGAGTCTTCTGCGCGGCCGTCTGTCCGCTGGGCGCGGTGCAGGAGATGACGCTGATCAAGCCTCTTCGCGTCCCGGAGTGGCTGGAGCGACCGCTGGGGATCATTCCCTTCGTGTATCTCGGCGTGGCCGCGCTCTTTGCATGGACGGACAGCGGCTTCTTGATCTGCCGCTACGATCCTTACGTCGCGTTTTTCAGGCTCGGCGGACTTACGCACATTCTGATCGCCGGCGGCATCCTGCTGCTGATCGGCGTCTTCATCGGGCGACCTTACTGCCGCTATCTCTGCCCGCTGGCGGCGCTCTTCCGGGTGACCGCGCCGCTGTCGGCCTGGCACGTGCGGCTTGGCGGAGACGAGTGCATCAACTGTCACCTGTGCGCGAATGCCTGTCCTTACAATGCGATCCGACCGCCCACGACTGAGGACCGCTCAAAGCCGCCGAGCACAGGGCGCTGGACACTCGGTGCGATCATCCTCTCATTCCCGCTTATGATCGGGCTCGGCGCGTGGCTCGGGCAGATGGGAAGCGACTATCTCGCCGGGATGAATCAGACGGTGCAGACCGCCGCGCGAGTTTTTGTTGAGGAGCAGGGCATCGTCGAGGGCACCACGGAGCAGTCAGAAGCGTTCTATGAACTGGGATTGCCAACTGGAGGCCTTTACCGCGAAGCCGCCGAAATAAGGCGACAGTTCAACACGGGGAGCACGGTGCTGGGCGGGTTCATCGGACTGATCTTTGCCTGGCAACTGATCGCCGTCTCCCTCAGGCGCACACGTGAACACTACGAGATTGACCCGGCTCGTTGCGTGTCGTGCGGGCGGTGTTACGCCTCCTGCCCCATCGAGACGGCGCGGAAGGCCGGGAAGTCGGTCCACCCGACACGGGATAATACATGAGCGACGAGACAGTCAGGGACAACTCCGAGCAGACCGCAGAGCATCAGAAGGCGTCAGCCACTGATCGTGCGGACAGCAGGCGTCACGGCTGGCGCTACCTGCTGGCGACGCGGCTGGCAATCGTGTCCGCGGTCTTCGTCGCCGCGGTGTTCGCGCTGATGATGGCGAACCTGATCCGCGCGCACAGCGCTGATCCGACCGCCCCTGCGCAGATCGAGCAACTTCGGGCGGAGTTGAACCGGCAGTCGGGCCCGCCGGATATTGAGACGCTGCAAACGATCCGCTCGCTTGACATGCAGTTACGCGAGCAGTACTTCCGGACGAGACGCTTCGCGGTGCAGGGCGCAATCATGCTGCTGGGTGGGCTCGCGGTGCTGCTGCTTTCGCTGCGCTACGCGGCGGTCTACGCCTCGCCCGGCCCGACGCCGAATCCGGATGCCGTCGAGGAGCCTATCCTCGCGACGGCGCTCGCGCGGCGATCGGTGCTGGTGATGGCGCTGGTGCTGGGCGGGTTGCTGGTGACCCTCGCGGTACTCGCGAGGCATGATGCGGTCGCCGAGTACGTTGAGGCGGCCGAGGCGGCTGATCTCGCGGCGGAGGCCGAAGCCGAGCGACAGGCGCTGATTGGCCCTCAGGGGCCTCCCG
>JBNJEK010000235.1:0-7240 GCA_051745855.1 Armatimonadota bacterium
GTCGGCGGCGCCCGCGGCGCCTGCAGTACTTGCCATGATGACCACACCAATCAACACCGGACTGAGTTTCATTGTAAGGCCTCCTTGTGAGCTATCAGCGGCCAGCGGCCAGCGAACGGCGAATGGCGCTGGTCGGATCGGGAGAGAATGGACGACTACGCTACGATCGCGGGCTGGAACACATATTCCAGAATCGAGCAGGCATCAAAGGTGGCGTGCTGTCGTAGGCCGTAAGGAGGGGCTGCTTTTCCCGACGCCGTCCCCGGCGGCGGGAGAAGTGACGCCCGAGTGTCGTTTACGAGGGCGGCAGCTTCCTTGCCACCCCGTCGTTCTTCGTACGAACGGCAAACGGCGGGCGGGCAGGGAAGCTTCGGCGGGCGCTACAAGACAGCGCATGGCGCCTCACCCTCGCGCTGCAAACGACACAGCGCGAGGGCCGCCCCTCCTTAACGGATCAACCGACACCCAATCGTCCGATTGGCGCTGTCATTCTCGGGCACCTGCCAGTTTCTCGAAAATGTGGTGCACCCCACGTCCCCCCATTCCCTTTTCCCTCTTCACTTTTCCCTGCCGTTTAGGCCCTCTTCACTGCTGCCAGCACGTTCGCTGCGCTTGCGACGTAGAGCTTCCCGTCAGCCTCGGTCTCGTTGATCCACTCCGGCGCGTCCTCTTCTTCGAGCAGGTCGATCGCGTCCTCGATGAGCATCACCGCGGTCGCGTGGTCGTAGCGCTCCAGCACCATCGCAGCCCAGCCGGTTGCAACCGGCCAGTAGCCGCCGTTCTGGTAGGTGCCGCGCGGGTAGTCCGCAAGCATCTTCCGCCAGTGATCGGAACGCGGGATGTGCCGCACGCACCCGCGCAGGAAGCAGTCCTCGTAGCGGTCGAAGAAGTACTCCCCCACACGCACGGTCTCGGTCTTCGAGAGAGCGCGCACGACGCCCGCGTAGGCGCTTCCCCACAGGTCGGTCTGCTCGCAGTGCCCATTTGCTGCATTCATCATGCCATCGCGCTCGCGGTAGAACTCCTTGAGCGGTCGTGCGGCGTGCTCGGCTGCCTCAAACCACGTGTGCGCGCCGTCATGGTCCTCCACCCGCTTGCATAGCTGTGCCAGCAACATACATGCCTCCCAGTAGAGGAGCGACGAGAAGAGCACCTCGCCGGTCTTGCCGACGGTGTCGGTGAAGCCGTAGGCGGAGTGAGGGTTCGCCGGATCGATCTCAACCAGCCCGTCATCGGACAGCGGCAGTGTCTCCATCCCGTCCATCAGGGCGTTCTTGTGACGCATGAAGAGATCGAAGTCGCCGGTCAGGTCGCAGTAGGCGTCCACGAGCTTCACCGCGAACTGCGCGTTGTCGGTCGGCGGCTCATTGCCATGCACCACGTAGACCACGCGGCCGTCGGCGTAAACGCAGTTCGCCTGAAGGCCATCCTCGCGCTGGCCCGCGATGAGGTAGTCGATGGCGGCGGCAATCTCGTCGGGCGGGATCAGGTGCCCCGCGCCCTCGACGGCGTAGCAGAAGTCGCGGAAGTAGATGCGGCCGGGGTACTTCCCCGAGCCGTCGGGCTGCCAGATCCATGTTCCATCTTCGGCCTGAATGCGCGCGGCGTCGAGGCATTTCTGCGCGACGGCCTCGAGTCGGTCGATCTGCTCGGATGAGATCTCAAAAGGTCGGAGAAAATGCTTCATGGCTTGAGTGTGAGCCTCCTGCGCGTCAATACCCCGGTCACCGTGCTTGACGGGAGTCGGGGTGTCGAAGTTCCAGGTCACAAAGGACGACCGGCGGAAATGTCGTTGTCGTGTCGTTACGTGGCATCCCGCCCTGGGGCGGGACCCGTGCGTCGTTCGTCCTGTCGTTGCTGTTTGTAGGACGGGCTTCCAGCCCGTCGCCGTTCATCGCATCGGAGACACAGGGATGGTGCGACGTCTGACGACATTGACGGGCAGGATGCCCGTCCTACAAACGACGGAAACGAACGGCGGGGCAGGGGGACCCCGCCCAGCACAAGCGCCCCTCCCTACATCTCCACCGCCCCAACCAGGTCCGCGATGCGCTTCACCTGGTGGCGGCGGCAGTAGTCGGCGAGGCCGCGGATCACCTGCTCCATCGTCGCGGGCTCGACGAAGTTCGCGGTGCCCACCGCGACACCTGTCGCGCCCGCGAGGATCAGTTCCAGCGCGTCGCTCGCGGTCATCACGCCACCCATCCCGATCAGCGGCAGATCGACGGCCTGCGCCACCTGGTGCACCATTCGTACCGCGACCGGGCGGATCGCCGGGCCCGAGAGGCCTCCGGTGGCATTCCCGAGGTGGGGGCGGCGGCGCTCCACGTCAATGCTCATCCCCAGCAGCGTGTTGATCAGCGACAGCGCGTCGGCGCCTGCGTCGACGGCCGCTCGCGCGATCACGGTGATGTCAGTCACATTCGGCGACAGCTTGACAATGACCGGAAGGTCCGTCGCCTCACAGACTGCTTCGGTGAGGAGCCCGGTCATGTCGCAGTCCACACCGAAGGCCATCCCCTCATCCTCCACGTTCGGGCAGGAGATGTTCACCTCCAGCGCATCGACGCCGTCCACCGACAGCATCTCCGCCAGTCTCGCGAACTCATCCACGCTGCGGCCGGAGATGTTGGCGATGATCGGCGGGCCGAAGTCACGAAGCTCCGGGAGTTTTTCGCGGATGAAGACATTCGCGCCGGGGTTCTGCAGGCCGATGGCGTTGAGCATCCCCGCGGGGGTCTCGCGCACCCGCGGCGGCGGATTGCCCTCACGCGGCTCCAGTGTGACAGCCTTCGTGACGATCGCGCCGAGCTTCGACAGGTCAATATACTCCTCGTATTCCATCCCGTAACCGAACGTGCCCGACGCGGACATGATCGGATTTTGCAGCGTCAGTCCTGCGATCTCGACTGAGAGATCGGGGCGCGCAACACTCATCGGTCCATCAGCCTCTCCCAGTCGATCTGTGTCGCGTCGAAGACAGGGCCCTCGGTGCATACGCGCACATATCCGCCCTCGGCGGCCGGGATCGCACAGCCGAGGCATGCGCCGACGCCGCAACCCATCCACTGCTCCATCGAGACCTGGCAGCCGACCTCGGCCTCCGCGCAGATCCGCGCAACGGCCGCCAGCATAGCGTTGGGGCCGCAGGCGTAGACGTACGCGGTGCGGTCGCGCTCAAGTTCGGTGATGAGCACCTCGGTGGCGAGGCCGGTCTCCCCGGCCGAGCCATCCTCGGTGGCCGCGGTGAACTCGTCGCAGCGCGAGGCGAACTCCGTCCAGCAGACCAGTGCGTCCTCGGTAGCTCCGCCGAATACTGCCCGCAGGTAGGGCTGGGGGCTGGCAAGCCGCTGGCTGTCGGCGAGGAAGATCAGGGGCGCGACGCCGATCCCTCCCGCGACGAGAATCAGGTCATCCTCCTCCTCAGGGACCCGCCATCCGCTTCCGAGCGGCCCGAGCAGATCGTACTGCACGCCCTCGTCGTGACTCGCAACGATCTGTGTGCCGCGGCCGACGGTGCGCATCAGTATCTCAATCTCGCCTGCGCCCGGATTGGTCAGCATGATCGAGAGCGGCCTCCGGAGCAGTGGGTCGGTGCCATCTCCCACGCGGAGATGAACGAACTGGCCCGGCAGCGCGGATTCGGCGATCTCCGGGCAGTCGAGCGTCAGCAGGTAGTGGTCCGGCCTCAGCTCTTCTCGATGTACAAGTTTCGCAGTCGCTCGTCCCATCAGTCACCTCGTGCTCAGCAATCCTGCTTGCGCCCTGCCCGCAGGTGTGGTCGCAATTCATGTGGGGCGGGGTATCCTGCCCGCGAGTGCCTCCTTCGCTACGCGGCCCGCGTACTCCTTGCAGGTGAGCTGCGCATCGTAGGTTAACGGGGCGACGTCCGGGCGGGAACGACGTCCGGCCGGGAACGACGTCCGGGTTCAGACGCTCCGCGTCTGCGGGCGCCCGGACTCCGGGTCTTATTCCGACCTGGACTCCAGGCGCCTCGCCTGGAGAGACGTTACCCGCGTCACCCACAACACTTGATCGCCGAACGGAGCCCTGCACGTGTCGTCCTCACGCAGGTCTCCTCCTCCGCGACGCGAAGTACGCACAGGTCGCAGATCACTGAAGGAGGCAGTCCACCATGCGCGTTGTTGCGCTTTCATCACCCGAGCCACTGATCGCCGGAAGCATGTCCACCTGGCACTGTGAGATCGTCATGCGGGGCGCGCAGGTGGAGGCGGGTGGCTGCGTGAAGATCGGCTGGGACCTGCGCGGGGAATCGGGCTACGACGCCTTCCCGCAGGCCAAGGATCCGTCCGCTGAGAACTTCGCGACCATCGAGGGGCCCGCGGGCGTCGAGTTGCGCCTGACGGGCTACCGCTCACATCATGCGCAGCATGGCGCGGAGACGCTGGAGGAGAAGATCGAAAGCGAATCGTACTTCTGGCGCGACCTGCTCGGGATGTACTCCTCGCTGAACCTGCACATCCTGAGGATCGAGGTCATCGAGGGCCGCCTCGAAGCCGGGGACGTCCTGCGCGTGACCTTCGGCGACACCTCCGAAGGCTCCCCGGGGATGCAGGTGCCGGGGCAGGCGAAGCCCGACTGGCGGCACTGGGTGGTGCTCGAGCGCACCGAGGGCGTCGATCTCGAACTGCTCGGCGGTGACGTGCTGGTGGTGGAGCCGGGAGAGCCGGTGCGGCTGAACGTCGTGGTCCCGTCGATCGCGTCGCCTGATGAGGAGATCACGGTCGCGCACGTCGCGCTCGACGAGTTCGGCAACCCGGTCCGGAGGGTCCGGGCACAGTTCCCCGCGGCGGCCGCTGAGCCTGAGCCCTTCGACTGCCCGGACGGAGCGCACATGCTCGATCGCATCCGCCTCGAAGACGACCGCGTGGGCCTCGAGGGCCAGTCAAACCCGATCGAGCTTGCGGAGGCGCCCGAGTACCGCCTTTACTGGGGCGAGATCCACGGGCACACCTGCATCTCCGACGGCGGCCAGCGCACGCCCGATCAGTTCTACCGCTGGGGCCGTGACACCGCGCTGCTGGATTTCTGCGCGATCGCCGACCACGACTTCGGCATCGGCCTGCACGATCCGGAGAAGTACTGGGCGATGATTCGTGATGCCGCCCGGGACTTCAACGAGTCCGGCCGCTTCGTGACGCTGCCGGGATGGGAGATTTCCCACGCGGGCCTCACAGACGGCGAGACCTACGGACACAAGAACGTGTACTTCCTCGAGGATGACGCGCCATTCTGGTCGTCGAGTCCCTACGGCAAATCGCGCGCTCATCAGACGTACACGCACATCGAAGAACTGGTCGAGCGGCTCGAGGACTGGGGCGGGGAGTTCATGCTCGTCGATCACACATCCCATCAGATGACCGACTGGAGCCGCTTTGTGGATGAGTATACGCGCCTCGTCGAGGTGTACTCGTTCTTCGGGGGCTCGGAGGCGATGGATGTGCCGTGTCCGGTCGGCCCGCTGACCGAGGGGAAGACCGCGCGCGACGGCCTCGACCGCGGCCTGATACTCGGCTTCACCGGTGGCACCGACACGCACATGGGGGCGCCCGCGGCCTACCGCGAGACGAGTTTCGGGCGCGGGCGGATCCCGGGGATGACCGCGGTCTGGGCGACGGAACTCTCGCGCGCCGCCATCTGGGACGCGCTGTGGAATCGCCGCACGTACGCGGTGCGCGGCGAGCGCATCCTCCTGCACACGGCGGTCAACGGGGCGATGATGGGAAGCGAGACGACCCTGCAGGCCCCTGACGAGCCACGTCGAATCGGAGTATCAGTGGCGGGGACCGCGCCGATCGAGACGATCGACCTGATTCACAACGGCTCCACCCTCCGTAGCTGGACGGGCAAGGGCCGCTGGGACATGGCGATCGAGTTCGAGCATGAGGAGCCGATGGAGGGGCTCACCGCGGCGCCGGAACTCGGCTACTACTATGTTCGCGTGATCCAGGATGGCGGCGGCGTGGCGTGGTCGAGCCCCACGTGGGTGCACCGGCCGGACTGAGCCGCCGACTGATTGAGGAGTGAGGGCCTGTGCAGGGCTGGCGGATCGGAAAGATCTTCGGCATTAACATCGAGATTCACTTCACGTGGCTGATCATCTTTGGACTGATCCTGTGGGTGGTGACGCAGGAGATCGCGGGAGCCGCGCCGGAGGTCTCCGGCACGAATCTCTGGATCACCGCGACCATCACCACGTTGCTGTTCTTCGTCTGCCTTGTGCTGCATGAGCTGTCACATTCGGTGATGGCGAATCACCTCGGCGCCGACGTCTCGCGCATCACGCTCTTTGTCTTCGGCGGCGTGTCGCAGCTCAAGAAAGAGCCTGACAGCCCTTCGGATGAGTTCAAAGTGGCCATCGTGGGGCCGCTGACCAGCGTGTTCCTCGCGGGCGTTTTCTACGTACTTGCCATCGCGATGGATACGATCGGCGTGCCCGACGTCTGGGTGACCGCCTCGAACTGGGTCGCTTACATCAACCTCGCGCTGGCGATCTTCAACATGCTCCCGGGCTTCCCGCTGGACGGCGGCCGGGTGTTGCGCGCGATCCTCTGGGGCGCGTGGGACAGCCTCGACCGGGCGACGCGGGTCGCATCCACGGTCGGGCAGTTCTTCGGCTACGCGATGATCGGTCTCGGGTTCCTCGGCCTGATAGCCGGCGGCTGGGGCGGGCTGTGGCTCGTGGCACTCGGCTGGCTGCTCTCAAGCGCCGCCGCGGGAAGCTACCGGCGACTGCAGCTTCAGCAAACGCTTGGCGACGTCTACGTGCATGACCTGATGAGCAGTCCCGTGCAGACGATCCCGGCGGACACGAGCCTCGAAGACGCCGCGGACCAGTACTTCATGACCGCGCGCTTTACGGCATTCGGCGTTGAGCAGGACGATGAGATCATCGGCATCGTGCGGATGGAGGACCTGCAGGAGATTCCGCGCGACGAGTGGGGCACAACGACCGTCGCCGAGGCGATGCGCGAACTGGACCGGGAGACGATGACCATCAACTCTGACGAGGAGGCGGTGGAGGCGATGATGCAGATGGCCGAACACGACCTCGGCCGACTGCTGATCACCGACCAGTCAGATCAGGTCATCGGCATCATCAGTCAGACGGACATCCGCCGGCTGGTGAGAGTCAAGAGCGGGCTGGGGGTATGACGTATGACCGGCGAAGGCAGGAATTGGGGACCGGGAACTGGAAAGTGGGGACGATCAACGGCGG
>JBNJEK010000236.1:0-7214 GCA_051745855.1 Armatimonadota bacterium
AGCAACCGGCGGTCTTGTCTCTGTGCCACTTTCCGTCGGATCGCTCCGCCCGGGAATTACCCGGCGTCTTTGCCCTGTGGAGCTCGGACTTTCCTCAGACGGGCATTCCTACCCGCCCGCGACCATCCGACACACTCTCCGTATCACCATTATACCGCAAATCGGCTCAGATCACCAGTTCCTGCCGTCACCGTACGCTTCGACTGCCTCAATACATGCGAGAAAGATGTCCCACTTCGGGCCGCCCGAGGCCGGTACCACAGGTACCAGCCTCGGACTGATCCCGACCCCTCATCCCATATCGTGCGGCACGGTCACATCTGCTGTCTGAGTGGAGGTGTTGCCGCTTGCATCCCCAGCTACCGCTTCGATGGTGTAGACGCGCGAGACGCTGTCTCCGCAGCGCTCCGCCCGCAGCCAGACCTCCCAGGCCGTCCCGGTGTCCACGATCTCCCAGTCCGACTCGGTCGAACCGTCGCCTGTGCCGTCCGCAGGTTCGTTGCACGATACCGTGATTGTCATGGTCGGATTCGGGTCACAGATGTCCTCAAGCGAATGGACCTCCGCCGCTTTCACCATCCGGTGGTCCGGCGGCCAGAGAACACTCTCCAGCACGTCGAGGATGAAGGTCGGCGGCGTGGTGTCCACGACCGTGATGACGCACTGGTCGCTGACCGGGTCATCCTGCCCATCGTCGACGACAAGCGTAATCGTGTGCTCGCCCAGCGCGAGGAAGACCTCGGCCTGTGTGTCGGTGGTCGGGCCGGCAAGCACGGTGTCGCCTTCCTTCCAGATGAACGTCAGTTCGTCTCCGTCCTCGTCGGAGCAGCCGGAGGCGTCCAGCGTCACGTCCGCGCCGCCGGTGGTGTTGGCCTCTACTGTTCGATCGTCACCCGCGTCGGCGATCGGGCGGGCGTTGAGTTCCAAGTAGGCTATCTGGTAGCGCCCGTCGATGTCGAAGCCCTCGGACTTGGGCTCGCCATTCCAGCAGTAGGTAGTCGAGCCACGCAGGTTGCCGCCGTCGGCGGTGGCCCGTACCGTGTGCGGATTAAGCTCCGCGCGGTGCATGTCTGGATAGGTCATATACTGGCGCGTTTGCCACCATGTGACTGCGCTGTGAAAGTCCATGCTCAGGGGAGCATAGCCCTCTGTGTTCGTGGTGGATGATACCGACCACGTACCGACGGCGCTGATGGCTTCCACGTCCACCCCCTCGAAGGGTGTGCCGTTGCGCATGACCCGCACGGCGCCGTACCAGCGGATGGTCACGGGGTGTACGGGATTCACGAACGTGTTATCGGTGTCGAGGGTCAGCAGGTTGGTCGGTTTGCCATCCAGACTGTAGATATCCGCGTTAGAATTGGCCTCGAAGGTGTTCCCGGTGATCGTGGGTGCGCCGATCCTGTCGTCGACCGCATAGTCGGGGTCGAAGACGAGGCCTTTCCCGTGAAACCACGATCCGGGATAGTTCTCTATCCGGACGCCGATATACCTGTTGTCGTGGATGTAGTTCCCCTCAACGACAGGCGACCCGCCGCGGCAGACGACGCCGTTGTAGTTGTCCGCGACTTCCATGTTGCGGACTGCGCCCGCGCTGTCTCGGGAGTAGAGGAGGCCAGCACTCCCGTTGCTGATTGCCTGCCCGCCCTCGAAGTTTGCCTCTCCTTCCACAATATCAGCGGCTAACACTGAGTTGAGGTTGATGTAGCAGTCGGTTGCCTGCACAGACCCCTGATAGACGCTCAAACCGTAGCGGTTATGCTTCATCCGACAGTTGTCCAATTCCACAGACGAATCGTATCCGACGCGGACGCCATAGCCATAGTAGCCAGTGTTGTAGACGAAGTCGCAGTCTGTTGCGGTGGCCGAACCGACCGCACTCAGCCCGTAGTAGGAGTTCTTGCGCACAAGCGTCTGCGAGAGGTCACAGGAGGATCCGCCGCCAACCCAGATGCCGGTCATGCTGTAGCCAGCCGCGGCATTGCTGATGGTACCGGTCGCCCCGTTGTCATAGTAGATGCCGATCTTTCCGTTTCCATAGACGGTCGTGCCGGATACAGTCATGTCAGCCGAGTCGCCGTAGCACCGCGCGCCGTAGTAGGTGTTGGAGTTGAGGGAGCCGCCGATGACGGTGGCCGACCCGTAGTGAACAAGCAGACCGTCGTACTCGTTCGCATACGCTGAGCAATTCTCGAACGAGGCGTTTCCACCAGACTGTACGCTCAATCCGGACGTAGTGTTGTAGGAGGCGGAGACGCCGGTCAAAGTCCCCTGGGCGCCGGAGTAGACGATGACCCCGAGACCCGAGCTGTAATACGCCCGTCCGCCGTTCATCGCCAGTGTGCCTGTGCCGCCGGCGACTCCCACACCGAATGACTGGTTGTAGTAGCAGCGGACGTTGCTGAGGGTTATCGCGGCGCCCGACGCGTAGATCCCGTACCTCTGGTAGTAGCACACGACATCGCGGATCGTGCAAGAACCAGTCGAGCCGACGTAGATCCCGTAGTAATCCCCGGAACCGTAGAACACCATCCGTTCGATGGTCGTGCCCGGCGCATACACATACGCCGAATCGTAAGACCACGCGTATCCTGAAGCATCTCCCTTGATAGTAAGATTCGGTTTTGACGCCCACACCCGGAAGATCCCGTGGTAGTAGCCCGGCGCCACAATGATCGTGTCCCCCGGATCCGATGCGTCGATCGCCGCCTGGATAGTCGCGTACGTCCCCGGCACATGTCGATCGGCCGCCAACACCACAGTCGCGCTTAGCATAACCACCAGAGCCAACAGCACCAGACCACGCCCGTGTGACATGATGCACCTCCGAAACCTCGACGTGAAACCCGCTCTCACACAACACGCCGGGCTGCATCTGGACCGCTCACAGGTGCCGCTTCACCGGGGGCAGGCACCCCATCGGCCCGTGCTCCGGATTGTCACCGCCTCCTTCACTGGAGAATTCGTAACGGTGCATTGCCGGTGTATCTTATGATACCGTGCTCACCCGTGGGAAGTACTGCAGCTCATCAGTAGATATCAGCCGCTCTCGCGCCGAAAGCAGTGCGGATGTGGAAGCTAATGGTCGACGGGCGCGCCGGAGAGGATATCAGCGGCTGCTGGTGGACTTCGACTCCATGTGCCACCGTGACAGCCCGCATGCAAAGGGTCGGGGACGTTGGTGATCGGACCAGAACTCAATCGTACGCGAAGATCCCCAGCCGCGTTTAGACGATCCAAGAGGTTTTCGCTGAACGGCACATCGAAGCATCACCCCCCTGATGCGAACTCGCGTACCGGATCAAGTACGCGAAACAACACGCGGGAGAACGCTCGCTCGCGTGATCGCGCGTGATTCTCTGCACTCGCCCGGATCTGTCCCGTGCCCTCCGCATGGCCCTGCACCGGCTCTCGAGCGATCGCTCAGTTATCTATATCTTCTATATGTTACGCCTTCCGTTTTATATGTCAAGTATTATTCTTATATCGAACATCCCGCGTGGACCCGCAGGTGATCAGCTCGCGCCCAGAGCAGGCAGTCGGCGGCTGAACAACGTCGCGTGGGGTGACTGGAAGCGGAGCGTCCCGGTGATTCGGCGATCTCGCGGACGCTGAAGCAGGAACCGCTGAACCGTCTGCCGTGTCCGTCTCTCAGTCCTTTCCGTCGGATCGCTCCGCCCGGGAATTGCCCGGCGTCATGCGCTGTGGAGTTCGGACTCTCCTCACACGGAGGCAACGCCTCCGCCCGCGACCATCCGACACGCTCTCCGTATCACCATTATGCCGCGGATACGCCTGGACAACCAGCGATTTCCGCGCTCGGGGCCGACGTAGGTGTGCGGGTTGACGGTGCTGCCGGTGCTCGCCAGCAGCACGCCTCAAGCTCGTGGCGGCAGGTATCCGTTACCGCCTCGTCCGCGCCGCTTGGCGCCAAAGCTGTAAACAGCGATCTGAAGACGGGTGGCGGAGTAAAGTGAAGGCACGCACCCGTTAGTTACGCCTGCGGGCGGGCGGTGTATCGCTGTGGGAGGCGCCCTCGAGAGGCAGCCTCCGGTCATGGCCGTGGCGCCGCCGACCTCCCCTCTCGGCTCCCGCGGGCATGGGCGCCGGTGCCCTCAGTCGGCGGTGGCCGTTCCCTTCGCGCTCTCGGTCTGTACCTTCAGCCGACGCCTGGCCTCCTTCAGGCGGTAACTGGGGCCGTTGGCCTCGAATGTGGACTCGATGGGGCAGCCGATCCAGCAGCGCCCCGGCGAGCCGCTCGCTGTCCATGATCTCCACCCGCGCGGTACCAGGCGGTATTGCTGGCTACTGTCAGCCTATCTCAGAGCCCGTGCTGTCCCGGATCACTGATCGCTGGAAACATCGGGTTCCTCCAGTGCGCGTGCAAGCTGGTAGGGCTCTATACGCATCTCCTGAAGGAGGGCACCGATCATCCCGGTGGTCTGCGTCAGCGCGGCGATGAGAAGTTGCTCAGCCGAGGACGGCGATCCGCCCGCCATCTGCCGCGCCCGTTCGGCGGCCATTGACAGATTATGCGAAAGTGCGACCTCGTCGGCCGCGAATCGCTCGTCAAAGACGGCAACCCCCTCCGGCACCCCGAGTCGGCGCAGGATCTCCTGCAGGACCTGCTCTGGATCAGCTCCCTGTGCCATCACCGCCGCGCGCAGGCCCTCGTGAAAGTGCAGTGCGGTCGCGACAAGGTGGGGTGTCCCGACGCACATGTGGTTGGCGGCGTTCATGCAGCGAGCGGCGGCAGACAACAGACCGACCACGCGCTGGTCAGTAAAGGGCTCCGGTGGGACAGTACCCCGCCCCCGCAGGGCCGGACCGCCGACCGGAGCGTAGCCGATGCTCTTGAGAAACTTCCCAAAACCGCCTGCGGTCAGCGTCGCGGCGGCGTCGATCACGTCGGTCAGTTCCAACTGCTCACGCTCGGTCTCCCGCGCTCTCTCCTCGGCTTTGAGAAGTATGCGCGAGACGTTGAATGAGTACTCCACCTCGGTCGCCGGCCGTGTCGGACTGGCGTCCATGATCTGCTCCTTCAGCGCTTCACTGACCTGCGACGTGGTGTGTCCGGCCCTTCGGATGTGGTTGGCGAGAGGGCCGCCACCGGCCTCGAGCACTCCCAGCATCAGATGGGAGCTGGTCATCATCCCCTCCCCCCACATGATGGCCGTGGTCTCGGCGCTTGAGATGGCCTCCTCAACCTCCTGGGAGCGTGGTAGCCTGACACGGGCGTCCGGATAGTCGGCAAGCGGGACTGAGAGCGTCTTCAGCAGTTCCCCCATGATCCCACCGCCCCCGGCGGTGAACTGCCCCGTCAACTCGCGGAGGCTGATCGGATGGTCCTCTTCTGCGGTCTCCGCCCACTTCATGAGCCCCTCCACGGTCGGGCTCAGGTCGGGGGCTGTCGCCGGTCCGATCTCTTCCGAAGCGTCCCGCACCTGCTGCTCGTCATCCTCCGTGTCGAGCAGGGCCCGGGAGAGCTGCCGGCTGACTCCGAGGGGATAGTTGTTCTCGCGCATCCACTCCGCCAGTGGTCTGCCCTCGGCCAGCAGCGCGGATGCCAGGTGCATTGAGGTAAGCATACTGTCCCCTTTGCGCGCGGCGTCCGCGGCCTCGTTGAGCGCGGCCGCCGCATCGGCCTCGAACCACTCCTCCGGAGGCCAGCCCGCGGGCTCGGTCGCGGTGGTCGCCGTGGCGGCCTGATCCTCGGGCGGAGCGACGTCCGCTGAGTCCTCGGCCTGCTCTCCACCGTTGATCGCGATCCCCAGTTGGGGGTCGCCGTAGAGCACGAAGCCTGCCAGCGTCGCAGCCTCGAGATCCTCCACACCGTTGGGATCTGAGGCGAGTCGACGGGCTGCGAGCAGGCTGTCTCCGAGCCGACCGACCTGGGCGAGCCTGCCGTAGAAGCGCTGGGCGAAGAATCGGCTGGTGCGGTCACATGCGCGCCAGAGGCTGCCGATGACGCCGACGGCGCCGGCCTGGAGGAACGCCTGAGCGAGGCCGGCGACAGGCGGTTCTGCATGCCCCCGATGGCCTTTTGCCGGCCGGTGCATGGCGGAGCCGCAGGCATTCAGGTAGACGACGCAGCCGCTGAGTTCCATCGGCCGGATGACCGCTGCGGTCAGATCGTCGTCGCCGGTGAGTACCGCACCGCCGCTGGAATGCGCCTCGACGTCACAGCAGAAATGCAGGAAGGCGTAGTCCCCGCTGGCGAGTGCATCGAAGAGCGCGTCGTGGGTCGCATCATGCCCAGCGAGGAAGTCGCCCTCCCATCCCATTGTTTCGAGGTAGTCCATGAGCACTCGCGCCTCGCGCCGGGCATCCGGCAGTCGCTCGCAAGGGTCAACCACAAGCAGGGCCCGGGCAGGTTTCGACGGTGACGACGCCTCGCCTGGCTTCGCGGCGTCCTGCACCGGCACGTTCGCCGCGGCCAGACACCGGCCGATGGGAACCCGCTCGCCAAGGTTGGTCGCGTCGTCTCCCTCGCCGCTCACCCCCGCCAGTTCCCAGGGTATCGGCGCATCGCCGGTCACGATCAGAACAGGCGCCTC
The DNA here is from genome assembly GCA_051745855.1 of Armatimonadota bacterium. GTDB lineage: Bacteria > Armatimonadota > Zipacnadia > Zipacnadales > UBA5352 > UBA5352. Next base: position 6,558 of record JBNJEK010000236.1, read on the forward strand.
ATGCATGGCCTGAAGGGCCTCGCGAAAGCCGGGCGGGAGTATCCAGTTGTCGATGAAGCGACCAAGGTCGAGAATCTCGTTGCGCGGAATCGGCCCCTCACGTGTATCCAGTTCTGCGATCTTGCGCATCACCCGCCGCAGCATCTGATCGGGAACCTCGGAATACTCCGGCTCGGGGATCATCGGCTGCATCGTGGGAACCATCATGCGCCGCTCGAACTGCAACTGATCTCTGAACCGGTGGATCCTCAACTCGGTGGTAACCATGGCTGCACCCGCCTCAGTCAGCGTGCAACCGCGCCTGCACCGTCTCCGCCCGGCACGCAAGGTGTCCCGCGGTTGTGGTAATCGGTCGCCGGCGGTCTTTCGCCATCCTACCAACTGGGACCTTCCAATATTGAGGCAAATGCATTGGAGGTATTGTCCGTGATCGCAGGGAATGAGGCGAAAACTTCTGAACTGGACAATACTTTCACAAGACATTCAGCAGGTGAGGTGACCATTCATGGCAGAGAGGTTGCCCACGGGTATCGACATCGGCTCGGCGACCGCCAAGGTCGCAGTGTGGGCCTCCGGTGAGGACAGGCCCAGTGCCCTCGAGCCTGTGCCCGCGCCCACCTGGTCAGATCCTGACAGCGGCTCGATCGACATTTCTGC
>JBNJEK010000237.1:0-7125 GCA_051745855.1 Armatimonadota bacterium
CTCGACGACCGCGGCGAGCAGATCGTCTCGACGCTGCACTGGGAGGCCTGCCGCGAGGGCTATGACGACATGCGTTACATCGCGACTCTCGAGGACGCGATTGAGCGCGCGCAGGCACAGGGCGTTGACACCGCCGACGCAGAGTCTGCTCTCGACAAAGCCGCCGCGATGCTTCCGAAACTGCCGGACGAGATCGAGCAGGTGGAGGGAGAGAGTCCGCTTCTGATCGAGACTGCGCGACGGCATTCCGGCGCCGACTGGGACGCCATGCGTGAGGAACTCGCGCGGGAGATCGTGGCGCTGGAGGGGCGGCTGTGAGCCTCCGACGTCGGAGGCGATCTGCGGGCGGTCGCTCGAACCACTGATCTTCGCGATGAAGAACTGACGACGGGCCCGGCGTCGTGTGCCGGGCCCGCTGTGATTGCGTTGATTTCGGCCCGCAAAATCAGGCGGCCGATCAGGCTTCCTCGATCTGTGCTTCAACATCCTCGGCCAGTTCCTCGGTCGCCTCGGCGGCGCCCTTCGCGTGCTCCTTCATGTGTGCTTCCATCTTCCCGCGAAGCTCCTCGTACTTGCCTGTCATCTGCTCCTTCGCGTCCTCTGCCCGCTGCTTCGCGTGTGCGGCTGCCTCGCCGATCTCGCCGCGCAGTTCGTCACCGGACTTGGGCGCCAGCAGCAACGCCGTGATCCCGCCGATCAGCGCCCCGAGGATCATCGCTCCGAAGACCGCCAGGACGTCCTTCCCGCCGTTGTCATTGTTCGCCATCATCATCCGCCTCCTCAGCACCGTTGGGCGTGTTTCGCGTCAGTTCAGTTTAATCTTCGCGAAGGTGCGCTTCCCCACCTGCAGGATGTCACCTTCGGACACCTCAACGTTCGCTGTCTGATCCTCGATCTTCTCATCGTTGAGCCTGACCGCGCCCTGCTCGATGAGCCTGCGGGCCTCGGAGTTCGACGATGCACCGCCGCACCCGCGCACCAGCTTGACGATCCACACGCGCCCGTCCTCGATGTCGCAGGCCTCGACCGGAAGGTCGGGCATCTCCGAGGGCTTCTCACCACGGCTGAAGACCTGCTCGAACTCCGCCTGGGCGGCGCGGGCGGCCTCCTCGTCGTAGTAACGCGCAATGATCCCGCGCGCAAGCTCCTTCTTCACATCCATCGGGTGGCGCTTTTGAGTGAGCATCGCCTCGTCGATCCGCTCGGCGCCCTCGAAGCCGTCGTCCGTCAGCAGCGCCCAGTAGTGCGGGATGACGTCGTCGGGGATCGACATCAGCTTGCCGAACATCTCCTCAGGCGGCTCAGTGACGCCGACGTAGTTACCCAGCGATTTGCTCATCTTCTCCGTCCCGTCGGTGCCGACCAGCAGCGTCCACGTTGCGGCGACCTGCGGCGCCATCCCGTAGGCGCGCATGATGTCGCGGCCCACCAGGAAGTTGAAAAGCTGGTCGGTCCCGCCGACCTCCACATCCGCCTTCACCGCGACCGAATCATACGCCTGCACGAGCGGGTAGAGGAACTCGCGCACCGAGATCGGCGTCTCGGCCTCGAAGCGCTTTTTGAAGTCATCACGCTCGAGCATTCGGGCGACCGTGTAATGCGAAGACAGTCGGATCAACCCATCGCTGCCGAGGTCCTCGAGCCACTCGGAGTTGTACCTGATCTCACAGGCCTCGATGTCAAGGATCTTCCCCGCCTGCTCGGCGAAGGTCTCGGCGTTATGTTCGATCTCCTCGCGAGAGAGCATCGGACGGGTCTTCGTGCGCCCGGACGGATCGCCAATGCGGGCGGTGAAGTCGCCGATGATGAAGACGACCTGGTGGCCTGCGTCCTGAAAGCGGCGCAGCCGCATCATCGGCACCGAGTGTCCGAGATGAAGATCGGGCGCGGTCGGGTCCGCGCCGTATTTGATCCGCAGCGGCCGGTCGAGCTTGAGCTTCTCCAGCAACTCCTCGCGGGAGTGGATCTCCGATGCGTCACCGATGAGATGTTCAACCTGCTCTTCAGGTGTCATGTGCGGGTAGTCCTTCCTGTCGATGTTCGGCTCTTCGCTTTACTGCATCCGCTCCAGCGCTGCCACGGACTCGTCGTGCATCTCGTCGCCGGGTTCGGTCAGATTCGCGGTCGCGGTGAACTCCTGGATCGCATTCTCCTGCTCCCCGAGACCTATCCACGACCACGCCAGCAGATAATGCGCCTCGGCGATCGTCGGGTCGATCTCCAGCAGGTCCTGCAGCACGCGCTTTGCTTTGTCGTACTCCTCGCGGTCCTTATGCATCCGCGCCAACTCGAGCATTCCCTCCACCGCATCCGGGCCAGTCAGCGATCCTGCGGGTGCCTCCGTGTCGGGTGGCGGGGCGGGTGCGGTCTCCTCTTCCCTATCTCTCGGACCCTCGGGCAGCGCTCCGGGATCGAAGCTCTCCACGGCCGGCTGCGGCGGCTCAGCAACGCGCTGCGCGGGCGGCGCTGAGAGGGCCACCGTCAGTCCTATCGCAATCGGCGTCAGCCACACACCGGCCAGCAGGCCGATCATCACCTGCGGCATCACGCCCGCCGATGCCGGGTCGGACCTGGTCGCGATCGTCGGAAGGGTCAGGTCACCCACGATGCCGAGGCAGTTTGTGAACTTCGAGGAGGTGGTGAACTCCGCGAGCCGGACGATCCTGCGGGCCAGGTCGGGCGCGACGACATGGAGCTCTTCCTCGGCAATCTCCCACGCCGGCTCATCAGCGCCGTGTGTGAGGTAGCGGTGCAGCCGGGCCGGGTCGTGTCCCAGAGCCGCCGACAGCCAGTGCGCGACCGGCTCCGGCCCACCGACTGCGATGGCCGCTCCGCGGTCGGCCGTGTGCTCGGCGACCTCTGCCCACCATCGCATCCCCATCCACGCCAGTGCGAAGGGCGCCAGCAGAAGTATCGGGGCGAGTCCGGCGCTCAGCGGCAGCCGCACGAGCGTCAGCCAGCGGGCGTGGTGGCTCTTGAGGTGCGCCAGTTCATGCGCGAGCGCGGCGCGCAACTCAAGGCCGCTGAGACGATCCACCAGGCCCCGGGTCACGAATATCTCGGGCACTCCCCACGCGATGGTGAAGCTGTCAACCTCATCGACAGGAAGCACGTAGATCGGCGGAGTGCCTGGCATGGAGAGGCGGCCGGAGGCCGTCTCAGCGGCCTCGTGCACCTTTGCGTGCCTCGTCGGCCCGATACGCCGACCGGCGCTGTGCAGGCCGTCGCGATGCCTCTTGATGCCGACGATGCCCCAGACCACCCCGAGGTGGAAGACCACCAGCAGCACAATGCCAAGCGCCACTGCCGCGGGGGCGTAGAACGGCCGAACCACGACCAGCCCGATCATCACCGCCTCGGCCAGCACGAGCAACGTGACGGCCAGCCATGCGGATGCCACGAAGGTCGACAGTTCGGCCGGATGTCGGTAGTCGCTGGCCCTCAGTCTCATCGCAGACGACGCTCTCCTGAAGCGGGTGATCTGTGGTTGAACTCGCTGATCAGTGGCGAATGCCTGCCGAGGCCTTGATCATCATCTCAGTTCCGCGAATCACATTCACGGAGAGCCTCGTGACAGGCAGTGCTCATGCACGCCACAGCGGGCGGCTTGAACTCATGCCGCCCGCCGAGTGCCATCATCTGCCCTGCCTCGCGCCGCTTACTCAGCGGGCAAAGGGACGATCAGGAAGCGCACGTTCATGGGCTCGCCGGTTGCCGGGTTGGTCACCTCGAAGGTGATGACCGCGGGCTGACCGGTCGCAAAGACGGTGCCCTCCTGCACAGCCTCGACCGTCGGCTGCCCGATGCCCATGCCGACCTCGACATCCTGGGCGCCGGCCCCGGGCTCCTCATCGGCTGCCGGCGTTTCGACCGGCTCAACAACCGCCCCGGGCGCGTCTGTCTCCGGCTGCGTCACCGGCTCTTCCTCAGCCGCAGGCTCTTCCTCAGCCGCAGGCTCTTCCCCAGCCGCAGGCTCTTCCTCGGCTGCAGGCTCTTCCTCAGCCGCAGGCTCTTCCTCAGCCGCAGGCTGTTCCTCGGCTGCAGGCTGTTCCTCGGCTGCAGGCTGTTCCTCAGCCGCAGGCTGTTCCTCAGCCGCAGGCTGTTCCTCAGCCGCAGGCTGTTCCTCAGCCGCAGGCTCCTCCTCGGCGGGTGCCGCGGGTGGGGTGAGTGACATGGACGTCAGCAGATTGTCCGGCGAGAAGTTGCTGCCGGCCATCGGAAACGCGTAGATTTTCTGCTGGGTGCCATCCTCAGTCTCGACGATCAGTGAGGTGGCGTGAACCAGCCATGCGGGCTCTCCGGTGATGACCTCACCGTCGTGAGTCGCGACGTTCAACTGGGTGATCTTCCACTTCGGATCGTCCTCGGCCCCTGTCTGCGCCCACTCGACGTCAACTGCCGCGATGTCGGTGGCGTCTACGCGTCTTTCGTCACCGTCAACCTTGACCGCGATGTATCCGCCGTCGCGCAACCTCGAGCCGATCTCGGCTCCATCAACAATTCCCAACTGTGCGGTTAATATCACGCCGCTGATCTCCTGGCCACCGCGGAGTGTCACGGTGCCCTCGAGACGCGGGCCCAGGAAGTCCTGCGCCACCGCGCCGCTCGCCACCAGGCAGGTCAGCAGACCGACCGCCAGCAGCATTCTCGTGGTACGCATGTGACTCACCTCACTTTGCGTCATGTGCTGCATCGCGTTGCTGTCACTGACACACTCGACCGGTTCGACGCCAGCCGCGTCAATGCCTCTGTCGCGCGGTCAGAGTCTCGACGAAAGCCTCCACCCTCAGCCGGGTCCGCGCATCCAGTCGCGCCGGCCCCTCTCCCTCGATCGTCAGCACCGGGACGTCCAGGTGCCGCTTGAGCAGCAGGTCCTGGATCTGTCGAAAGCAGAACGCCTGCGTGTAGTGGATCAGCCCGTCGATGCGCCGCAGATCGATCTGCCTGCGAAGGTCCCTGATGCGCCCCTCCAACTGGTAGGGGTAGGTGTAACGCGTGTATTGCTCGAGGAGATCGCAGTCGAGGCAGTCCGCCATCGTGAACTGCCGCTGGATCTCGTTGAACACCACCCGCGCGTCGAGCTCCTCGACGAACTCGTAGAGGTCGGCATAAATCGTTGGCACCCCGGCCACGCCGATGCGAACGCGCCCTTCGAAGGGCGTTCGCTCGCGCGCGGTCTCAAGGAACCCGTCAAGCTCCTCCTCGAAGCGCTCAGGGTCGCCGTTGAAGTCGCTGCAACTGACCTGATGATAGTGGTTTTCCCGCCCGTTGACAAGGCCCTCGCGCCACGTGAGGCGGTCAAGCTCGGCCACCTTCGCGCGGATCGGCCGGAGGCGCCGGCGCTGCGCTTCGGCCGCCTCCCAGCTCACTCCGAGCTTCTCGCACAGGCGCTCGATCTGCACCCGCAGCAGCTCCTGATCGCGATCGTAGGGGTAGGCGAAGGGGATGATCCTGACCCCGGCTTCGCTGAGAGTCTCGATCATCGCGTGGGTCTGCGCGCAATCGCCCTGCGTCACGGCGATGATGGTCGGGATCTCGTCATGCAAGGCGGCGGAGTAGATGCCCTTGATCCAGGCGCAGGATGTCCGGGGGTAGCCGTCGGCCTCGGCATCGGCGACCATCGCGGCGGCGTCGGGGCTCGTTATGAAGATGTTGTTGAGGTCCACCGGCGTATGCCCGGCGGCGAGGATCGCCTCCACGGGAATTGTCGTGGTCATTCCGACTTTCATGATGCAGGGCGGGGATCCGTGCCCCGCCGCGCCTGCTTCCCGGTCGCTGTCACTTCAGCCCCAGCACCCTGTGTATCTGCGGCATAACGCGGACGTCGCGCAGCCGCTTCATCGCGATCGCACGAAAGCGAATCAGGTCGAGGCCGCCGGGTGGCCGGGCGCCGCCCACCGGCGTGACGGGCTGGATGAAGACCGGGCAGGCAGGATCGACCGACGCAATCTCCTCGTAAACCGTCTCAAGCTCCGCCTCGGTGGTCTGATCGGTGACGACCAGCTTGACGAACGCCCGCTTGTACTGCGCGAGGCGCAGAAACTCTCGCCGCGCGTCCCCGTCCATCCTCCGCCCCATGGCGCTGTCGAGTTTGTAATCGCCGGCGACCCAGTCGATCATCCCCAGCACGGTCTGCAGGTCGTCCGGGCGCTGCCCGTTGGTCTCAAGCATGATCGGCAACTCCAGCGGGCGAAGGGTCGCCGCGAGCGCCGACACGTAGTCGGCATGCATCAGCGGTTCGCCGCCGGTGAACGCGATCGAGTGGATCGCGCCCTCCTCATCGTACTTGAGGATGCGTCTGACCACGCGCAGCACCTCGTCCACGGGCGCGGGATTTGTGATGGTGAAGCCGCGGACGCCCGGCTTCGCCTGGCACCAGACTTCGGCGGGCGGGTCTTCGCGGGACTCGGGCGTGTCGCACCACGGACAGCCGAGGTCGCAGCCGCAGAAGCGGATGAATATCTGCTGCAGTCCCGCAAAAAGCGCCTCACCCTGGATGGAAGTGAAGATCTCGTGCAGCGGCGCGCGGAGGCTCGTGTCCGCCTCCTCGGCGATCCGATCTTCCTCGCGCTCCCGGGCAGCGATCGCGTCACGCGCCGCCTGGTAGGAGCTGGGTTCCTCCTCAACTGTCTCATCAGCAGGCCGGTCTTCCCGTGTCATTGAACCCCTCGAACCTTGCAGGTCGCAAGGTAGATGTCTTCGACTTCATGCGCGTATGCGGCCAGCAGGTCCGCGGCGAATGTGTCCACGTCGATTTGCCACTCGCCGAGGCCGCACGCGGCGACGGGCGCCCCGGCCGGGTCGATGTTGATCCCGATGTGTATCAGTGTCGAGACCGGCGAGACGGTCGCGATGGAGACCGTCAGCTTGCGCTCATCAACGTAAAGGTCATCGCCATCTCGCCGCAGGGGTGGCATCTGCCTGCCTTCCTGAAGCCGCTCGGCGATCATGCAGATGAGCAGGCGCTGGCGTATGACCGCGCGCGTGAGATCGCCGTCGAAGTGCTCGGCGATCAGGTGCAGCATCTCCGCGGCGCGGATGTCCTCGCCCGCGACGACGTCCGCGCGATCGACCATCTCGGTCAGTTCCACGCGGCATGGTCCGCGGAAGGCCACGATCGCATCG
>JBNJEK010000238.1:0-7085 GCA_051745855.1 Armatimonadota bacterium
GCTTCAGACGTCGGCCTGAGACGACTCTCCGGGCGATCCACGCCTCCGGCGGGACAGGGGGCGCCCGGAGTCCGGGTTCCTTGCTGAACGCTGCTGCGGCGCCGACAATCTCAGGATACACCCCCGGCGGCCGGCGAAAACTCAGCGCATCCAGCGGGGGCCCACGTCGCCGGCGGTCAGCGGTTCGTAGATGATCGGCTTCTGCGAGGACACCTCGGCACAGCCGACATCGGGGCGCTCTGCGTCACGCGGTCGCTGGTGGATGTCGTGTGTGATGTTGGCGAGGAGCCAGTTCAACTCCCCGGGGCTGTCGTACTCATAGCCACCCTCGGCTGCCCCGATCGCAGGACTCTCGGCGGCAGGATGCAGGACACCGGCCTCGCTCTCGACCAGCAGCGGGTCGGCCCACATAATCCCCTCGCATTCCTCCATGCCGAGTTCGGCGCCCCACGCGATGTTGCCCGCCCACTCAACACCCACCGGTCCATGTACACGCGCGAAGACGGCACCCTCGGGTGCGAGCAGGATGTTGTTGGCGAAGGTCGTCGAGACCGGCAGCAGCGGTCTGTCTTCGTCGAACTGGCTGCTGCGACCCATCCAGATCGGATTGCCCTCCGATGCGACGATCGTGTTGAATGCGACGAGGGCGCGCTCCACCTGCGTGTACCCGGCCAGCGAGGTATCCACGATCCCCTCCTGAAAGGCGATGCCGTAGAGCGCGGGCTCAAAGATGTAGTTGTTGACGACCCGGTGGTCGCGGCCGATGACGCGAACCCCGCGCGCCCCCGCGTAGTTGTTGCAGAGGAAGAAGTTGCCCTCGACGACGCAACGGTCACCGTGGCGGAGCGTCAGTTCGCCCGCCGATTCGCGGAAGGTGTTGTGCCGGTAGACGTTCTCGCAGGACTTGTTCGAGATGATCTCGATCTCGCCGTCGCAGTGTTCGAAGAGATTGTGCTCGACGGTCGTGCGCGAGTTGTATACCGAGGAGTAACTGCTACCTATCCGGATCGTCTCGCCACCGTTGGCCCCCAGCGGCGGTTTCCCCGCGAAGTGGTTGTGGTCGATCAACGCGTCATTGGGACGCCCGCGTTCGACGTTCACGGTCAGCGTCACGCCCGAGTGATCCTGGTTGCGGAAGTAGCAGTGGTCGACGCGGTTTCCGACACCGCGCACCACCACCCACATGTAACGATGTTCGCGCCCGATCGGGTTGAAGTCGATGATGGCGCAGTCGGTGACACGACAGTGGTCGCCGTGGATGTCGATCGGCGAGGCGCGCTGCTCCCGCTCGACCCCATCATCCGCGACCGCCCGCACCCCACCTGTCATCTGCAGGCCGGAGAGCACCAGGTGCGAGCCGCTCAGCCGCACCCACGATGCGCCTGTCAGTGTCAACCCGCCGGGTGTCTGCGGGCGGATTGTGATCGGCGCATCGGCCGTCCCGGAGCAGGTGATGTCGATCTCGGCGTCGAGCCACTCGCCGTCCGCGATGACGATCTCCGCGTCCGGCACGGCTGCTTCGACCGCGGCCGCAAGTTCATCGGGCGTCGCGACCTGGTGCACCTCGGCCGGACACGGTGCGGAGACGACGAGCGCCGCCACCAGTAGCCACGCAACTCGCTGCATTACGATCACTCCTCTGCCCGGATCACGCCGACCTTCCTGACCATCGCGCGATCTGGGCGCCTCGCTACCTGAAGTGCCGCCTGAAGACGCCGGCAATCTCCTCGTTGTTGATGACGTGGATGCTGCTGCAGACCTGAATCCGCCGGCAGCCGTTGTCAATTATCGTGGACAGTTCCATCTCCACGCGATCCGCGTCCTTGACCGGGAACTCGCCGGGACGATCGTAGTACCCAATCATCCCTACGCCCTGCTGGCGCGGATGGTACTTCTGCGCCCCCTCGACGATGATGCGAGAATACTCCGCAATCTTCTCCTGCGGCCACAGAGTATACCACGCGGCGGTCTGCCCGCAGTAGTCAACATCGAGGCGATTGCCGTAGAGCGGTTCGGGCACGAAGACCGGCCAGATATGAATGCTTGTTCTGATGTCATCACGCCGCGACCGCGCGTAGTCGGCGAGATGGTTGGTGTAATCAACGAGCATTTCCCGGAAGAAGGCCACCGACGCCTCGTCCTCTGTCATCTCCGGATGTACCTCGACGTACTCCGCGCGCAGTTCCTCACACCGCTCGCAGTGGCATCGGTGGTAGTTTTGATAGCCGAAGCCGTCGAGGGCGAGTCCCTCGAGGCCGGGCACCGACGCGATCTCGTCAATCAGACCCTCGAGGATCTCCCGAGCGCGCCCGTCGCTGAAGCAGACGGTGCGGGTGGTAAGTACTTCGTTGGTCAACACCGGCTCGCCGCCCCACTGGTAGGGAATGAGGTACTTATTGTCTCCGGCGGAGATGAAGTTGAGGGCGGCCTCCTCGTCCCCGGTCATCACCTGCCACGGGATCGGCTCGTCCGGGTACTGCTGGTTCCACTCGCGAGCGACGTGCCCCATCGGACTGATGAACGCGTAGACCGCAATGTCATGCTTCGCCCCGGCCTCGACGGCCCGCGCGAGCAACTCCGGGGTGTTCGGGCCGGTGATGAGCGCGTCGAAGCCGACATCGGCGGCCTCGGTCATGAAACTCTCCACGTTCCTCATGTCGATGCCCCAGCCAACGAGTGTCAGGGATTCATCGGCGTGGCCCGGCCATGCTGGCGCGAGCATGAGAGCAACGAGCGTCGCGCACAGTCTGATCTGTGTCATACCGCGACCTCTCCTCCAGCGCAGGGGTTGCTCCCCTCGCTGCAAGCTGCTCAGTCGTGTCAGGCATGAGAATCTGGAGTGCTTGAAGATATCAGTAGTCAGTGATCTGGAGTACATCTTAGTAATCGACCGGTGCGAACACAAGCGCTTTCTTGCGAAGAAGACAAGTTGAAATGCCGGATGCGCGCGAAGGTGGAGCAGGAAACTGCGGGGAAGGGCGATTGCGGTTGATCAAGGGAGAGGACACAGCTCAGAGTTCGCAGGAGGCGTTCGATGTCCGCCATCACACTGTCACGAATGATCGCACTGGCCGCCGGAGTATTGTTGGTCACGGGGCTTCGAGGTGAAGCGATGGGCACCGAGACGGCGGGATGGAGACACAGCGTTGTCCTTAACGAAGACGGCGGGCTCCGCGCGTGGGGCGAGGGCGCGCTGGGGCAGCTTGGCAACGGCGATTTCGCGAACTCTGATGAGCCTGTCGAAGTGCTCGGGCCGGACGGCGCGGGGCGACTGACCGGCATCGTCGCGGTCTCGGCGGGGATGTATCACACTTTGGCGATCGACGCGGACGGCGCTGTCTGGGCGTGGGGCGCCAACACCTTCGGCCAGCTTGGCGATGGTCGTTGGGGGATGGATGCGCACAGCGCGGTGCCCGTCCGCGTAAGCGGCATTGATGGCGAGGGCCACCTCGACGGCGCAGTGGCGGTCGCGGGTGGCTGGGATCACTCGGTCGCGCTGCTGGACGACGGCACTCTCGTGGCGTGGGGCAGCCGCTGTCACGGACAGCTCGGGGACGGCCTTCGCGACTCGAATGACTGGAGCGTGCATCCGGTGCGGGTGCGCAGCGTCGAGGGGGCCGGCGCACTGACGGGGGTGCGCGAGGTCGTCTGTGGCGCGCATCACACTGCGGCGCTGCTGGAGAACGGGACGCTGGTGGCCTGGGGGAGCAACCACGAGGGCCAGCTTGGCCGCGGGCACCTCGGTGAGATTGGCCGGATGCACCGGGTTGAGCTTCGCCTGCCGTGGACGCCTGAGGAGACGGGCCGCTGGACCATCGCCCTGGGGTACACGTACACTGATCAGAGCCACCTCGATGTGGCCGGACAGGTCGAACTGCTCGACGAGTTCGACGGGCCGCCGCTGGTGGTCGTCGACGAGGTGGTCGAAGCGGAGACCGTGACCGGGGAGTTCGCCCGCCGCGCCGATGAGGTCGAGATGGCGGGGACGATCAGGTATCCGGCGCGCGCGCAGGTCGGGCAGTCGGTGATGCTTGAGTTGCCTGAGATTCTGATCGGATCGCATGACGGTGACAATGACTACGCCCGCGACATGCACCTGCTGCTGCGGAACCTCGACACCGACGAAAGCGTGGTCATCCCGGCGCAGGACGCCCTCATGAGGGCCACGGCGCTGCCCACGCCTGTCACGGGATCGGACGGAGAGGGCGTACTTGAGGGCGTGACCGCGGTGGCGGCGGGCGTCTATCACACGGTCGCCGTCCGCGACGACGGCAGCGTCTGGTCGTGGGGATACAACGGCACCGGGCAGCTTGGCCACGGGACCCGCGAATCAAGCGCGGGCAGCCAGGACCTTTACGTCGCGACCCCCACGCAGTTGATCGGCGGCGCACAGGGCGGCGACTTCCTCACCGGCATCACGGCCGTCGCCGCGGGCTATGAGACGACGTACGTGCTCGATGAGCAGGGCCGGGGGTGGGCGTGCGGTTGGAACGTCTACGGCGGCCTCGGCCGGGGCGTCGGGCCGAATGACTCGTACAACGCGGGCCGGATGCAGCGGGTCTCGCTGATCGTCGACGACGAACTGGCGCAGGTCGAGGGGCTGACGGGGATCGTGGCCGGCGCCTATCACGCACTTGCGGTCGATGCCGACGGCGCGCTGCTTGGCTGGGGGCACAACGGCTTCGGCCAGCTTGGCGACTCGACGCGTCTCGATCGCTTCACACCGCTGCCCGCGGGAGTGCCTGCGCCGGACGCGGCCGGCTTCGCGTCTCGCGAGCCGGTCATCGGGCCGGCTCCAGCCTCGCCCGCGGTCACGCCTCACTTCTCCGAGCCCGACCGGGCGGACCCGGATGTGATTGACGCGCGCGAGCGAGGTGCCGTGGGCGACGGCGTCCACCTCGACCAGGAGGCCCTGCAGGCGGCGATCGATGCCGCCCACGAGGCCGGGGGCGGGACGGTCATTGTGCCGGCGGGCGTCTACCGCACCGGCGTGCTGGTGCTCAAGAGCGGCGTGCGCCTGCACCTTGCCGAGGGTGCGACGCTGCTGGGCAGCACCAACCGCAGTCACTACGAGCCGCGCGCGATGATCTACGCCGACGGCGCCGAGGAGATCGCGATCACCGGCAGCGGCACCATCGACGGGCACGGGCGCTTCGCGCCGAATCGTGGCTGGCGGCACCGCGTAATCAGCATGTACAACTGCACGGACGTGACGGTCGAGGGTATCGCGACGACCAACTCCGGCTCGTGGACGCAGCATTACACGCGTGTCATCGACCTGACGCTACGCAACATCAGGCTCAACTGCGTCCGCCCGGGGCGGAACAACGACGGCCTCGACTTCACCGGCTGCGAGGACGTGCTCATCGAGGGCTGCGTGATAGCGTCAGACGATGACTGCATTGTCATCAAGAGCAACGCCGCCGCGCACGTGAACCGCAACATCCGCGCGGTGAATAACATCGTCTACGCCTACGCGAGCGGCTTCAAGCTCGGCACCGAGACGCGCAGCATCTTCGAGAACATCGAGTGCGACGGCCTCCAGGCCTTCGGCGGAACGACGCTGGGGCTTTACACCGTCGATGGCTCCAACACCAGCAACGTGCGAGTGGCGAACGTCCGGGCGGAAGCGTCGCGCTGCGCGCTCGGCGTCCGTCTCGGCGCGCGCCTGCGCGAGGGGTACTTTGCCGAGGGCGAGGAGCGCGTGCCCGGCTCGCTGGAGAACGTGCTCGTCCGCGACATCGACATTGAACTGGCCGCGGTGCCGTGGCGCGAGGTGCTGCTGGCACACGGGATTGAGAACGCCGAGGTGGCGCATCAGTTGCGGGTGCGACCGGTGGAGACCAGCTTCGTCTCCGGCCTCGAGGACCATCCCGTCCGCAACGTGCTGCTCGAAGACATCCGCATCGCACACCCGGGCGGCGGCAGCGAGGAACTGGCGCTGATCGACGTGCCCGAGCGCCCCGAGGCCTATCCGGCAGCGAGAATGTTCGGCACACTGCCGGCGTGGGGCCTTTATCTGCGCCACGCGGAGAATGTGACGCTGCGGGATATCCGCCTGGAGCTTGGGAGCTTCGACGGACGCCCGCCGCTGGTCAATGAGAACCTCGCAGACGAGGACCTCACCATCGAGGGCCTGTCGGTGCATGAGGCGTGGAGGTAGGGCATGAGCAGCAGAAGCGTTCGGATCTTCACGTGGATGATGGCGGGACTGATCTGCTGTGCGGCGGCTTCTGCAGCGCCCGCGTCAGTCGAGGGCGTGCAGTGGCCGGACGAGTGGATGATGTTCGGGCCGGTCGGATGGGATGAGGCCGAGCTTGCCCCTGAGCAACTGCGGGAGGTCCGCGAGACCCTCCAACTCGGCGGCGATGAATGCGTGGGGCGCCCCGTCGAGTTCGACGACGGCCGGATCGATCTCTCAGCGCTGCTCGGCGGACATGAGCGACGTGACACGGTCTACCTCTTCGGTGAAGTCCACGCCGATCGCGCCGTGGAGGTGCCGATCGGTGCCGCGGCCGACTGGTGGATGGCGTGGTGGCTCAACGGTGAGCCGCTCTACGACACGCTGGACACGGGGAACTCCGGCCAGGACTTCAGCGTCGGCGCGCACACCTTCAAAGCGCCGCTGCGCGAGGGCCGGAACGTGCTGGCGGTCCGCGTCAGCGGCGGGCGCGACGGCTTTCTGCTGGCGGCGGGCATCCCGTCGGAGCAGCGCTGGGATGCGCTGCTGCAGGCCACCCGCGAGGACCAGCGTCGGAGCGCACTGGGCGATCTCATCAATCAGGCCGCGAATGTGCGCGAGGAGGGCCTGCTCAGTCGCCAGCGACGGCTGCTTCGGGAGGCGCTGGAGATCGTGAAGCCCGGTGAGCACGTCGAGCTTTCGCTGCGCCTGCGACTCGGCGAGAGCCATGAGGCCGACGGCCGGCCGGATCGGGCGCGCTACGTGTACGAGGAGCTTCTCTCCGAGGAGCTGCCGCGGTGGGCGCGGCCCGTGGTGCGGTTCCGGCTGGCGCAGGTGCTGGAGGCGGCGGGCGACAGGCGTGGGGCGCGTGCGGCGTACGCCCGGGTCGCCGCGATGGCCGATG
>JBNJEK010000239.1:0-7041 GCA_051745855.1 Armatimonadota bacterium
GTCCGCCAGCGATCGTTCTCCTGCCCGCGGATCCACTCCCACCCCGAAAAGCCGCGGTCGAAGTGGTAGGCGTTCGCGATGTGGTGCGGCGTGTCGGCGACCATCATGGTGGTGTAGCCCGCCTCACCGAGCACCTCGGAGATGACGGTCGCGTCCTCGGGCAGCGGCTGCCACCCGGCTTCGGTGAAGGTGAAGCGGCCGGTCATGACGTCCATACGATTCGGCACGGTGGGGAAGCTCGCGGCGTATGCGTTCTCGAAGACGCAGGATTCCTGCGCGAGGCGATCAAGGTTGGGCGTGTGCACGCGCTCACAGCCGTAGAGCCCGAGGTGGTCGCGGCGCATGGTATCGGAGATGATGAGGATAACGTTCATGGCGGAAGGCCTCCTGGCCGGCGGTTGAACTCAGGCGCGGCATTTCGCCGGGTGGAGGAGAGGGGCCTTCTGAGGCAAGGCAACGACACGACTTACAGGATGGACAGGATGAAGAGGATAAAGGCAACGACACGACTTACAGGATGGGAAGGATGAGCAGGATGACGGCAACGACACGCACTTGTGGCTATCCTGTTCGTCCTGTCCATCCTGCAAAATGCCTTTGTCGTGCGCTTGCCGCCGACCTACAGCCCAAGCGCCTCTCGCGTCAGCGCCACGGCATCGGAGGGCTTCATGCCCTCGGCGGCCGCGACTGCTTCGGCGTACTCGTCCTCGGGTATCTCCGTCGCCATTAAATCCAGCAGTTCCCGGCAGGTCAGTTGCAGGGCAGGCTGGCTCTCCTGCAGCCGGCGTGCGAGTTCGGCGACAGTCACCGCGAGCGCCCGCTGCCCCGTTGCGCGGAGTACCTCAGCCATCGACTTCACGTTCTGACCGGTGAAGTACCCCATCTCCTCATCCCACTGGCGGTCCGCCTCGAGCAGCAGCCTGATCACGGCCCGTGCATCGTCCGGCCGGCCCACCCGCGCATAGCTCTCGGCGACACCACCCGCCGCATCCGGAACCGGCGTGTCTGGCAGCGCGTCCGGAGGGAACGGTGTCAGGAACTCGTCGGACACCTGCGCCCCGGTATCCCACATCTCACCGAGGTTGCAGAATGCAACTATGCCGGCCGTCTTTTCGGCGACGAGGGCGGGGGGAGCATCGCGCAGGCGTGAAAGCACGTCCTCGATCACCGTCTCGGCCAGTTCCCGGCGGCCGGAGCGGGCGAATGCCGGGACGTACACCGGCGGCGCTGCCGTGTTCATCTCCCGATCACTGGCGAAGTGCCTGCGGATGATCTGCAGTGCCATCTCCCCGGCCCGGGCGGCCTCCTCGAAGTGTGCCATCCTCATCCGAACCACCGCTGCCGCGTGGTAGGCCAGATGCTGTCCCTCAGGAGTCTCGTCCGGGGACAGCGACTGCAGCAGTTCCTCCGCCGCGTCCGCTGCCTCCGCGTGATGTCCGAGGCCCGCGACGAACATGATCAGTAGCGAGTGCGCCTCCGCGTCACGAGCGTAGGGGCTTGCGATATTCAGCCACTTGCGGATGGCGTCCTCGCGCCGCCCGCCGGCCGCTGCCGCCGCCGCGGTCACCGCGACATCCCAGCATAATTCGCGATCGCCCGCCGCTACCGCAAGTTCCATCGCCTCGTCCGCCAGATCAACGGCGGTGATGTTGTCCCACGCCTTCCAGTGCATGTGCACCGCCAGATGCCCCAGGCGGGCGGCACCCTCAGTGTCCTCGTAGTTCGATGCCATCTTCCAGATTCGAAGGACCTGATGGCGGATCTCCGCGGCGCGGCCGGGATCGACGATATCCTCGTCGCGCAGCGCTTCGCACAGCGGCGCGACGGCCTCCCTGCGCTGCCCGACGATGGCCGTCTCCAGCGCGTGCAGCAGGTTGTGAAGCTCAATCGCCGCGAGACTCTTCCGATCTTCTGTGTGCTCGGGCGGCGGGTCGGCCGCCTCGCGGGCGAACTGCACGTAGAAGTCCAGATGGGCCGCTGTCGCTGCCGTGGCCTCGTCACTGGCCACAAGCTTCTCCGCCGCGAAGTCGCGCAGGGTGCCGAGCATGTAGAAGCGCCGGCGTCCCAGAACCTCGCGGGAGTAGAGCAGCGAGCAGTCGTGGAGGCCTTCGACGTTGATGAGAGTGCCGGGGCCGCACACCGCCTCGGCCGCATCGAGGAAGAAACCACCGTGGAACACGGACAGGAAGCGAAATGCCCGCCGGTCCCCGTCCTCGAGCAGATTGTAGGACCAGTCGATCGCGTTATAGAGCGTCCGCTGCCGCTCCGCCACGCCTCGAACGCGCGAGGTCAGCACCCGAGCCTGCGGGCCGAGTTGCTCGAGGATCTGGTCCGGGGCGTACATCCGCACCCATGCCGCAGCCAGTTCCAGCGCGAGTGGGATGCCATCCAGTCTCGTGCAGATCTCGGCCACGGCGGCTGCATTGTCGCGCGTAATCCCGAAGTCGCTGCGCACCTCGCGTGCGCGTTGGGTGAACAACTGCACGCTCTCGTACTGCGAGAGCGTCTCCCAGTTGATCGGCGGCTCCGGGATCGAAAGCGGCCGGATATCGTAGACGTGCTCACCGGGCAGGTGCAATATCTCGCGCGATGTAACCAGCGCTCGTACTCCGAATGCACTCCGCAGCAGCAGCGCGAGGCTCTCGGCTGCGCCCATCACGTGCTCGAGATTATCCAGCACCAGCAGCACGTGTCGCTCACGGGTGAATTCAACGATTTGATCGATCGCGTCACGACCGGCCGCAGGTTCGATCTTCAGGGCCTGCGTCATGGCCGCCATCACCGAAGCCGGATCGCTGAGGTCCGCCAGTTCGATCCAGTGGACTCCGTCCGTGAAGTGGTCGAGGGCGCGCCCCGCCGCCTCCTGTGCGAGGCGCGACTTGCCGCTGCCCCCGGGGCCCGTGAGCGTTATCAGGCGAGTGCTGTCATCGGTCAGCAGCCTCTCCAGATCGGCCAACTCGGCCTCCCGGCCCACGAAGCTGGTGACGCGGGCGGGAAGGTTGGTGGGCACGTGGTCCAGCGTGCGTAGCGCGGGCCATTCCTGCCGCTCCCAGTCCGCACGCGTTACCTGGTAGAGGTGCTCAGGACTGGCGAGGCCGCGCAGTCTGCAGCGGCCGAGGTCCACGACCACTGTGTCGCGGTCGAGTTCCCGACACTCAGCCATGAAGTCCCCGGAGGCGAGGATCTGCCCGCCGTGACCGGCGCCACAGATCCGCGATGCGCGGTTGACTTCCCCACCCAGCAGATCCTCTCCGCGGCGCCACGCGCTGCCGAAGTGAAGACCCATGCGCACCAGCAGGTCCCGCGGCCCGTACCGCGACCAGTCAACGCCGGACAGTTCCGTCTGGGCCTCGATCGCGAACATCAGCGCAGAATCTGTTGAGGCGAAGGCGAGAAAGAACGCGTCGCCCTCCTCGCTCACCACCCGCCCGTCATGTCGCTCACACGCCTCTGTGAGAATACGGTTATGCAGATCCAGCGCCTCCACGAACGTGGTCGGGTATGCCTCCCACATCGAAGACGATTCCTCGATGTCCGTGAATACCAGCGCTCCGTAGAAACGATCGGCACCCTGGGGCATTGCGCGATGTCATCCTCATGCGGATATGCTCATGCTCTCGCGTCAGTTCCACGACGCGGGCGGTGGGACCTTTCGCCTCGCCGGTCGAGATCGGGCGTCTGCACACGCGCTCGCAGCCGTGGAACCAGAGATGATCGTGGTTGACTCAGGAGCGGCATTTCGCCGGGCGGGGGGAGAGGGGCCTTCTGGGACTGTCGCGTTTGGCCTCCCCGGTGCTGGCGACATGACCTCGCGACGATGGTGTTCAGTTGGGAACTCCGTGGACGCTCACCCTGACTATCTCACACCCTCTGGGGTCGAGGAGACCATCCTCAGCACTCGCCGTCCCCCTCACCAGAACGCTGAAGGTGCTTTGCTTGTCCTCCAGTACTCCTTTGGGCAGCGCCTCCGCGATCTCGCGAATCAGCTCAGGGCGAGTCGCCCCGAGACAAGCGGCTCCGCTTCCGAGGCTGTGCGCTCCCGCCATGATCATAACGATGCGCCCATCATGACGCGGATGCGGGCCTCGGACGATAATGCCGTAGTCCTCCTGCCACATCTGGTGAGCGTTCCGCGATCCAGCCTTTCTGAGTCGGCCGACAATGGGGCGAGCGCGGCCGCGGGTTCGCTCATACAGGACGCAGGGCCAGTCGTAGCCTTTCAGCTCAGAGTAGCCATGCCTCGCGGCGAAGAAGTAGCTGCCACATCCATCACCAATCAGTTGTGGGAGTTTCTGTTCGGTAAGCGGGTTCACTTTTGACGACCCGATCAGATACAGATTCAGCGATCTATTGGCCACTTCAGGATGCGCGTACTGCGCGGATACAAGTTCCACCTCGGCTCCCTCGCCCATCATGACGCCGAATGCGGAAAAGAGGCCACGTATCCCGAGATTGTCGCCGAAGGTGCGCCGGTCGCGCGGCTGGCCGGCTATCATGGCCAGTGCTGAAGGGTATTTCGGGCTCGCCACCACGTATGCGGGAGTTCGGACTGGGGCTTCAAGCATGTCTCGCAGCAGGAAGACCCGGTCCTGGAGCGCGGCCCTTACCCTGTCCACGAGTTCGTCCTGGAAGATATTGTGACCCCAGTAGCTGTCGAAGTTGTACTTAAGGACCTCCAGGCCCTCGATGTTGGCGGGCATCGTCTTGTTCTCGTCAATGACCAGTATGAGCGGCTTGTTAATCGCTGAGGCATAGCCCACCTCATACATCACATTGGGCGTTGTGTCTGTGACAAGTGCGACGACAACGTCCGCCCCCTGAATCAACCGGTGAATCTTGTCGCGAAGGTGCCTGCTGTTCTCCAACAGGTCATCGGCCCGTATGCACCTGACATCCAGTCGGTCTTCGATCGTGGACGAGATGGCATCACGCACCGGCTGAAGGCCCTGGAATCGCATGACCACGAAGACATATGGTTGGCCCTGCACCCGAAAATCGGCAATCTCGCGCCCATCGCTCTTGTCCTCGCTGCCCACGGGTATGTCCTCCCTCGTCCGAAGCCGTCATCCCACACGGCACGGGCGCCTGCCTGATGGCAGTGCACCCCCCTTCATTCATAGTGTTTTCTCACTGCCATAACCAACATCCTTCAATTGCACAACAACAGTCGTAAATGGGTTCTCCAGCACGCGTGGGCCACGACAGGCGCGCCGTTCAACGCAGGTCCCACCTTCCTTCGCGCCGAAACCCACCCTCGCATCCACACCGACCACGGGAGGTATCGACCCATGCGCATGGGCCATGGAACGCTCGCCACGCTGCCGATCATCCGCGATGCGCGCAGCAAGCGCATCTCAAGCTGGGCCACCGACGGACGCAACCACGACTGCTGGCGCTTTGAGCCGGGCGACACGAAGACACTCGGGGAGATCGACGGGCCGGGCTGCATCAAGCATATCTGGATCACCATCGGCTCGGGCGAGCACGCCATGCCGCGCAAGATCGTCCTGCGCGCGTGGTGGGATGGTGAGGACGAGCCATCGATCGAGGTCCCCATCGGCGACTTCTTCGGCATCGGCCACGGCATCCGCAAGAACTTCACCTCGCTCCCGCTGACCATGTCCCCGCAGGAGGGCAAGGGCTTCAACTGCTTCTTCCCGATGCCCTTCAATGAGCACGCGCGGTTTGAGGTCGAATCGGAGTGTGACGAGGGCCTCAACTTCTACTTCTACCTCGACCACGAACTCTACGAGGAGCCGCTCGGTGACGATGTCGCCCGCTTCCACGCACAGTGGCGGCGCGAGAATCCGACCGACGGCTGGGTGCCGGAGGAGGGGCTGAGCCGCGAGGAGATCATCCATCGCCGCGGCGACATCCAGAACCTCGACGGCGCCGGAAACTACGTGATCCTCGAGGCCGAGGGGCGCGGGCACTACGTGGGCTGCAACCTCAACATCGACTGCTTCGCCCGCGACAAGAATGACTGGTACGGCGAGGGCGATGACATGATCTTCATCGACGGCGAGGACTTCCCGCCGTCGCTGCACGGGACCGGCACCGAGGACTACTTCAGCACCGCCTACTCGCCGCGGCAGGAGTTCAACGCGCCCTACCACGGCCTGACGCTCTACTCGGGCACCGACGCGTGGCCCTACAAGGGGAAGAACTCGATGTATCGCTTCCACATCGAGGATCCGGTGCACTTCCGCGAATCGATCGAGGTGAGCATCGAGCATGGCCACGGGAACAACCTGACGAACGACTACTCCTCGACGGCGTACTGGTATCAGACTGAGCCACACATGAGCTTCCCGGACCTGCTGCCCGTCGAGGAGCGCCTCCCGCGGCCCGATGAACCGCAGTACGAGCCGTTTGAGGAGTGATGCCGTTGGAGAGGCCGGCCCCCGTGCCGGCCTGTGCCGTTGTTGTCGCGCGAGGCGGGCCCGCAAAAGGGCCCGCCTCGTTGATTCTTGGAAGTGCGCGGGGTATACTCATTGCAGGAGGACGATCATGCGAAAGACAGATGCCGATGTGAAGACTGAGGCTGAGAAGAAGTCCGTCGATAAGGCCGTACGGGCCGCTGAGCAGCACATGGACGAGCACCGTAAGGTCTTCGAGGAACTCGCGGCGCGGTGAGGCTACTCACGGTCGAGGAGGTCGTGCGTATCCACGCAGCGGTCCTTCGAGAAACAGGCGGCCTCGCCGGAATACGCGACCTCGGCTCAATCGCGTCCGCAGTCGGACGGATGAGTGCGGGCGCGAGAGAGACTGAGGTCTTCCCCTCGCTCCATGAGAAGGTCGCGGCTCTGCTGCAGGCGCTGGTGCAAAACCACGGCTTCGTTGATGGCAACAAGCGCACCGCGCTGGCCTCCGCCGCGGCGATGCTTGCGCTGAACGGGTGGTGGCTCGACTACGAGGATGATGATGCGGTCGCGTTCATGATCGGAGTCGCCACCCACGAGATCGACTTCGAGGGGATCGTCGAGTGGCTGAGGGAGCATTCTGCACGAGTGAGTTGCGAGTGACCGGGGAGTCGTTCGG
>JBNJEK010000240.1:0-7003 GCA_051745855.1 Armatimonadota bacterium
GGAGGCTCGAAGTCGCTTACGACCCGGAACGCCCGCACATCACGCCGATCGCGGTTGACCACGACAAAGCCGGCCGCGACGCCGGCAAGTATCGCCGACAGTCCCAGTTGGAATGCAATTCCGCCACACAGAAAGATGGTCGCAAGCGCCACCACCAGGACATCCGAACGATTCTCCAGTCTGTGGACAACGAAGTCGCAGACCAGACCGGCGGCAAAACCCACACCGAGCGCGCCGAATATCTTTATGAGCGGAGGCGAGATCATCGCCATGGCGCTTCCGCCGCCATCACCGATCAGCACGTGCGCGATCGCGACCGCTATGCCGAACATCGTGATGGTCATGACGTTGTTGACGACCATGCTCGCTGTGAGCAGTCGTGAGAGAGTGCCGGTTGCCCCACACTCGCGGATGACGGCCATCGTGCAGGGCGGGGAGGTCTCGATGGCGACCGCTCCGCAGATCAGTCCCACCGCGATGGCCTGCGGAAGCGCGTTTGCGGTGTCCACGAGGCCCAGGAAATACACGCCGATGATGACCGTGAGACCGGGGAAGACAAAGCTCAGACTCATCTCCGCGGGGCTCACGCGCTTGAGCACTCGCGCAAGCGGCCGAAGCTGGTTCAGATCACAGCGTTCGCCGATACTGAAGGCGATCAACATGATCGCCATGTTCATGAAGACCTGCAGCCGGTCCTCAAGTATCTCGGTCGTAATGACCTCGATGCCACTGGGCCCGAGTACGATCCCGGCAATAAGGTAGCCAGTCACCGCCGGCAGATGCACAAGTTTTGCGAGGCGCGCCATGGCAAAGCCAAAGGCGAGCATCAGGCTCAACGCAAAGACAAGATCGATTTCCGCAAATCCAGTACTCATATTCCTCCACGCAAAGAAACCGATGCAGGGAGTTGATAGTGTGCCAGGAGGGAGGTTTGGTGCGATTCCGCAAATGCGGTGGACGAGACCTAACCGGGAGGCATCACGGAACTGGCCTCCCGCAGTATTGAACAATGATTCCGAGATGGAGTCAAGGTGCTTTGCTCCACGTACGAACGGTGGCACGGGCGCGTCAACAAGAGACGGCACAGTGAGCAGCACCGGAAGGCGCGACAGGACCCGTGACGTTACTCATCTGGGGGCGCTGAACTGATTACTGGGAGCTGAACCGCGTAGTGAGATACCATGAAACCCGGCTCAGTACATTCCCCGCCGAACAGCCGTTCTACCGCTTTTTTCCACATTCCCGTGCTCAGAAAGAGGCTTATCCACCGGGTTATCCACAATTGTCCACATCGGTGTCCAGGTGCTGAAAGCTCAATGCACCCAAAGACTCACGTCGTGAAGACCGTCAGAATACGTCGAAAAAAGGCGGCCCGGCGTGGACGCCGGGCCGCCTGTATTGGTCCTGCATTCGCGTCAATTTGCGGCGATTTTCACGCCGTCTTTTCGTCGCCACCGACGCGGTCCTGAACGGTGACTCCCTCACCGCTGTCACGCCGGCTGAGCATCACGCTGATCGCGATGATCGCGGTCAGGATGATCCCGATGATCCACAGGGTCGGCGACGTCGTTGTCTCCATCGGGGAGGAACCCGGGATGACAACGAACGGCACCACCAGCAGACCGACGAGGTTCATGACCTTGATCAGCGGGTTGAGCGCCGGACCCGCGGTGTCCTTGAAGGGGTCGCCAACCGTGTCACCGATGACGGCCGCGACGTGGGCGTCAGAGCCCTTGCCGCCGTACTCGCCGTCCTCGATGAGCTTCTTGGCGTTATCCCATGCGCCACCGGCGTCACAGAGCATGACCGCCATGAGCTGACCGGTCACGATGATCCCGGCAAGGAAGCCGCCGAGTCCGAGCCAGCCGAACCATGCGCCGACGATGATCGGCGCGAAGACCGCCAGCAGACCGGGGGCGATAAGCTCCTTGATCGCCGACGTGGTGCAGATGTCAACGACCTTCGCCGACTCGGGCATGGCCTCGCCTTCCATGAGGCCGGGGATCTCGCGGAACTGTCGCCGGACCTCATTGATGATCTGGAAGGCCGCACGGCCGACCGCCTGAATGGTCATCGAGCTGAAGAGGAACGGCATTGCGCCGCCGATCAGCAGGCCGATGAACACAACGGGGTTGTCAAGCGGGATGGCGTACTGCGTCAGAGCCTCGATGTCAACGGCCTCGCCCGCGTGTGCGCCGGCCTTCGCCGCCGCGACTTTGGAGACGAACGAGCCGAACAGAGCGATCGCCGCGATGACCGCGGTCGCGATCGCGAGACCCTTTGTCGCGGCCTTTGTGGTGTTGCCGACCGCGTCGAGCGTCTCAACGACGTCCATCGCCTCGGGAACATCGCCCATCTCACAGATGCCCTGGGCGTTGTCGGCGATCGGTCCGAATGTATCCATCGCGATGATGACACCGGTGGTGGTGAGCATCCCGAGGCCGACCAGCGCGACGCCGTAGAGGATACCGATGGCGCCCTCGCCGCCGAAGACCAGGACCGAGAAGAAGAGACAACCACAGATCACAAGCACGCCCCAGACCGCACCCTCAAGACCGACACCGAAGCCGGCCAGCAGGTTCGTCGCCGGACCCGTCTGAGATGCCGCGGCGACGTCCTTCACGGGCTTGAACTGCGGCGCGGTGTAGTACTCGGTGAGCTTGTAGATGCCGACCGCAAGGACGAGGCCCGCGGTGCTGGCCCAGAAGAGCTTGAGGTCGCCCGCGTAGAAATACGCGAGAATGAAGAAGCCGACCGCGGAGAGTCCGGCGGCCCACATGAAGCCGCGAGTGATGGGGGCCATCGGGTGCTCATCTTCGTCGCGCATCCTGACGACCTCTGTCCCGATGATCGCGGTGATAACACCGACACCGCGAATGAGCAGCGGGAAGATGATCCAAATGCGGGCCAGCGCCGGGTCGTGCATGCCGTGCGCGAGGCCGAGGATCATCGCCGCGACCAGTGTGACCTCGAACGACTCGAAGATGTCCGCCGCCATGCCCGCACAGTCACCGACGTTGTCACCGACGTTGTCGGCGATAACCGCGGCGTTGCGGGGGTCGTCCTCGGGGATACCGGCCTCAACCTTCCCGACCAGGTCGGCGCCAACGTCGGCGGCCTTGGTGTAGATGCCGCCACCCACCCGCATGAACAGCGCGACGAGTGAGCCACCGAAGCCGAAGCCGAGGAGCACCTCAGTGGCATGCTGCTTGAAGATCAGGAAGATGATTGTCGCGCCGATCAGACCGAGGCCGACGGTGAACATGCCGGCGACCGCGCCGGAGCGGAACGCGATGGAGAGCGCCTCGACGGCCGAGGTGCGCGCCGCCGCCGCACAGCGAACATTCGCCCGGACCGCCAGCGTCATGCCGACATAGCCGATCATACCGGAGGCAAAACAGCCGAGCAGGAACGAAAGGCCTCGGCCAAGACCGAGTGCGGCGGCCGAGATCTCCTCCCCGCCGGCCATCCATCCGCTGATGGTCAGCGCGATGAACAGAATCA
Source organism: Armatimonadota bacterium (assembly GCA_051745855.1). GTDB lineage: Bacteria > Armatimonadota > Zipacnadia > Zipacnadales > UBA5352 > UBA5352. The sequence continues at coordinate 3,505 of JBNJEK010000240.1, forward strand.
CGACCAGACCGGCCATCGTCTTGAACTGCCGGTTCAGGTAGGCTCCTGCACCCTCCTGAATCTGACCGGCGATGGTCTGCATCTTCTCAGTGCCCTGGTCCTTGTCCAGGACCTCCTTGCGGAGCATCAGGCCATAGATGATCCCTATTACGGCCATCAGAAGCGTGCCCCACAGGGCATAGGTTTCAAACGGCGTGAACTGCCCAATTCCTTCCACTTGCATTTCCTCCCAATGCTGAGTCCGCGCATATACGCGGGCTCGGTTGATATGTGAGTTTGAGCTTGATGTGATCTCTGACGAGGGAAGATCAGAGCTGAGGCAACTGCGTTTTTGCGAAGGTGCGCCCTATTGTAACCTCCTTCGCGTCAGCGGGCAAGGGGTAAACGCCCGAATACGGGATTTCTTCTCAAAGAATGTTGCCGAGGTCCACCACGATCGCCAGCAGACCAATCAGGTAACAGTACACCGCAAACCACTTAAGGTTTTGCGACTGAACCGCTCCGATGACCAGCCTGATCGCCAGATACCCGGTTACCGCCGAGATGACGAAGCACAGTAGATAAAGGCCGGTCTGTCCTCCGGCTCCCTGTTCGATGAGATCCTTGAGCTTGTATACGGTCCCTCCGAAAATCGCGGGTACCGACATCAGAAACGCAAAGCGGGCCGACCACTCGCGCTTGAAGCCGACACCGAGTCCCGCTGCGATGGTGGACCCGGAGCGTGAGATGCCGGGGATGATCGCCGCCATCTGAGCGATACCGACCAGCAGAGCATCAACCGTCGTGGTCTCCCGGTCCTCTTTGATGCGCCTTCCCATCCGCTCGGAGACCAGCAGAGCCGTCCCTGTAACGAGCAACGCGCACCCTACTGCCCATGGCAGGTTGATCAGATACTCCACCTGCTCCTCCACCAGCACTGCGAGCACCGCCGGCACCGTGGCAACCACCAGCAGGATCAGCAGTCGCCGCCCCCACCCGCAAACCTCCCCGTCGTCGGCCTCGCGCGCGGGCTTGAAGACATCGCGCACGATCTCCGCGAGATCGGACCAGTAGTACACCACCACCGCCATCAGCGTCCCGAAGTGCACCAGCACGACGAACTCCAGCGGAAGAGCCTCACCTGACCCGCTCAGGCCAAAAAGCCAGTGGCCGAGTGCAAGATGCCCGGAACTGGAAACCGGAAGAAACTCCGTCAATCCCTGGATCACTGCAAGTACGATCGCTTCAACTGCACTCATCCGCGACGTCGTCTCCATTCATTTCTTCATCGCTTGCTTCCTCGTCCCCCGCGGACTCCTCCGAGTCATCGGCGCCGACGACCGACTCCGCCTCCGACTGCAGCTCCGCGTCCACCTCTGTCGTCTCTTCACATGGCGGGCGGTCGCGTCCAAGCAGCCTGTCGAATTCCCTGCTCGCCTCGCCTTCGGCCACGTACGCCCTGTAGTGAATCAGCGCCACCCTTCCGGCAGCAAGAACCGGGACCGCGACGAAGACGCCGATCATGCCGAAGAACTCGGCGCCGACAAGCAGTCCCACCAGCACCGCGATGGGGTGAAGCTCCGCGCCCTCGGCCATCAGCTTCGGAGCAATGATCCGATCGGTGACCAGTTGGATTGCCCCGTAGACGATCATCACAATGATGGTCGTCTTCAACCCGACCTGCAACAACGAGATGAGGGTGATGCCGATCACCGCGGCGATCGCCCCGAGCACCGGTATCATGTTTGCGATGCCAGCGAGGATGCCGAAAGTCAGGAAGACGTCCACACCTGCGAAATACAACGTTAGCGCAGTCGCGACACCGGTCATGACGGAGATGACCATGATCGTGTGCACGTAGCGCTGGATGACGACATCCATGTCCGTGAGCATCTGATGGTACCGCGGGCGCGCATCCTCCGGGATATGTGCCGCGATGCCATCGCGGATGGCGGTTGCGTCGGTCAGGAAGTAGTAGGCGAAGACCGGTACGATAAGTAGCGCGACAATGTAGCGTCCACTGGACATCACCGTCGCGATGATGCTGACCTGCCATTCCAGCAGAGTCCTGCCCCAGTCCTGGACCCTCTCGCTGAGGGTCTCGGTGATACGCTCAACCGTCAGTTCCTGCTCCGCGGCCGTAATCTGCTCTCTGACAGGCTCCCGGTATTGCTCCGGCAACCGGTCGATCAGGTTGGAGGTGAAGCCTTCGACCTGAGCAGCCAGATCCTCCTGGGCCCAGTCCGTCACGGTCTGCAGCACCTGTCCCGTCTCCTCAACGATCGGAGCGATGATGACCGTCACGAGGATCACGAGCAACACCAGAAACAAGAGGATGACGGACGCCGCGATGATCGCACGCTTGACCTGCGGCCGCAGGTTGACGTTGATCCTGCATAGAGCATTGACCACCGGGAGCAGGAAGTAGGCAAGCGCGATGGACAGCACCAGCATGATGACAACTTCGCGCGCTCGCTCGAAGACGTAGCTCAGCGCCGGCGGGAGCCTGAAGACCGCGTAGAAGATGAGCGCGATCACCACGGCCAGGAAGATTATCCGCCGATTCGGCCAGCAATCACGGACCTCCGGCCCGCTCGCCCCCTCGACGGCTTCCTCGCTTTGTCCGCTACTCATTTCGCTCATACCGGAAATCTCCCGGGCGGCTCTCGCGCAGTTCGAGGACGTACTCCAGCGCGTCGCAGATGCGCTCGGACGCGCGTCCGTCGCCGTAGGGGCTGCCGCCGCCGGCCATCCGCGCGTAGACCGAGGCGTTGCTGAGCAGCTCCTCACCGGCGCTGAAGATCTCGTCGGCGTCCGTCCCGACGAGCTTCACCACGCCCGCATCGACGCCCTCGGGCCGCTCTGTGGTCTCGCGCGCGACCAGCACCGGGACGCCAAGCGCGGGCGCCTCCTCCTGGATACCGCCCGAATCGGTCAGGATAATGTCTGAGCGGTCCATCAATGAGACGAATGTCACGTAATCCGCCGGCTCGCACAGCCGCACGCGGTCGAGGTCGCCGAGCAACTCAGTTGCCGCCCTGCGCACCCGGGGATTGAGGTGCATCGGGAAGACGACGTGCAGGTCGCTGAACCGCTCGACCAGCCGCGCGATCGCGTTGCATATGCGCGTCAGCGGCACCCCGAGGTTCTCCCGCCGGTGCGCGGTGACGAGCATGACGCGGCCCTCGATCTCCTCAAGCCACTCGAACTCAGTGCCCTCAAGTGACGCGTTGCGCTCGAGCGTGGCCATCAGCGCATCGATCACGGTGTTGCCGGTCACGAAGATCGTTTCCTCATCGACGCCCTCTGCGAGGAGATTTCGCTTCGCCCGCGCCGTGGCGGGGAAGTGCAGGTCGGCCGCGACGCCGACCATCCGTCGGAAGACCTCCTCGGGAAAGGGCGAGTGCCGGTCGCCACTGCGCAAGCCGGCCTCCACGTGACCGACGCGAAACTGGCCGAAGAAGCCCGCGAGGGCGCCCGAGAAAGTCGTGGCGGTGTCGCCCTGCACCAGCACGGCGTC
>JBNJEK010000241.1:0-6984 GCA_051745855.1 Armatimonadota bacterium
CCGGACTCCGATCGGTCTTGCGATTCCGGACTCCAGGCGCCCTCGCCTGGAGAGTCGTTGCCGCGGTCTCCGAATCCTTAACCGTTGATACGAACCTGCTGCGGGGAGCAGGCATGAAAAGGGCCCGACTCCGAAGAGCCGGGCCCGGACGAGCGTCGTGCGTCAAACTCAGAAGCGGCGGGTCAGACGCTCGGAGAGTTGGTCGATCTGATCGCGCCACTCGGTCCACGGCTGAGCCGGGACCGTCCAGATCTCGCGATCGCGGGTGACGGCCAGATCGGCGCCGTCAGGGCTGAAGACCGGGTAGCCGTCGGAGCGGGCGTCGGCTGTGACGGCCACCTGCTCGCTTCCATCGGCGTTCATCATGAAGATGTCGAAGTCGCCGTTGCGGTCGGTGTGAAACGCAATCGTGGTGCCGTCGGGCGACCACGCCGGCGCCTCATTGCGGAAGGGCGAGTCGGCGGTCAGGTTCGTGCCGCGATCGGTCGGGTCGTAACCCTCAGAGCCAAGGGCAGAGATGTCCTTTACCCAGATGTCGGTGTTCCCTGCGGCGTCGGACTGGTAGGCGAGCATCGTGCCGTCCGGCGAGACCGCCGCCCAGTGTTCTTCCGCGTCCGTCTCGATCACGGCCGTGTTGCCGCTGCCGTCGGTGTTGACGATGCGGATGTCGGCGTTCCCGGCGCGACGGGTGGAGGTGTACACGATGCGATCTCCGTCGGGATGATAATTCGGCTCGATGTCCGCGCCGACTCCGGCGTCGTCGGTGACCTGACTGATGCTGTCACGGTCACCGCGCACCGCGTCGATCAGGTAGATCGCTGGCGTCTCGCCCCGGCGAGCGGAGATGGCGAGCGTGTCGCCGCCCGGGCTGAAGCTCGGATGACGGCCACCCTCGTCGTTGAGGTCGTCATCGTTGTCAGACTGCGTGAGCAGCGTCAGCGCTCGGCCCTGCTCATTGATGGTGTACACATAGAGCAGCCCGTTGCCACCGAATGAAGCGAACGCGATCCGTCCCTGGTCACTCCAGGACACGCGCTCTGAGACGTTCTGGAAGACGGTGGAGTCGCTGTCTCCTCCACAGCCGATCATCACGAAACTGACAAGCAGCAGCAGTGCGACAAGGGCATATACGTGCGACTGATTCCTCATGTCTGCAGTCTCCCCTGGTGCGGATACGCCTCACCGAGTGGTTGATGGCTTCTTTGCGTTCGGACGTCGTCGAGTCATTTGACACAATTGCGGGACTGTGGTTTCTCCCCGCACGAAGTGATTATAAGCAGCCGGGCGCCGCACCGCAAGGGCGCGCTGGCGATGGATGGCGGTGAAAGCTACCTGCTGAGAGCGTAAACGAGCAGGTTGGTCCCCATCCGCAGGGCCTGCAGGCGAACTTTTTCCGGGTTGTCGTGCACCTCGAGACTCTCCCACCCATCGCCGAGGTCGGTGTTGTGCGAGTAAAAGAGCACCACCCGCCCCTCATGCACGATCGCGTAGCCGCCTGGCGGCCCTCCGTCATGTTCATGAATCTTGGGCAGGCCGTCCGGGAAATCGAAGAAGCAGTGGTAGATCGGATGAGAGAAAGGGAGCTCAACCAACTGGCGATCAGGGAAGATCTTACGTATCTCCTCGCGGAAGCTCTCGTCGAGACCGTAGTTGTCATCGACATGCAGAAAACCTCCGCCGAGCAGATACTCGCGAAGGTTCCGAGCCTCCTCGGCGCTGAAGCTGATCCGTCCGTGGCCTGTCGCGTGAACATAGGCGAAGGAGTGCAATTCCCGCGCTCCCGGCTTCACGTTCACCTCGCGCCGGGGCAGGTCGAGGTTCGTGTGCTCACCGGCGAACTCCAGCAGATTCGGCAGCGAGGTCGGGTTCGCGTACCAGTCGCCGCCACCGGAGTACTCCAGCCGCCCGATCAGTTCCTCGGCGTCGGCGGAAACGGCGGCGGCGAGCATCAGCGTTATGATGATCAGTGCGGCCGCAATGCGGTGCATGGGTGTATTCTCAGACTCCTGTCGCGCGGGAGAGTTCCGTGTCATCCCACGCCCCACCGCCTCCGCAGCAGCCAGTCCGCGGCCGCAATCAGCAGGATCAGTGCGAAGAACCACCACGTGCGCGCCGGTTGCAGTCGCACCGTGCGCCGCTCTGTCTCCGGCTCCAGCTTCAGGATGTCGGCCATCTCGTCCGCGCGTTCGAGCGGCAGGTAGCGCCCGCCGGTCTGCTCGGCGATGGCCTCGAGCATCTCCGGCCGCGCGGCGTCCGTCAACTCACCGAGCGGCTCCACCACCTCGACTGCGCGCCTGTCCTCGCCGAGCGCCTCGCCCCCGCGTTCGGCGACTGCGCGCAGCCGCAACTCGCCGGGTCCCGACGCCCGGACTGTCGCCCGGTAGACGCCCTCGTCGCGCGTCGCATCGGCCGCCACCTCGCGCTCGGCGCCCGGCCCATCGATCTCGATCCGCACCGATGCGCCGGCAACCGGTCGCATCTCCTCGTCGGTCACATGCACATCGGCGCGGATCGGCTCGCCGGCCTCGAAGGTGTCTCTCCCCAGTTCGAGCACGACCTGCCGGTCGACGCGTGGAGCGATCAGACGCCCGACCACCGTCGTCCACAGCGCCTCCCACGCCGCGCGTGAATGCGCGTCCGCTGATGGCGACTGCCGCCAGCGCCACGTGTCATCAACCGTCACCGCGAGCGTCCGGCCCGCGCCGAAGCGCCGGCCCGCCAGCACCGGCGCGCCGGCACCCGCTCCTCCCGCCGCCTGCAGCGCGACCTCCGCATCCGGCATCACGCCCGCCACCGCGTTCATCCCCTCCAGCAGCGGGAGCCGCTCCCAGTCAGCGATCCCGCTGTCAAGCAGCGCCCGACTGAGTTCTCCGCCATCGCTGAGACGCACCGGGAGCGGGTCGGCAAGGAGGCCATCTCCTCCCGAGACGCGCACCGGCAGAGCGCCGGCGACCGGAGTTCCCGCCCACCCGCCTGCTCCGAATGCGTCCGCGCCGCCGAGCATCGCCAGCGCGCCGCCTCCGGTCACGTAGTCTGCCAGCCGCGAGGTCAGTCCCTCGAGCGCGCCCGCATCGATGTTGCTCAGCACCACCGCGCGGTAGCGGGACAGCTCGCCGACGACCTGCGCCAGCGAGGCGCGGCGCGGCTCGCCGTCGTCGCGCCAGAACTCGGCGGGCTCCTGCTTGCGCAGCAGGATCGTCACGTCGAGGTCGTCGATCTGCAGCATGAGCCTCCGGAGAAACGCGTACTCGCGCCGGGGGCTTCCCTCGATCCACAGGATCCGCGCTTCGGCGGGCTCGACGCGCACCACGATGCTGCGTCGGTTGTTCGCGGCGGTCGCCTCGGCCGCCCCGCCTCGCGCCTCGAGCACGTAGCGGTGAGCGCCCGGGTCGCCGGCGGTGAGTTCGAAGGTCGCGGGGCGCTCGACCTCACCGGCCTCGAGCCGCGCCGAGCGTATCTCGCGCTCGCCCTCGCGCAGAGACAGCGCGATCGGTTCATCGGCCAGGCCCGCCGCCCGGACCAGCGCGCGCAACTCGAAGCGTTCGCCCTCGACCACCGTCTCAGGTCCGACGAGGCCGGGGATGCTCACATCCGGCACTGGATCGGAACTGCCCACGCCGAGGCAGTACACCGGGATCTCGTACGCTGCGAGTCCCGCGGCGACCCGCGCGAGCGGGCGGTGAGTGTCGTCGGCTCCGTCCGAGATGAGCAGGCAGGCCGCGGGGCGCCGATCACGCGGGACGCGCAGCAATTCGCTCAGCGCCGCCTGCAGATCGCTGCCGGCGGATGGCTGATGGCTCGACGGAAACTCACTGACCCGAGACGCTCCCTCACCCACGAGGAAACGCTCCACCCGCGCGCCATCGGGGACAGCAGCGCCACCTTCAAGCGCAGCAAGGGCCTCGTCGTAACGCGAGCGGCCGTCGAGCGGAAGGTCAATCATGCTCGGCGACGCATCCAGCGCGACCAGCATGAGGGGCTCATGCGGCATCTGCTGCACCCGCTCCCGGACGGGGTTGAGCACCGCGACAAGCAACATGAGCAGGAGGGCCGAACGCAGGCCGAGGAGAAGGGCCTTCCGCGCTGCTGAGGCATGTCGCAGGCGCAACGAGGACAGATAAAGGGCAAGGGCGGCGGCAACCGCGCCCGCGATCGTCAGTATCATGCGGGGATCATTGAAATCCATGAGGTGCGCGCAGTATAACGTACTGCCGCGGGGCAGGCAATGAGATGAGACGACGGTCGGCGAGGCCGGGGCCACGCCCATGTCCTCGCATGCACAGGGCGCACTTTTCCACGCGGATCGTTGACTCCTACGAATGAGTTGTGATAGAATTGTTGCAGAAGGCTCTTGATTTGCGCGAGGCAGCGGTCGGGCCGGCCGGCGGACAGATATGTTGACAGCGGGAGTTGACATCGGGTCACTTGCGACCAAGGCGGTTGTGCTGGACACGTCGCGGCCCCGCATCGTGGCGACCGTGCGTATCCCCAGCGGATCCAGGCCGCCGAAAGCGGGCCGCTCCGCCCTTGAGCAGGTGCTCGCCGCTGCCGAATGTACACTTGAGGATCTCGCGGGCGTCGTCGGCACGGGCTACGGGCGCGAGGCGCTTGATTTCGCGGATTCGACGGTCACGGAGATCACCTGCGCCGCCCGCGGCGCGCACATGATCGACGAGCGCACCCGCACCGTCGTGGACATCGGCGGGCAGGACAGCAAGGCCATCCGCGTTCACGCCGAGGGCTACCCGCTGGATTTCGCGCTCAATGACCGTTGCGCGGCAGGGACGGGCCGGTTCCTCGAGGTGATGGCGGGGGCGCTGGAGACCGACCTCGACGGCCTCGAGCGGCTTGCGCTGGAGGCCGATGAGCCGGCGGAGATCGGGGCCACCTGCACCGTCTTCGCCGAGTCTGAAGTCGTCGGGTTGCTCGCTGCCGGGACCGACCGGGCGCCGGTGGCCGCCGGGCTCGCGCGGGCCGTCGCGTTGCGCACATCCGGGCTGGTCAGGCAGATAGGCGTCGAGCAGATGGTGATGCTGATCGGAGGCGTTGGAAAGAACGCCGCGATTGCGCGCGAGCTTGGGCGCATACTTTCGACGGAACTGCTCGTGCCCGATGATCCGCAGGTGGTCGTGGCCATCGGCGCGGCGGTCGTGGCGGCACAGCGGGCCGGGGGCGACGTGCAGGCGAGGGCGGGCGGACTTCGGGGCAATCCGAATGTGACGACGGGACCGACGGAGGACTGAGTTGAAGAGATTACTGCACGGAGGGTTGCTGCCGGCGGCGCTGATCGCGGCGCTGGCGATTCCGTGTGTGATCAACGCCGCGCCCGCTCCTCAGAAGGCCGAGCAGATGCTCGCGGACGCCCGGGCGCTGCTCGACCGCGGCGATGACGCGGGCGCGCTCTCAAGGGCCGAGCAGGCCGCCGCGCTTGCGCCCGACTGGCCCGCCCCGCACGCCTCACTTGGCGTCCTTTATCAGCAGCAGGGCAACGAGCCGCTGGCGCGCCGGCATTTCACTCGCTACCAGCTCCTCGGTCTGCTCGAGACCGGCGCCGAGGACGTCCGCCTGACGCGTGAGATCGCCGAGGGCGAGGCCCTCCTGATCTACCTGGCGAATGAGGAGCGGACGAGGCGCGGTCTTCGGCTGCTGACGCCGGACGACAAGCTCGCCAGGGTCGCCCGCGATCACAGTTGCGAGATGGCCAGGCTGGAGTACTTCAGCCACCGCTCACCGAAGGCCGTCACCCGAACCCCCACCGACCGCTTCCGGCGCGTCTTCGGCTTCGAGCCGGAATGTATTGCGGAAAATCTTTCGCGCATGTGGTCGCGGCCGCTGTGGGCGTTCAACCTCGACAACCTCCGCGACAGTCACGAGGGCCTGATGGAGAGCCACGGGCACCGCGAGGCGATCCTGTGGGAAAGGCCCACGCACATCGGCGTCGGCATTGCCGTCAATCAGCACGGCGACTACTGGATCACCGAGAACTTCTCCCGCCTTGAGCGCTGACTCCCGTTCGTCTCAGCAGGTCCTCTCACTTTCTACGATCGCTCTGTGCACACGAAACGGTTGGCGCGAGCTTCCGCGTCCCGCCGATCGGACAGCGAGACGCCCGACTCAGACCACCGTGACCTGCCGGCCAGCCTCGTGCGACCGCGGGCGTCCGCCGAAGATCGGCGTCGGCCGATGCCCCGGGCCGGTCAGAACCCGGTGTTGTACGCGGCGTTTAGCGCGAGATCACCGTCAATGATCCCGAGCCCGAATCCGAATCTGTCGGAGAGCCGGTGTCGGTAAGCCGCGTTGAGGTTGTCGGCATCGTAGTCGATCTGAATCAGGCCCTGCTGAGCGACATCGAACTCGACGCCCCCGAAGAGGCCATCGAGTATGCCTCCATCACTTCCGGCAAGGCCCGCGCTCCAGCGCGCATTTCGCGTGCTGCCCCTGAAGTCGTCGGAGACCACGACGTACCAGGCCCGGTCGATCTCGTCCCCGAGGTCCCACACGCCGATCGCGAGTTGAGCCGGCGTCGGGCCGCCCGCGAGCTCGGCAAGGTCGAAGTTGTACTTGAGGTTCCCGATCGTCTCGGACGACCCACCGGCGTCCAGGCTGGCGAGTCCCACCTCGAAGTTGTCGGTCAGTCCGAAGATGGCGCTGAAGATTTCGGTGGAGTCACCGTCGGTGTCGATGTAGTTGAAGCTGCCGATGAACTCCATCCCCGGTGCCGTGTCGGCGGACGGTGAGATCACCAGACCGGTCATGCCAATCCAGGTATTGTTGATCGTGTCCTGGGCCATGACAGCGGTCCCGGGAAGAAGCAATGCGGCGGTGAGAAGTACTGTGGTGGTGATTCGCAAAACGGGACACCTCCTGCGTCAGATCAGGTCGTCGTTCAGGTACGAACGAGTCTGGTTTCATCTCCACAATACCCAGTCCCTGCTTCAGGCAACCTCGCGATGGTGCGGGGCTGGCCGGAACACTGCTGTCTGG
>JBNJEK010000242.1:0-6943 GCA_051745855.1 Armatimonadota bacterium
ATGCACTCGCCAGCCGACGTAGCTTTCGCCGAGCATCAGGGCGTACGACGCGTAGTGGTAGTCGCTGCCGTAGAGGTGGAAGAACATGTTCGGGCGGGCCGTCACCGGGCGCGACTCGCCGATGCCCCGGTAGTCGCAGGCGAAGAACGCCTCGTTCTCCTCCTGCATCTCGCGCAGGAACTCGTCGTCGCGCAATTCCGCATCCGAAGACAGGTGCGGAAGGTAGAGCACCGCCGGTCCTTCGCCGGGCAGCGGGCGGGCGGTGCGGTACTGGTCTTCGAGCTTCGTCACCACCGCCTGGGCCCCGAACTCAGGCTCGGTGAGCAGCACGAACTGGTTCGCCCGCGGCCGCGCGTACTCGCGCTTCGCCCATGGCCGCAGCACCCGGTACTCCGGCGGACCTTCGCGCTCGGGCAGGTCGAGGAGCTTGAGCATCCGCTCGCGAAGTTCATCACCCGATGGCTCCCCGCGCTCCTCCGCCAGCCGCTGCGACTTCTCGCGGGTGAAGTCGAAGACCGACTTCGCGCCCATGTCATCAACCTGGCCTGTCTCGGTGCACTGCAGCGTCTCATCCTCCTCGATCACAAGGTAGGGCTCGCTCGCGGCCGCATCGACGTCCGCGTGCTCGTTGAAGAAGTCGTACATCGCCTCGCGCCCGTCCTGCCAGAAGCCGTGCACGTTCGGGCCGACATGGTAGTCGAATGCATCCTCCGCGCCCAGCAGACGGTAGATGTGCTCCAGCCGCTCTTTCGCCTCGAGCGAACCGCGCTGGTCGAAGAAGTCCTGCTCCTGCGTGATCATGATGGCTGGCTCGGGCGCCTGCACCACCAGCAGGTCGCTCTGCTCGACGCCAAGGTCAAGCGCGTTAAGTGCACACTGCTCGGCGTCGATGGGCTCCTCGTTCACGCCGTTATGCCGCCAGCTTGTGATCCAGCACGAGGGCGCGGACATCGTCGAGCGGTCGTCGAGCGCAACCGAGTAGGCCGTCATGTTGCCGCCACCGGAGTTGCCCGTCACGCCGATGCGCGTCGGATCGATGTTCTCCTGCTGCAACAGCACGTCCATCGCGCGGATCCCGTCCCACGCGAACCATGTGCCGATGAACTCGCCCACGAGAAGCTGCTGGCGCGCCATGAAGTTGTGCTCGCGCACGCCGTTGCCGACCAGCGAGTCTCCCTCGCCGTCATGGTACTGGAGGCGCTCGGCCTGTCCGATCGGGTCGAAGATAAGCGCGATGTAGCCCTTGCGCGCCAGCGACTGGGCGAAGGACTGGTAGCCGTCGTAGGCCTTCGCGTTGCCTGAGTGCCCGCACAGGCAGAGCACGCCCGGCAGCGGGCCCTCGCGGTCCTGAGGCAGGTAGAGATTCGCTGTCACGGGGAAGTCGGGGCGGCTGTCGAAGATGATGTTGCGGATCAGGTACGCCCCGCGGTCCACCTCGCCGGTCACGCGCACATTCAGCGGCGTGCGCTCGGGCATTTCGCCGAAGATCAGCGGCATCTTCTCGCGAAGCTCCTCGCGGTAGGCGAGCGCGTCCTCGCGGCTCTCCAGCGCCATCACGCGCCGGGTGTTGTCCTCGTACACGGCATCGAGGCGCTTCACGAGATACTCCTGCATCATTCGCGGGAATCGGTTCAGTGGCTCCATCTGCGGAGGCTCCTCATCTGCTGAGTATGTTGGTGCGACGGCGCCGGATAGCCCGAACGCCAGTACAATGAGAACGATTGCGGTGCGTGGATGGCGGCTAAACATGATGCACTCCCGGGGTGTGGCGCAGGTGGCGGGGGCGGGTAAATGCGGGCGCGCCGATTGGGGATCGGCGCGCCCGTTGCTCGGCATCGCTGATTACCTGTTTTCGATCCGCCACAGGTGAATGGGTGACGTCGTATTCGGCGCAGTCATGGTCTTCACGTGACCATCCACGAAGAAGAAGTTCGCCGTCTTGTTGTGCCTCGGCGCGACACGGCTGTAGCGTTCGCTGCAGCTGTCGGGCCAGTAGTCGTCTCGCCAGACACTGCCGAGGGGATTGCCGCTGTAGCTGGTTGAGTGGATGCCGGGGTGTCCGGTGCACGAGTCCGCGCCCGAGATCGTCGCGGCCGGTTCCTCGATATCGGAGAGCTTGACGCTCCCGTTCAGATCATGGAGTGTGTAGTTGACCGAGTAGCTGCGCGGATACTGCCAGGTTCCCTGAGCTTTTGTGGTGGTTGGGTGCGAGTCACTGGGGCAGACGAGGATTTGCTGATTGTTGAGATACGGCTGTACGATCCGTGACCAGCCGGTTCCAAAGCAATCATCCGGTGTGCTGTCATATGCCATGCGGCCGGGCATGACCCACTCGTCGTAGTCCTGGGCGTACATCGCGAACCCCAGTCCGATCTGCTTGAGGTTCGAGGAGCATGACGCCTGTCGCGCCTTCTCACGGGCGCGCGCGAAGACCGGGAAGAGAATCGCTGCCAGAATCGCGATGATCGCGATGACCACCAGCAGCTCAATCAGGGTGAACCCTCTCACTCGGCTCGGCATGATACTGGCCTCCTTGGATGCGACCGTTTGTGATGGTGCATAGAAGACCTGTTCAACTTCCCCCTCCTCCCGTGCGAATCCTTTGCCTCCTTCAGACTTTTTTCGGTGTGCCTCGACGCCTGACTGCGCCCGCGCTCGGTCGGGGAGTCAGTGTAGCTTGACCCCGCGAAACGGTGGTTGTAAAATATATGTAAGCCCCGGTTGTCGGAATGATGAGCACGCGGTGTTTGGCGTCTGCTGAATACCGCTCTGGAGGTCTATGGCATGCCGGTACATTGCGCTGAAGCCTACTCGCCCGATCGTGACAAACCCGTGATGCGAATCGGCGCCGTCGCCGATCTGCTCGGCGTCTGCCCGCGGATGGTCCGCATATACGAAGAGCGCGGCCTCGTGTCGCCGCGCCGGCGCAATAATCAGCGCCTGTACAGCTACAACGACGTCTGCTGGCTGGGACGCGTCCGGGAGCTGATCAATGAGGAGAACTATGACATCGACGAGATCAGGCGGATGATCACGCTCCCGGCATGCTGGAAGCTGCTCAACTGCCCCGAGGAGGTGCGGGCTGAGTGTCCGGTGGCACAGGCGCCCGGCAAGCGCTGCTGGGAGATCGCGAGGCAGGAGGGGCGCGCCGAGGCCTGTGAGAACTGCCAGATCCGCCGCGTGAGCCTCGAAATCGACGACGAGTAAGCTGCGTTACACGCATATCTGCAAGCCGCGCTGCGACGGATCCACTTGCGTCCTGCCCAAGGATTCGCTCAGTTCCGCGTAGGACGCACATAAATTACTTTCTCAGGCCCTTGACAGGATGAAGATGATCTGGTAGGGTAATTCGCGAGGACAGTTACAGGTTATATGGCAGTGAAACAAAGCGAAAGATCAGGAGACGATAGTCCGATGACGTTCAGAAAGCTGCAACCCATCATTTTCGGCATGGCGATGTGTGAGCCACGACCGCGCAGTTTCCCCCGACTGCGCGGCGTGGCGACCTGTGGCCATGCCGATCGCGGATGATGTAGTGCAGCGGCAGATCCATTCCCCCGTCTGACACTCCCCCCGGTCGGCTGACAGGCAGATCATCCTATCCACGCGCGCTTTCTGGCGCGACGGAACGGAGGCCGACCGATGATAACGACCGTCTTTCCCTACCTATGCCCGGGACGAGCACTTCTGTGGATGCGCCGTGACAGGCGCTGAGCCGGCACGCTGTACCGGTTGACGCGAACCCCAGCAAATGCTATCCGCGCCACAGAGGCGCAGAACGGAAGTGCCAAAATGTCGAAGACATATGATGAGATCAATGCGAAGATCAAGTCCGGCGAGGCCGTGGTCGTCACGGCCGAAGAGATGATCGACATCGTCGAGAAGAACGGCGCCGAAGGGGCCGCCGAGAAGGTGGACGTAGTCACCACAGGGACTTTCGCCCCCATGTGCTCATCGGGCGCATTCCTCAACACGGGCCATGCGCACCCGAGGATGAAGTTCCAGAAAGCGTGGCTCAACGACGTCAGCGCCTACGCGGGACTTGCGGCAGTGGACGTCTACATCGGGGCTACCGAGGTGCCGGACCACGATCCGCTCAACCGCAACCACCCGGGCGATTTCAGCTACGGTGGGGCACACGTGATCGAGGACCTCGTCGCGGGCAAGGACGTGCGTCTGAAGGCGACCGCCTATGGCACCGACTGCTACCCGCGCAAGAGCCTTGACACCTGGCTGAAACTCGATGACCTCAACGAGGCCTATCTGTGCAACCCGCGCAACGCCTATCAGAACTACAACGTGGCGGTGAACGTACATTCCGACCGGCCGATCTACACCTACATGGGCACACTCAAGCCCGGGATCGGCAACGCCAACTACTGCTCGGCCGGCCAGCTCAGCCCGCTGCTGAACGATCCGCTCTACCGGACCATCGGGATCGGGACGAAGATATTCCTCGGCGGCGCGCAGGGCTACGTGTTCTGGCAGGGGACGCAGCACAACCCGACGGTGGACCGGCTCGACAACGGTGTGCCGAAGGGCGGCGCCGGGACGCTGTCGGTCGTCGGCGACCTGAAGGCCATGGATCACGAGTGGGTCCGGGGCGTCAGCTTCCACGGCTACGGCGTCTCGCTCAATATCGGCCTCGGGATTCCGATCCCCGTGCTGAACGCGGAGATCGCGCAGTTTACCGCGGTGCGCGACGAGGACATCGTGGCACCGATCACCGACTACTCGCGCGGCTACCCCTACTCAGAGGGCGGCCCGCTCGGCCACGTGAGCTACGCGGAACTCAAGAGCGGCGAAATCGAGGTGGACGGGAAGAAGGTTCCGACGGCGTCGCTTTCGAGCTACCCGAAGGCACAGAAGATCGCGCAGCTCCTCAAGGAGCAGATCGAGGCGGGGGAGTTCCTTCTCAACCGGCCTGCCGAGTTGATCCCGTCCGTCGAGTCAGGCCTGACCTTCAAGGGCCTCAATGAACGCCCGGTTGACCAGGAGGCTGCCGCAAATGGCTGAAGCGAGAGTCGTGTTTCACTACCCGAGGACGCTCATCGACGCGCCGATCGTGTCGAACCTGGCGCGCGAGTTCGACCTCGACTTCAACATCCTGCGCGCGAACATCACGCCCGACTCCGAGGGCCTGCTGGTGCTTGAGCTGACTGGTGCGGCCACGGAGGTCAGCCGCGCGCTGGAGTGGGCCGCCGGACAGGGCGTCGATATTCAGGCGCTGGAGAAGGACGTGGTGCGCGACGAGGACGTCTGCACCCAGTGCGGCGCCTGCGTCACGATCTGCCCGACCGAGGCGCTTGTGAAGGATGCGCAGACCCAGGAGGTGGCGTTCATCGCGGACGAATGCGTGGCCTGCGAGCTTTGCGTGCCGGCCTGTCCTCCGCGCGCGATGTCCGTGGCTTTCTGAAAGGCAGCACTTCGGCCGGGGCGTCAGTAGCGCCCCGGCCGGCTCTGACCGACCATCCCATCCAACAGGAGGCGCATCCTGATGAATATAGCCAGTGATGTAACGCAACTTGTCGGTAAAACGCCGCTCGTGTGGCTGGACCGGCTGGCCGAGGGCCTGCCGGGCCGGGTGGCGGCGAAGCTCGAGGCGTTCAACCCCGGCTCCAGCGTGAAGGATCGCATCGCGAAGTCGATGATCGAGGCCGCCGAGCGGGCGGGTGCGATCGGTGACGACACGATCCTCGTCGAGCCGACCTCCGGCAACACGGGCATCGGCCTCGCGGTCGTGGCGGCGGCGAGGGGCTACCCGCTCGTGCTCACGATGCCCGAGAGCATGTCGGTGGAGCGCCGGAAGCTGCTGAAGGCGCTCGGCGCGGACCTCGTGCTGACGCCGGCCGGCGACGGCATGAAGGGCGCGATCGACCAGGCGCGAGACCTCGCGGAAGGCGACGAACGCTACCTGCTGCTGCAGCAGTTCGAGAACGCGGCGAATCCCGAAATCCATCGCCGGACGACGGCGCTGGAGATCTGGGATGACACCGACGGGCAGGTGGACATCTTCGTGGCGGGCGTGGGGACCGGCGGTACGATCACCGGTGTCGGCGAGGTGCTCAAGAAACTGAAGCCCGATGTGCAGATCGTTGCTGTCGAACCCGTCGACTCTGCGGTGTTGTCAGGGGGCGAGCCTGGCGGTCACAAGATCCAGGGCATCGGCGCGGGCTTCGTACCCGAGGTGCTCGATCGCGAGGTGATCGACGAGGTGCTGACGGTCGCGAACTCAGCGGCATTCGGCACGGCGCGCGCCCTCGCCAGGCGCCAGGGCATTCTCGCGGGGATCTCGTCAGGCGCGGCGACGTGGGCGGCGCTGCAGCTTGCTCAGCGGCAGGATAACTACGGGAAGTTGATCGTCACTGTCCTGCCCGACACCGGCGAGCGATACCTGTCCACGGCGCTCTTCGCTGAGGCGGACTGACGCAGCACGGTCTCAATGCACGCGACAAAACGACCGCCCTCCCCTTCAATCCACGAGGAGAGGGCGGTCCTGATTCGGGTAGTCCGGTTCGTTGCGTACGCACGAACACGCCGGGATGCGGCAGGTCAGTCCTCGGAGGGTCGGGGAGGCGCGCTCACTTCGCGTGGCCATCGCAGAGTCCGATGCCGCCATCCTGATCATCTCCTGTCGTGCTGCCACTCCCCGAGCATGTCAGAGATCCGGCTCACGCGGCCAGTGGTGGAAAGTGGCGGCATTTTGTGCTTTCCCGAGGGAGCTGAAGGAATGTCCGCGCCGGACGGCGCATTAATCAGACGTTCGGATGGCAATCAGTCGAAGTGTGGTGTCTGCAAGTATGAGTGAGGTCGAGGCAGGAGAGACCGCCGAAGAGCCGCGTGCGACGGCATTGATCGAGGAGCATCGAAAGCTGGGGGCGAGATTCGCGGAGTTCGCCGGGTGGGAGATGCCGCTGTGGTACGCCGGAGCCTCCGATGAGCA
>JBNJEK010000243.1:0-6922 GCA_051745855.1 Armatimonadota bacterium
AGTCGCTCTCGTACAATCGTCTCAAGTTCGTCAATGATCTGCGTCAACGTCGCGTACCTCGTTTCTGTCGCTCGATGCGGTTGGTCCCGCTCGCCAGGAACGGAGCCCGCACGGCCTGATTACTCTTCGCCCTCGGGCTGCTCCTCCGACTGCTGCTCCTCCGGCTGCTGGGCCTCCGGCTGCTGGGCCTCCGGCTGCTGGGCCTCCGGCTGCTGGGCCTCGGGCTCCTCGGACGCGGGAGACCAGACCATCACCGGCCGCGTTATGCCGCCGGTCCCGAGTTCGTTCAGTTCGTCGTTCGTGACCTTCACCGCGATCAGGTTCTGCCGGCCGAAACGCACCGCGTGGGTGATATCAAGCTCCGCTGGTGTCCACCCATTGGTCTCAAGCTCGCCGACGTAGATGTCGTTCACCCAGACCTTCGCGTTCTCATCGACGCCCGCAAACCACAGCATCACCTGCCGCCCGCCCCACATCGGGAGGATCTGCACCTCCTGGCGGTACCACATCGCGCCGCGGTAGTAACGCAGGCCCTGGTCAGACCAGCTCTCGGAGTACGTCCGCAACGTCTGCCAGTCGCTGTCATCCACGCGCCGGGAGAAGAAGCGCAGGTCCTCGCCGACATCATTCGGGTCCATGTACGTCCGCCACCTGTCCGGCATCCCCTCGATGCTGCTGTTGCGGCCGCTGATACGCTCAAGCCCCTGCTCGACCTCCGGCGCCCAGAAGCGCTCCAGCCGCGGAAGCCCACCGCGCGGATGCAGCAGTGGCGGATCGTAGGATTCCAGCCACGCGCCGACTTCGCGCATCTCATTGAGCGCCGCGTTCGCATCGGCCCACCGGTAGCTCTCCGCCGCCTCCCGCATCTGCAGGAAGGCGTTCAGGTAGTCCCAGCTTCGGGTGGCGATCTTCACGCGCTCGTCGTAGGGATGGTCGTCCTTTGTAACGCGCGTCGCATCGGCGAGTCGCTGGGCCAGGTACTTCATATTGTCCGCCGAGTAGATATCCGGGATGTTCACCGCGTTGCCGGTGTGGAACGGGGCGTTGCGCCGCTGCCGGTCCATGTACATCCAGTAAAGCTGCATCGGCTTTGCCGCGGGGCCGTAGAAGCGGTCGTAGTAGTCCTCCATCAGCGCTTCAAGGTCCTGCTGGCTGTCCCACATAAGTTGCGCCATCACGTAGCCGAGCGGACCGTAGTTCGCCCATGACATCTGCGTCTCGATCCGCATGCCCGAGATGCCCGCGCGCCTGCTGTAGGGAATCTCGTAGCCCCAGCGGCTGACGTAGTTGAGCGGCAGGTTCGGCCCCGCGAGGTTGTAGCTGTAGCCGCGATGGTAGACCTCCGGAGAGAGTTTCGTCCACTCCCTTATCAGATGCTGATGGAAATTGCGCTCGGGGCAGACGGAGTTCCCCATCCCGTGCAGCCGGCAGAGACGGATAGGCGCGATGGCCGGGACGATGCTCGGGTCGGGCATGACCTCCCGTGGCGGCAGCATGTAGCTGTGATAGGCGTAGAAGGCAAAGCGGATGTCCGGGTACACATCATGCACCTGCGCGGCGACTGCATTCGCGAAGCGCAGGAAGCGATCGGTGATCGAGACCTCGCCCGAGAACGGATCGGTCTGACCGGTGTCCTGGGCGGTGCAGTCGGGGCACTCGCAGAACCCGCCGCCGTCGTTGGGACCGATGCCGAACCATGTTTTCTCCGGATTCGCGCCGTGCTCCTCGATGATCGCGCCCGCTGCGAGGGCCGCGACCATCGGGTTGGAGGTGCAAAGCTGCCGCGGCGTACGCTCACCGTCCACCAGCGCGAAGTATTCGGGGTTCGTCTCGAAGTACCTCTCGGGCGGCACGAGGCGGTTCCACGAGTGCGCACTGGGGAATCGCTCGCCGCCAAGCTTGTTTCGCAACGCCCACAGGTCGGTCGCCTCGCCCGCGGGGAGGCTCTGCAGCGTTCGCCCCTTGAAATCCGGAAGCTCCACGCGGCTGTCGATCTGAAGCTGCACCTGCGTCAGCCGCGGCACCGCCTCACCGATCTCCCCCGGCATGAACCACCGGCAGCCAAGCTGCTCCAGCAGATCGTAGACGGCGTAGCAGGTGGCGGTCGGCGTCGTTCCGGCCAGGCGCACGGTGTCGGGCGCTACCTCGATGAAAAAGCCGCTCTCATCGGCGGCCGCCCGCTCCCGCAGCAGCGGATTCTCCGCGGCGCCGCCGATCTCGATGGTCACAGGCGTCTCGGCCGCTCTCGGAAGACTCTCGGCGCCGGAGAGCTTCGCAAGGTAGCGCTCCAGCTCATCGGCTGCCTGCTGCTCCATCGGGTCGGGATCAGCCGGCAGCGTGATCTGGTAGAGCACCTCCCCGCCGGTGACGAGCGTCACGGACTGCGCGGCGGCGAACTGGCAGATCGCGAGCAGAACGACGGCGACGATCGAATCGCGAAGCTTCATCATCTCACCTCGGCGGGGCTGTGTTCCGGTCTCCACGGAGTGTTGACCATCGACCGCGCCGATTCCTCCCGGCGATCCACCGGACCGGAGGCGCGCTTAATGTTTCACGTGAAACATTTGTTCGGACCCGACCGGTGTTATCCGAGCGTGGACCCGCTCTCAGAGCGGGCGCCCCGCCCTACCACTGGAGACGCGCCCCACCCGTGCGATCCAGCAGCAAACCCTCCCGAACGCCGCCCGTGCTCACGGTGATCTGCCTGCCGGGCGCCGCTACTGCGAACACGTGGAGTATCCCCAGGCCCGGGCAGATGATCTCCGCACGGTCCGGGTCGAAGGACATCCTCGCGCGGCGCTCCTCGAGCGACAGCCGCCCGAGGTCGAAGAGGAGGTCGCATATCTCGCCTGCCTCGATCGAGCGTTTGCCCAGGAGCCGGGCGGCCGCCTGTGCTGTGCCGCCGGTGGCGACGACTACGTCCGCGTCGGCGATGGCGTCCACGGCATCGCGCAGGGCGACGGCGACCGCCGGAAAGTGGAGCGTCACCTGCATCTCCCACGGCAGATCAGATTCGGGGAGTGCCTCGGCGAAAGAGCGCGCGCCGAGGGAGCGACTGATTGCGGCAAGCTCGCCGCCCCGCTCGACCATCGCCTCCACGCTGCGCCCGCCGATGTCAACGAGCGCCGGGCGTTCGGCCCTGATCGGCGGATCCACCGCGAAAGCGCCCAGCCACGCCAGGCGCGCCTCCTCCTGCGGATCGATGATCTGCACGGACACCCCCGCTTCCGCGAACAGTCGGGTGCGCAACTCGTCGGGGTTGCCGGCGCTGCGCGCGGCCTCCGTGGCTACCGCGTGCGCGTGCGCCGGTCTGTCCCAGCGTTCCAGCGTCCCGGCGACGAAACGGACGGTGCTGTCGAGAGCGTGGCGATCGAACGCTCTCCCCTCGCCCAGTCCGCGGCCGAGTGCCGTCACTGCCTGGTCTGCCGCGAGGACTCGGACCACGCCATCGTCGCCGGGCCGTCCGAGGATGCCGCGGGCGGTGTTGCTGCCGATGTCAAAAGCTGCGTGGCAGGTGTCTTTTTTCATACCGGGCCCTCCGACGCTGACAATCTCCGCCACTAAGAAGGAATATCCGCCGCGGCAGTGCAATATTCCTTCCGGATGCCCGTGAGTTTCCTCTCAACGCGCGCATCCGCGGGATGACCGTCAGGTCGGCGCACGCACATGCTTCCCCCTGGAGGGGTACAGATGTTGAGATCCGGAGAGGCGTATCCGGGAAAGCTCTTCGTCGTCGAGGGCATCGACGGCTCGGGCAAGAGCACGCAGATCGACCTTTTGCACAAGTGGCTGCTCTCGCAGGGCTACAGTACGTTCTTCTCTGAGTGGAATTCATCACCACTGGTTAAGCGCACCACCAGGCGGGGGAAGAACAAGCGCCTGCTGACGCCGCTCACCTTCAGCCTCATCCACGCGACCGACTTCGCGGACCGCACCGAGCGCAACATCGTCCCGCCGCTCAAAGCAGGCGCGGCGGTGCTGGCCGATCGTTACGCGTACACGGCGTTCGGGCGCGATGTCGCGCGGGGCGTGGATCCTGACTGGGTGCGCGACATCTACTCATTCGCGTATGAGCCCACGGTCGCCTTTTACTTCCGCGTGCCGCTCGAGGTCGCGCTGGACCGGATACTCACCGGCCGGCCGGAGCTCAAGTGGTACGAGGCCGGGATGGACCTCGGGCTCTCCGAGGACCCTTACGAGAGCTTCGAACTCTTCCAGGCGCGGATCCTCGAGCAGTACGACCAGATGGTCGATGAGTTTGGTCTGCAGGTGATCGACGGCACGCTTCCGATCGCCGAACAACAGGCGGAGATGCGCAGCATCGTCAGGCCCCACCTCGAGGACCTGCTGCGCCGCCCCGACGACGTGTTCACGTACCGCGAGAAGGGTGGAGAGTGACGATGGATCCGCGCATGGGACCTGTCGCAATACCCGGCATGCCGGTCGAGGACCTTCCCGGCAAGCTGATCGTGCTTGAGGGCACCGACGGCGTGGGCCGCTCCACGCAGATGCGCCTGCTGCGCAACTGGCTGGAAAGCTCGGGACTGGCCGTCTACGACACCGGCCTCACCCGCAGCCGACTGGCCGGTAACCACATTCAGAGAGCCAAGAGCGGACACACGATGGGCCGGCGGACGCAGGCGCTTTACTACGCCACCGACTTCGCCGACCGGCTGGAGATGGAGCTTCTCCCGGCGATGCGCTCCGGCTACGTGGTGCTCACCGACCGCTACGTCTACTCGTTGCGCGCCCGCGCGACGGTCCGCGGAATGGACCCGGACTGGATCGAGCGCCTCTACCAGTTCGCACCGACACCTGACATCGTGCTCTATCTGAAGATCTCGATCGACAAGCTGATTCCCCGCGTGCTCGCCAGCGGCGGCTTCGACTACTGGGAGTCGGGGATGGACTACCTCCGCGCCGAGACGCTCTACGACGGCTTCATCCAGCACCAGGGCGCGGTGCTGGAGCAGTTCGAGCGGATGGCGGACGAATACGACTTCACCGAGATCGACGCCGAGCAGCCGATCCGGGAGGTCTTCGACGACCTGCAGGAGGAGGTCGAGGAGATCGTCTCGGAGATGGTTGAGGTGCAGAGCATGAGCGACTTCGTCGCGCCGATCATCCCCGAGCCGCGGGCCGTCGAGGAGGAGCGTCGCACCGTGGCCGACTCATTGCGGGACCTGCTCAGTTCGTTCCTTGAGGATAGCTGACGGCAAAGCCAGTTGCCAGTGACGGCAACGGCATCATGTCGTTCGTGGCACGGGCGTCCCGCCCGTGCGTCGTTCGACCACCGACGACCGAGGGCCTGATCACATCGGCGTGAACAGCGACCGGCTACCCGAGCGTCGTCTCGGCCTCCACGAGGGCCGCGCGCATGGCCTCCGCGAGCGCGGGGAAATGCTCCTCGGCCAGCGCAAGGTGCACCTCGCGACTGGCGCTTAGGAACTTGCGGCGGTTGTCCTCGGGGCGACCGGGGCTGCGGCGGATGCCGTCGAGGCGGTCGCAGAGGCGCAGCAGCAGCGCCTCGCGGCCCTCATCCCGCGCGCGGAGGGCCGAGTCGGCGGCGGATTCGCCCTCGCGATTCGTGACCGCATCGACGAGGTGCGCGACCGTCTCGCCGAAGCGGGCTTCGACCTCGCTCAGGGGCACGTCCGTGTTCTCAACAATGTCATGCAGCAGCGCGGCGACGAGCAGGTCGCGTTCGCGCTCTGTGTCAAAGCGCTGCACGTTGCGCGCGACGCCGACGACGTGGTCGATCAGGCGCGAGCCATCCTTGCGCACCTGCCCGTCATGCGCGGCCACCGCCCACGCGAAGGCGGGCCGAAGCACCATCGCGTCGGTGCCGTTGACGTGCAGACCGACGAGAATCAGCGGATCCGGGTCTTCGTGAAGCATAGTATGAAGAGATTCGGCGCGGGTGGGCGAGAGACCTGCGCGGAGGCGGCCGCGAGGCGGATTGCCGTCGCCGTCAGGAGGGGCGCCCTCGCCCGCCGTTCGGCGTCCGATCAGGGTTCATATTCTCCAGCCTGATGGAGGGCATAATCATGACCACAGACGACCGCACGTTCGTCGGAGTGGACGTCGGAGGCACGAAGATCTACACGGTCACCGTCACCGCCTCGGGCGAGATCCTCTCCCGAGCGAAGACACCCACCGAGCATGATGGTACTCCGATGGCCGACCAGATCAGCGATTCCATCGCGGAGGCGCTCGACGAGGCGGGCCTCTCGACTGAGGACATCTCCGGGATCGGCGTCGCCATGCCCGGGTCGGTGGACAGCACCACCGGCTACCTCGGCACAGTCCCGAACATCGACATCGACGACCACCAGCTCGTGGACAGCCTCCGCGACCGCTACGCATGCCCGGTCGAGATCGGCAATGACGTAAACCTCGGCACCCTCGCCGAGTGCTGGCTCGGAGCAGGGCGTGACGCGCAGACGGTGGTCGGGATGTTCGTCGGCACAGGGATCGGCGGCGGCGTGGTCATCGACGGGCGACTGCGCACCGGCCCCGAGGACCTCGCCGGCGAGATCGGGCACATGGTCATGATGGTGGACGGCCCCGAGTGCGGCTGCGGCAACCTCGGCTGCTTCGAGGCGCTGGCCTCGCGCACCGCGATGGAGAAGGCGATCCGCGACGGCCTGGCGGAAGGGCGCGAGTCGGTGATCTTCGAGTATGCGGACGAGGACCGGATCAAGAGCGGCGCGCTGCGGGACGCGCTCCACGACAGTGATGAGCTTGTCACCGAGGTGATGACTCGCGCCACGCATATCCTCGCGCAGGGCGTGCTGACGATCCGCCACCTGCTCGACCCGGACATGATCGTGATGGGCGGCGGCGTGATCGAGGCCTGCGAGCAGTTCATGATGCCGCTGATAGAGCGCGAAGTGCGCGCGTCGGGGATGAAGGGCTCACG
>JBNJEK010000244.1:0-6885 GCA_051745855.1 Armatimonadota bacterium
AGCGTGAGATGGTCTACCGGCGTATGAGTGAGATGCGCACCCAACTCGAGGAGGCAATGCAGTTCGTCGAGAGCATCAACCCTCCGGGTGATCTGAGCGGGAGGCACATTGAGCGCCAGTTCGCGTACTCGCTGGCCGTCGAGGCGAGCGTGCTGGCCCTTACGTGGCTTGACCTCGGGGACGACTCGATGCTTGAACGCGCGGACGAGGTGCATGCGGACGCGGTGGCGCAGTTTCAGCGGATAGGGGCGGAGGACTAAGGACGGGCGGAATGCTCGATCAACTTGCGCGCGGGATCATCGGGATCGGCCTGCTCCTGCTGGTTGTGGGCGGGCTGATGCTGCTGATCAGCCGGTTTGCTCCGTCGGGAAAGTTGCTTCCCGGCGACATTGTCATCAGGCGCGATGGATTCACGCTTTACTTTCCACTGGCCACGATGATTGTGATCAGTCTTGTGCTCAGTGGCGTGATGTGGCTTATTGCATACCTGCGACAGTAGTCGCGAGGTCAGAATCTTCAGATGACGTATGAGCGCCCGAAGAAGGGGCGATGACTGACATGCTGATGCACGAGTGGATTCGCTACCGCAAGCAGCAGGTCAAGCAGGCTGGCGGCGAGGACGAAGAGGCCGAGGAGGCTGCTGCGGCGGAGGAGGCTGCTGCGGCTGCGGAGGCTGCTGCGGCGGAGCCTTCCGGGGAGGAGAGCGTTGACTCCGCCGCGGGTGCCGAGGCGAGTGTTGCCCAGAGCGCGCCGGCCTCGGCGGGGGAGATCGAGGCGGCTGAGGCGACCGAAGAGGCGGAGGAGACATCGGAGACGGGAACGCCTGCTGAGGTTGAGCCATCCGCCGAGCCTGAAGCTGCTGAGAGCGAAGAGGAGGAAGCAGGAGAGGCAGGAGAGGCAGGAGAGGCAGAGGAGCGGGAAAGTGCAAACGAGGAAGCTCAAGCCGCTGCCGCCGATGCCGAGAGTACACTCAGAGACCGGGAGGCCGTGCTGAGCTCTCTCCAGGAGGAGCTTGATCGGGCCGGCAGCAGCATGAAGGATCGCCTGAGCCAACTGCAGGCCCGGCAGAAGCAGCTTCCGATCGATGTTGAAGAGGCCGACGATGATGAGGAACCTGAGGGGAAGTCGCGGAAGTCGACTGAGACACGGCAGGAGCTGGTCCAGCGGCTGCTCGACCCCACTCTGACTCTTCGCGAGGCCGCGCTGCTGATTGACGTGTGTCCGACGACCGTGCGGCGTTACACGAATCGCGGGCTGCTCAACTGCTTCCGCACACCAGGCAATCAGCGGCGCTTCCACCTCTCCGACATCCTCGAGTTCCTCGAGCGGCGCGAACGTGGCGAGGTCTGAGAGCCGGCCAGGTATCCTCCCGGGCGATGTTGCCTTATTACGTCAATCACCCGAGAGGGATCTGATATGCTCGGCAGTACACTTTTGCTCATGTCGCCGAACGAGATTCGTGACCGCGCGGCCGCCGGGCTGCGTGATCGGCGGATAGATGTCAGGCTCGCCGAGGGACTCGCTGGCCTCGGTGAGGAAAGAGACCGGCCCGACGTCGCGGTGGTGGAACTTGGCCTGGTCGGCTCCGATGGCGCGCAGGTATGCGTAGAGCTGCGCAATGACGGACCTGCGGGGCTGATCGTGCTGGGCGATGGACGGGTGGACGTTGATGCGGCCGATGTGTTGCGCGCAGGCGCGGATGATTTCATGTCGCACCCGGTGAGCGCCAATGAACTCGTCGCTCGGGTCCGCGCACTTCTCCGCCGACTCCGCGAGTATTGCGAGATCTCGGCGGGCCTTATCGACATCGGCGAGGTAACGCTGCGCTGCGATCGTCATGAGGTGATGGTCCGCGGAGAGCCCGTCGCTTTGACCCCGAAGGAGTTCGATCTACTGCGCGAACTGGCGCGCGGCGCCGGTGACCTGGTTGAGCGCGAGGCCCTGCTCGAGCGCATCTGGGGGTACGATGACTCGATCTCCAGCCGCACGCTCGACGTGCATGTCGGGCGCCTGCGGAAGAAGATCGAGCGCGACCCGTCCACTCCGCGGCTGATCGTGACGGTGCCGCGGCTGGGCTACCGCATCGCAGCCTGATTACGCCGCCGGGCACCCGGCGGATGGAGTTGATGCAGCCGAATGACACTTTCCGCCGTTGACACAATCCATCTCCGGGTGCCGCTTGAGGAGCCGATTGCGGCCAGTGTTGCGCGGCCACTGACCGAGAATCTGTCGATCCACCTCGTCCGCCTGACCCTCGATGACGGCAGCGTCTCATGGGGGGAGGCGTGGTGTGATGATGCTGCCGCCCTCGACGAGGCCGTCGATGCTCTGCGGTCGGTTCTCATCGGCGCTGATCCGCTTGACCGCGGCGCGTTGTGGGAGCGGATGGTCGATCGGCTGACGGGGCAGAAGGAGCCGCCTGACGGTGGTGCGCCCGCCCTGTCCGCGATCGACATCGCGCTGTGGGACGCCTTCGGGCGGTCGCTGGGTCTGCCCGTGTGGCAGTTGCTGGGCGGCAAGCGGATGGCTCGCCTCGACGCTTACGCCACGGGTATCTATCTCGAGGAGCCTGATGTTGCCGCACGGAAAGCGCGGGAAATGCTGCACAGCGGCTTCCACGCGCTGAAGATCAAAGCCGGGCCTGATGTTGCGCAGAGCATCGAGGTCCTGGAGATGGTGCGCGCGGTGATCGGGCCGCAGGTGCCGCTGATGGTGGATGCGAACCAGGCGTTCGAGGATCGCGACGTCGCGCTGGAATTCGGGGCGGCGGTGGATCGCGCCGAGGTCTTCTGGTACGAGGAGCCGATGCCACCGGATGACTGGACGAACTACGTGACGCTGCGAAATGCGCTCGACACTCCGATCGCGGGCGGAGAGCGACTGCGCTCGCCCGGCGCGTTCCTGCGGGCGTTCGCTGCCGGGGCGCTTGACGTGGCGATGCCGGATGTGCGGCTCTGCGGAGGGGTCACGGGACTTTTGAAGATCGCCGATCTCGCGCGCTGGTACAACGTGCAGGTAAGCCCGCACAACTGGGCGTCTCAGATCGGCGCGATCGCCTCAAGCCATGCTGCAATCACACTGCCGAACTGCCTGATGACTGAAGTCGAGCGGACGAAGACGCCCGCGAGTGAGCACCTGCTGGAGCAACCCCTGCACTTCGACGACGGCTTCGTCGTCATCCCCGACACCCCGGGGCTGGGGATCGCTGTGAGTGATGACTTCATCAGTGAGTACATGGTCCAGTGAGCGCGCATGGGAGACCAGGTGCCGAGCATGACAGGTGATGAGTTAGTGGCGAAGGTGCGCGCGGCCCGAGAGAGTCGTGACGCGATCATCAATCAGGTCTGCGGCGCGTGTGAGAACAAGTGCTGCCTGCAGATGACAATGATGGGCGCACAGGACCTGCGACGGCTGATCCGCGAGATGCGGCTGGACGAGCGGTTCGAGCGGCGGGTCCGGGACGGCCTGCGCCGCGTCGCGGACCGGCTTGAGGTGGACCTGCGCGTCGTGCGCGAGGTGGTCGGATTGATCGCCGCTGCGTCCGCGGACAGCCAGCCTGATGACCTCGCCGAACTCAACCGCAGCGTAAGGGACTGGGCGGAGTTCGTGGAGTGGCTGCGCAGCGACTTCCCCGTCGAGCAGTCGGAGATGCGACGCCTGCTGATGTTCTCGGCGATCCGCTCGAACACGCTCAACGCGCTCTCACGCTTCCCCGGCGGCCTCGGGGCGCTGGTCAATCTCTCCGGCAACGAGGCCAGCTTCCAGTTCCGCGGGCGGCGGATCGCACCGCCACCGTGCCTTTTCTACCTCGAAGACCTCGGCTGCATCTGTGAGGGCGCAAAGCCCGCCAAGTGTGCGAACTTCTTCTGCGCGGGTGTCCCCAACCTGCTGGAAGAACTCCGATCCGCGCTGGGCTTCGACGACTTCGTGCTCGCAAACGTCACTCCCGCCACCATCGAACGCATCCTCGACACGATCAGGCTCGAGCGCGAACTCGGCCCCGAGTTCGTTGAGCCGAAGATCGTCCTCGGGGCCTCCACCGAGGAGATCGATCGGATCGCGGAGACGATGGGGCAGTCCGGTGAGACGGTGCGTCTCAAGCAGATCGAGCGGCCCGGACTGCGTTCGGCCTCCGAGGTGGAGCAGCAGCTCATGGCGATCCCCGAGGGCACGGGCCTGATCGAGGCGTTCCCGGGTATCAACGGGAACACGCTTTACGAACTCGCGCTCGGCCTTGATCGACTTCGCCTGCGCGACGAGCACCCCAGCTACGTGCTGGCCGCGACCGACCTTCTTACAACGCCTGCCGCGCATCCGCTGTGGGATGACCGGATGATGGCCCAGCCCCTCGGCGTCCTCGATCTGCTTGCCCTCGAGGACTGAACTTTCTGTCAGATCAGAGACCGTGCAAACTCACCTCCTGCCACTCTCAACTGCTTTTCTTCGCCTCGGCGCACTGACACCGCATCGACCTCTCCTGCACGGATTCGTCCAGTCGCCTGCAAGCTTGCGCGAAGGATTTCAAGACGCCTTTCCCGCTACGATCCCCCCGTCAGATCACAGCCCGCGTCCGGGACGGCCGGTCGCGGGCCGGCAGAGATTTCGTGGGAGGGGCGGGAGATGCGACGCAGTAAGCAGAACGAGTTGGAGCGGCAGAGCGACGAACTCCTCACTGCAAGCGGACGCAGTGGCGGATGCGAGGAGTATCCCTGTCACACGGAGCGATGGATGGACATCCTTGCCCGGCGCGAGCAGCCGGGAGCGGAGCGGGCTGAGGCGCCGGGTGGGGAGATTGAGGCGAGACTCGCGGGGATCGTCGTCGACGCGAATCTCACGCGGCGCCAGCGGATGGTCGTCCGGTGGGTGGCGCGTGGGGTCTCGCAGCGGGAGATCGCGCGAATGCTGGGGCTTTCGGAGGCGCAGGTGAGCCGGATCAGGAGCGCCGCGCTCGATCGAATCCGCCGGGAGGGCGCGCTGTCGTGACCCGGGCGACTCACAGTCGCTTACCGGCGCGCGGGAGGCCTGTCCGTGTACATCCGTGCGGCGGGCAGGAAGCCCGCCGCATGGGATGGGCATGGGCTCGCCGCTTCCTCTACGTCACGCTCACGCCCTCGGGCGGGAGGTCGAGCATGATCCCGCGCTTGGGGATGGTGCGGAGCAGGTCCGCGCCATCGGGCGCCGCGTCGGCGAGCTTTCCGGCCAGCCGCGAGCGGTGTGAGTATATCTGCGCGGGCTCAACGAAAGTTTCCTCGCCCCAGATGCCGTGGTATATGTCCTCGTATTGCACACACGCGCGCGGCGCCTCCGCGAGCACTCGCAGCAGGCGAAACTCCGCCGGCCGCAGCTCCACGGGCTCCCCGTCCAGCAGGATGCGGTCGGGCCGGTCGGCGTCGATCACCAGGCGGCTCGCGGAATCCGCGCGCGGCTCGGCGGCGGAGCGGGGCGCAGGGGCCTCCACGCTCCGAGGCTCAGGCCGGCGGCTCGAGCGTGGATCGATCGGAACGCCGCACGCGATAGCCAGCGCGCGCGTGGCCAGCGGCGCTCCAAGCAGGTCATCCAGCGTCTGCGCGTCGGCATGAGCGAGAGCGGCGCGCGAGTCAATGCCGGCGTTGAGCAGCGTGCGGATCTGACCGCGGCCCATCCCCGGCACATGCAGTTGATGCAGTCGCAGGCCCTCCTCCGGCACCCCTGCGGCGATGCTCTCGCCGAGACGCATCAGCGCCTGCCACCGGCTGCGCGACCAGCCGATCTCGCGCCCGATCCGGCCCATCACCTGCACGGCCCAGCCCACCGCTTCGGCGAGCGTCGCGAGGCGCCCGGCCGGAATGCGCGTCAGGCCCTCGATCTCGGAGGTGGACTGCGTGCCGCGCCAGTGTTGGACTGCCAGCACGATGCGCACGGCGCGCTCCCGGCGCTGAGCGGACGCCGACCCGGGCGCCACCCGGCCGGCGGTCTGCAGCAGCCGCTCAAGCTCCCAGTAGTCGTCACATGGGGCGGCGGGATCGGCGAATTCATCCGCGAGGGCCGCTCCCCAGCCTGGAGGCGGCAGCGGGATCGCCTGCACCTCGTCGGTGAGCGCCGCCGCCAGGGTGACCTCCAGTTGGTCCGGCTCAACGCCGTCGGCCGCCCTCGCCGCTTGCATCAGTGAAAGGAAGCTTCGCGGCGTCAGTCCGCTCGTGCCACACAGCGTTCCGAGCGCCGTGGGCCGCCAACCGCCGCCCCGAGTCTCCTCAACGAGACCACGCGCGGCCGCCACATCGAGCGCCTCGCGCAACTCGCTCGGAAGGACATCGGCCGGCAACCCCGCCTCGCGCGCCGAAAGGGACCGTCGCCACGCCTCCTGCAATCCGCCCGCGCGGCCGGCCGAGGCCGATCCGGCCAGCAGACAGACACGCTGCAGCGGCGTCTGCTCGCGAAGCTGCGGTCGCAGGCGCGGGAAGTCGCCCTCGAGGTACGTGCCCGTCAACACGTGTCGCTGGACTTCGCCCTCCGCGATCAGCACCGCCCGCCCGGTCTCGTCGCGCCCATCGGACTGTCCCAGGCGCCCGGCCCGCCCCGCCATGTTCTCGAAATCCGCGCGGCTGATCGCGCCGAGCGTCGGCTTGCCGTCAGGTCCTGACGAGCACCAGCGGCGCACGTCGATCACGACGTTCCGCGCGGGAAGGTTGACTCCCATCGCGAGCGTCGATGTGCAGACGAGCACCGACAGATCGCCGCCGGCAAAGCCGGCCTCCACGACCTCGCGCTCGTCGAAGCGCAGGTCGGCGGAGTGAAACGCCACGCCGCTTCGTGCGAGTTCGCTCAGCGCCTGCGTCGCCCGTGTCTTCTCCAGCGCGCGAAGCTGATCGGCGGTGTGCCCGGCGGCCGGGAGAGCCGCGATCTCCG
>JBNJEK010000245.1:0-6791 GCA_051745855.1 Armatimonadota bacterium
GCCACCTCTATGTTGAACACGGTGCCCGCAATCTGCTCGAATGCCTCCTGCTGTGTGATCGGGGGCGGGTCGCGCAGGAGCCCGAGAAGCTCTGACGCCCACTCATCGGGACCCTGCGTCAGGGGAAGGCGCCGCGTCAGTGGCTCGACGACCTCCACCTCAGGCGGCACAACGTCGGAGATCAGGCACGGCACTCCCGCCAGTTGCGCCTCGATGAGCACCCGTCCCATCCCCTCCCACCGGGAAGGCAGCAAAAAGACGTCGGCCAGTCCCAGCAGAAGCCGCGGCACGTCATCTCGCAGACCGGTGAAGATGAAGTTCTGCTCAAGGCCGAGATCCTCGACCTTCGCCTCGACCTGAGGTCGCAGGGGCCCGTCGCCTACGAGCATGAAGTACACGGCGTCGTCCTCCGCGATGGTCGCCGCCGCAATGTCCACGATGAACTCGTGATTCTTCTGCTCGACAAAGCGCCCCACATGCGCAACGACCCGTGCCCCGGGAGGAATGTCAAGCTCCTCCCGCACCCCGGCCGTTTCCGTGGGGTCGGCGAAATCGGCCGTCTCGATGCTGGAGGGAAGAACCATGCACCTGGGATCGTCCACCACCGCGTCGCCGAACAAAGCGGCGGCCGCCGCCTCGGACACGCCAAGCAGGTGTGTGGCGTGCCGGAGCATCCAGTGGCGCATTAGGCGTGCGTATGTCTGCTGGGCCAGCCGCCGTGGCAGCGCTCTGGGATTCGGCCCCTCAGCCGAACTGTAGACTGTGTTGCGGCTGTGGCTGACGCGCACCGGAATGTCATTGCGCGCGGCCAGCCACATCATCACGCCGTCGTGCAGACCGAGGCTGCTGTGGATGGCGTCATAGGGACCATTCTCCTCCACGATGCGCGCGAATCGCCGCGGGTAAGTGAGGGCCGGGGCGAGCGGCAGCGGCACTATTCGGCACCCCAGTTCGCGCACCTGTGGAGCGTAGTCGTCACATTCGGGATCGAGCACGAGCACGTCCACTTCGAAGCGCTCCCTGTCAATCGCTCGCAACACGTGCAGCAACCACTGCTCGATCCCGCCCACGTCAAGGCCGTAGACCGCCTGAAGCACCCTCGTCGGGCGTTGATGTCCGCTCATGATCGGCGTGCCTCTTCCCTGGTCTCAGTCGCTTCGGGGGGCCGCATACGCCGCACTCTCCGGATGGCCCCGCAGTCGCGTACGACCGCGCGCAGAGCCAGGCGTGAACTGCGAACGCGTGCGATCAGCCTCAACACCACCGCGGGCAGAGACCTGACCGCAAGCCTCCATAAAGCGGCGCTGAGTCGGACGCCGGGCCTGCGCATGTACGAGTATGACAGGAACCGCCGCGCCTCCTGCCGGTCGGCGAGCGGAAGCCACTTGAGGCGCTGAAAGGTGAGGTACTCGATGACCCCGTCCTGCACGCGGTCGGGCAGATCATCGGCGTCAAGCCGATCCTGCAGGGGCTCGAGCACGACATCGGTCCAGGATCTCGTCCCCGCGTGCCTCTGTGACGCGCTGCCTGCCGTCTGGTAGTGGTAGTGTTCGGTCACCTCGGGATGATAGGCCAGCGGCCTCTCGATGCACACGCGGTTGAAGAACTCCACGTCCTCGCCCAGCGGGACATCGGGAATGAAGCCTCCGACCGCCAGTGCGGCATCGCGATCGACGGCGACGGCCGAGGTGTGAAGGAGGCTGATCCTCCGCCTCGTCCTGAATGCGTCAACGCATTGAGGCTCGTCCGATTCGAGCGTGTCCTCGATCGACAGCCCGTCCGGCATGATGCGCCGGAAGCCCGTCGCGTAGAGACCGGCCTCCGGGAATAACTCTCGCAGCGAAAGAAGATTGCGCAGATGGCCCGGCAGCCACTGATCGTCGGCATCGAGGAACGCGATGAAGTCGCTACGCGCGGCCTCGATCCCGCGATTGCGCGCGACGCTCACGCCCGCGTTGTCCTGCGTGATGAGTTGATCGCGAGCGTCAAGGTAGCCCGCGGCGATCTCCCCGCCGCCATCCGTCGAACCGTCATCCACGATCACGATCTCGCAGTCATCAATGCCCTGGACGCGCACCGAGCGCAGAGCGCGCTCCATGTAGTCGCGCTTATTGTAAAGCGGGATCACGACCGTGACCCTCGGTGTCGGCATCAACTCGTCTCCCCGTTGGTCCTTTCGCGTGGAGCCATCAACGCGTCTCCCCCGCGGCGCTCCGAACAGCGTCCAGCCACACCGTCTGCAGCTTCTGCGACGTAATCAGAACGTTAAACTCGCTTGCTTCAACCGCTCGCAGAGCCTGCGCGGGCGTGACCTCAGGCTCGGCGGCGGCGACCCTCAGCACCTCCTCCGCCCAGATCTCGGGCGGATCGGCGAGTGTGAGACGGTTGACCAGTTCTTCGACGACGTCAGCCTCAACCGGAACACCGTCGGACACCAGGCAGGGCAGCCCGGCCGCCTGCGCTTCGACCACCACCCGCCCGAGGCCCTCGTAACGCGTCGGGAAGAGGAAGAGATCGACAAGGCTCCTGAGCAGATCAGGCACGTCGTGCCGCGTTCCGAGGAGTCTGAAATGATCCGCGAGTCCAAGATCTGCAATCTGCTGCTCGATCATTTCCCGATCCCGGCCATCGCCGATCAACACAAAGTAAACGTCTTCGCGCCGCTTCAGGATCTCTGCCGCCACCCGCACGAGGAACTCGTGATTCTTCTGCTCGACGAAGCGCCCGACATGCCCCACGATCGTGGCGCCGTCAGGGATCCCCAGTGAGCTTCGGGTCACACCGGTGTCCACAGGTGCGCTGAACGGGCTCAGATCGATCATTGTCAGGCTGAGTTGGAAGCGCGGATCGTCCACGACGCCGGAACCGAAGAGCGACTCGCCGGCATCGCGTGAAAGCGCCAGCAAGTGCGTCGCGTCGCGCAGCATCCAGCGGCGGCAGGCCCACTCGTAGGCGCGTTGCCTCAGCGGGCGGCCGGGGGCACCGTAGCCGGTAGTCTGCGCATGCGTGATGCGCACCGGGACGCCGGCGATCCGCGCCGCGCGCATCAGCGGACCGCTGTGCATGGCAACGTGAGCGTGGACGATGTCCCAGGGACCGTGTTGTGCTACCAGGTCCGCGAAGTTACGGGGGTAGTTGAACACGCCCGATTCAGGCAGAGGGAGGATCGTGTACCCGAGCGCCTCAATCTCCTCGTAATACTCGGTGCGAGTGAGGTCTGCCAGCGCCACATCAACGTGAAAACGATCGCGATCAATGTGCCGAAGCAGGTGCAGCAGCCACTGCTCGATGCCACCGACGCCAAGCTGGTTAAGCACCTGGAGGACCCTGACCTGCCGGCCATGAGAGGCGTCCGGAGCGGTCCTGCCGGTTTGTCTTTCGGCCGGCTGCTGCATTGCGTCTCACTCCTCGTATGCTGGTGTGTCATCGGTCACAGGGGGAAGCTCCCGCGCCCGGCATGAGCGCCTGAGGTATCTCTTTGCGCGCAAAAAACCAGGGGTCGTGCCTCGCTGCCTTCAGGCACCACACCGCGGCCCTACCCAACATCCGTTGCCGCGCGGCGCGCCGGGCGGCGAGGCCGTAGAACATCGCCATGCGCCGGCGCGTCAGTTTCCTGTCGCCGGGCATCTCCTCAAGGATGGCGGCCAGCGCCTCAACCTCGCCGCCATCGCGCTCACCGGGGCCCACGAGTTCATCGGCGATCATCCACAGGGCATCCCGGTAGCGGAACCACTCGGGGTGCGATCGTATCAACTCCCCAAGCTCCCGCACTCCCGGCGGCGCATCGCTGTGCCCTTTGAGTTGACCGAGGCTGTCCCGGACCAGTCGCGCGGCCACGAGCCCCCTCAGGTGCTCCTGCGACGGCGGGAGGTTGTCCCAGAGGCGCTCGAAGACGCGCAGGCCAAAGGCGACGTCCGCTCCCGACCGATCCTCCTCGCGGGTCTTACGCCCCTCGTGCTCGCGCACCAGCATCACCGGGCGGTCCACGTAAACCGCATGGTGCTCGGCGGTGAGCCGGGCCAGCAGATCGGTGTCCTCCCCCGTGCGCAGGTCCTCGGCGAAGAGGCCGACCGATTCGAGCACCTCGGCGCGCACGACGGTCGCCGGGAGCACAATCGTCCCCCAGCGAAGGAATGCCTCGAAGTTGTCGCCGGTGCGCCCCATCCCCGTATTCCGGTAGGTCTCCCCGGTCGGCCTGCCCTCCGGCGTGGCGACCAGCGCCTTCCCGTAGCACAGCGCGCACTCCGGGTGCTTCCGCAGCGCCTCGACCTGCGCGGTGAGCCGTCCGGGCAGCCACAGGTCGTCGTCATCCTGAAAGGCGATCAGCGGGCCCCGTGCCGCGCGCACGCCGGCGTTGCGGCCCGCGGCCAGGCCGCTATTTTCGGACAGGCGAACGCTGCGCACTCGGTCTCCGTGCTCCGCCGCGATGGCAGCCACGACTTCCGGCGTGTTGTCCGATGAGCAGTCATCGACGATGATGACCTCGAAGTTCGGATAGTCCTGAGAGAGCACGCTCTCTGCGGAGCAGGGAAGCAGGTCGGCCCGGTTGTAGGTGTTGAGGACAACGCTCACGAGCGGTCGCTGGCTCATCGCCCGCCCTCCGATGCCACACCGCGCCTCACGCGAAGACGTGACAGCGCGTGATAGAGCGCTGGATTCCATGCAGCGAGGCGCTCGCGGAGCCTCCGCAGGCCGCGCGAATCGCTTAACTCCGCCGCCCGGCGAAGGTACTCCGCTGCAAGCTCACGGTCGCCGACATCCCAGGCGCGCCACGCGTTGTATCGACAGGCGGACCAGAGCGCGCCACGGTACTGCTCAGGCGTAAGCAACTCGCTCCGCCATCCGTCGCCGTCCGGGTCCCACCGCCGGAGTATCT
Organism: Armatimonadota bacterium; assembly: GCA_051745855.1. Taxonomy (GTDB): domain Bacteria; phylum Armatimonadota; class Zipacnadia; order Zipacnadales; family UBA5352; genus UBA5352. The sequence goes on from JBNJEK010000245.1 coordinate 4,877, forward strand.
CGAGATTGAGCCGACACAGTTCCGACTGCGCGGCCTGCGACCGGGAGAGGCTGTCGCTGCGGACGTGGACCCTCACGAGGGCCTCACCGACGACGGCCAGCGTGAAGCCGCGCCCGGTCAGGCGCATGAGGAAGTCGCGGTCCTCCGCGACAGGCAGGCGCTCATCAAGGCCCCCCAGTGCGAGATAGCGGGCGCGCGGGAGCAGCCACCCCGGAGTATTCGCCCACGCGGGAAACTTTCCCCCGGGGAACAGATCGCGGAAGCACACCATGTTCACCGCGCCCGTGCCGGCGGTCCTTACTTCCTTCGAAGTGCCCTCACCGGGCGGCACCTCGACGAAATCGCAGCCCCACAGCACTACCCCCGGATGCTCGCGCGCATACTCAAGCTGCGTCTCAATCTTTCCGGGCAGCCACTCGTCATCGGCGTCGAGGAAAGCCACGTATTCGCCGCGGGCCTCCCGAACGCCACGGTTTCGCGCTGCCGACGCCCCCGCATTCTCCTGCTGAATGAGCTTGACATCCGGATACGCCCCGCGGACTACTTCAGCCGTTCCGTCATCGGAGCCGTCATCCACCACGATGATCTCGATGATCCGATCCGAGGTCTGCGCAAGGACGGAAGCGAGCGCCCGTTCGACTGTCCCGGCGGCGTTGTACGCCGGGATTACCGCGCTGACTGTGGGGTCTCGATGCTCCCGCGGCACGCTAAGCAGCCCCCTCCCCCACGATCTCGGCCAGCCGCCGGGAGCCGCGGATCGCGGCCTCCTTCACCTCAGGGAGCCTCTCTCTGAGATGTGCTGAGACGTCGCCCAGCTCGTCGGCGAGCCTGCGAACCAGGGCGACCGCCTGATCGACCTCTTCCATCTCGACGATGTCAACGAGCCACTCATCATGGCCGAAGAGGTCGAGGTTGATCCCGTGCGCCTTCCTGCTGTACGCCAGTGAGATCGTGGGCACTGCGCTTGAGAAGCCGGCGATGGTCGCGTGCGTCCGGGCTGCCATGAGCGCGTCACATTGCGCGATGACGTGCTTGGTCTGTCTCGCGTCAAACAGGGGCGGAAGCAGCCGCACCCGGCCGGGCCGATCGACCGAATCCACGATACCGGCCAGGTATTGATGATCGTCATTGTGTGGAGGCTGCACGACATGCGGCACCAGCAGTATCCCCCAGTCATCCCAATGCAGGACCTCGTCGATGACGGCCTCGACCAGCCTTCGGCCAAACTGCAGGTCACCGTCGCTGCGATTTGCGCATGACAGCGCGCTGGCGTTGATGGCGAGCACGCGTTCGGTCGCAGGGCGCAGTGCTGACAGATCGACCGGATCGGGCTCAAGCAGAAAGGCCGGATCGGCGACACGGACGACGTTGTCGCGGATGCCATGGCCGGCGAGATACTGATCGGTCAGGCTCTCCCGGACGGTGACAAGCGCCGCCCGGCGGAGCTGGCTGAGCACTGCTTCCTCCAGGTCCGCGCTGTCGAAAGGGCCAATGGACGCGCCCCAGATGACGAGCGGTGTCTCCAGCGCGAACGCAATCTCGTTGAGGCCAAGCAGCGCGCTGTCGGTAGTTAGACCGTAGTCCGACGTGAAGTTGTCCCCGCCGATCTGCAGGACGGCGTCGGCGGTACGCATCGCGTCGCGAAGCTCCCGCGGCAATCGCTCAATCTCAGGTATAGGCTGTCTGAGCAGCTTCCTGACCTGCCACCCGAACCACTCGGGCGACCAGCGGCGAACGAGGGGATCGGACACGGCGATGCCTTCGGCGGCGGAATGTCGGCGGTCCACCTCGGCATCCTGAGAGCTAAGGACGATCTCGCTCCCGGGGAACTGCGCGCGCAGCATCGCGACGGTTGTTCGCACGAGCGCCTCACAGCCACGGTTGTAAAAGCCCCCGTGACCCAGGAGCAGGAATC
>JBNJEK010000246.1:0-6783 GCA_051745855.1 Armatimonadota bacterium
GAGGTCGCGGACGTCGCCGGGCTGCAGCAGGCCCTCGCCGAGGTTCGGGATGGTGATCGGTCCGCCGTCGAGGATGCCCTGGAAGAATTCGGGATCGCGGCCGCCGAGCAGGTCGATCGGCACATCGCCCGGGCCCATGATGTTCGTGGGGCGAAGGATCGTCAGCGGCAGGTCGTACTCCTCGCAGAGGTCGCGCGCGACCTGGTCGGAGTCGGCCTTGGCGCCGAAGCCGCCCCACTCGGGTTCGGGTGGATCGACCGGCTCGGTCTCGTCGGCCGGGCAGCGCTGGAGCGGCATGAACACGCCGGTGGAGCCGCACTGAACGTAGTGATCGATGAGCCCCCAGACGGAGTCAATGACCTGGGCGGCGCGGGCGCCGTCCATCGCGATCATGTGAATGCAGGCGTCGAATTCCTGTGCGACGCCATCCGGCCCCTCAAGGGCCTGAACGATGGTCTGCGGGTCGGTGATGTCGGCGGTGACGCACTCGACGTCGTCAGGCAACGCGCACTCGGTGCGGCCTCGGTTGAGCACCGTCACCTCGTCGCCGCGCTCCGACAGCCGCAGCATTATCTCGCGTCCGAGATAGCGCGTTCCGCCGATGATGAGTACGTTCATGGTGGACCTCCGTGGTGGAACTTGCGCGGATCATCCGTCTGTGCACCCTATCATTCGCCGCTCAGGAGCAGGTTCCTCCCGACGCGGGGTGTGCGGCGGGAGGTGACCGGGCGCAACATGCGAAGGATTCAGCAGGCGACAGCTACGTCGCAGGGCATGAGAGCGCCCGGACGCCTTCGGCTTGCTCTCAGGCGTGAAGGAGGAGCACTTTATGAGCACGGACACGATCAGAGTGGGGATCATCGGCGCGGGGAGCAACACCCGCGCGAAGCACATCCCGGGTCTGCGCGAAATCGAGGGCGTCGAGATCGTCTCGGTGCGCAACAGCACCGACGAGTCGTCGCGAGAGGCCGCCGGGGAGCTTGAGATCCCCCGCTGGCATGCGAACTGGCGCGAATTGGTGGAGGCCGATGACATCGACGCGGTTGTGATCGGCACCTGGCCCTACATGCACTGCCGCTGCTCGGTCGCGGCGCTGGAGGCCGGGAGGCACGTGATGTGCGAGGCGCGGATGGCTCGCAGTGCGGATGAAGCGCGACGGATGCTCGAGGCCGCGCAGATGCGACCGCACCTCGTGGCGCAGGTGATTCCGTCGCCCTTTACGCTGGAGGTGGACGCCACGGTCCTGCGAATGATCGGTGAGGGATTCCTCGGCGAACCGGTCTCCGTCGAGGTCGTGGATCGGCGGGGCTTCGCCGACGATCGACCGGACTATCACTGGCGGAACAACTTTGAGCTATCGGGCTTCAACACGATGAGCCTCGGAATCTGGTACGAGGCCATCATGCGCTGGCTGGGCGGGGCGACGAGCGTGCAGGCCGGCGGGCGGATCGTAAAGCCGATGCTGGAGCGCGACGGGCAGCCTTACGTGACCCGCATCTTCGATGAACTGGACGTCATGGGGGAGATGGCGTGCGGCGCGAGGCTGCGAATGCACCTTTCGACCGTGACCGGGCCACCGGAGCGCCATGTGACGATCGCGGGGACCGAAGGCGCACTCCGCTATGACGGGGAAACGCTCACAAGTTGCGCGCGAGGCGAGGAAGACTTCACGCCGGTCGAGATCCCGGATGACGAGCGAGGCGGCTGGCGCGTGGAGGAGGAGTTCATCGGCGCGATCCGGGGCGAGGAGGAGATCAAGCTGACGCGCTTCGAGGACGGCGTGCGTTACATGGAATTCGTGGAGGCGAGCGTGAGGGCCGCGCAACAGGGAGAGCGCGTGGAATTGCCGATGGGACGCTGACCGCGTCACCGGAGGATCGAACCGCGCGTGCGTATGCCGGGAGGCGACCTGAATGTCATTGAGAGCCGGTCATGCCGACCTCGGGATCCATCGTTCGATGGAGGTGGATCGCGAGCAGTACCTCGAGCACATGACCTTCGAGGCCAACCACTCGCCGATGTTCACCGAGATCTTCGGGCCGATGGTGGGCCTGAAGGATGAGTGGCGGGCACAGGGCGCTTCGGAGGACGAGCTTGAGATGTCCGCGTTCCGCTACCGCCGGCCGATGATGGCGAGTATCCCTGTGAACACCGGCCTGATGGGCGGGGAGAAGGAGCGGGTGCTCGAGGAGACCGATGACTCGGTCATCGGCATCGACCGCTACGGCCGCCGGGTGAAGCTCTTCAAGAAGGCCGCGAGTATTCCGTTGCCGCTCGACTACCCCGTCCGGGACATGGATGACTGGCTGGATTTCAAGCATCACTACGAGTTCAGCGAGGAGCGCTTCCGACCGGGCTGGGAGGACGCGGCGCGGAAGGCGCGCGACGAGGGGAAGGTCGTTCGGGTGTCAATCCCGGGCGGCTTTGACGAACCGCGCCAGCTTCTCGGCGAGGAGGGCATCTGCGTGGCGTTCTACGAGCAGCCCGAGCTTATCCACGACATCCTGCGGACGATCGGTGAGACCGCGCGGCGGGTGCTCGATCGCGTCTCGGCCACGGTGCAGGTCGATCAGCTTAATATACACGAGGATATGGCGGGGAAGAGCGGGCCGCTGGCGGGCCCGAAGCAGGTGCGGGAGTTCATCGCGCCTTACTATCTGACGGTCTGGGAGATGCTGCGGGACCGCGGGGCGCGCACCTTTGACCAGGATTCGGATGGAAACATGAATGCGGTTGTGCAGGATTTCATCGATGCGGGCGTGAATGTCATGCATCCGCTGGAGCCGGCGGCGGGGATGGATGTAGTAGCTCTGCGCAAGAAGTACGGCAAAAAGCTGGCCTTCGTCGGCGGACTGGACAAGCATTGCCTCCGTCGCGGCGAGCAGGCGATCGTCGATGAGCTTGAGTACAAGATTCCGCCGATGATGCGGACGGGCGGATGCATGCTGGGTCTCGATCACAGGATTCCGAACGGGACGCCGCTGGAGGCGTACCGCTTCTACGTGAAGAAAGCGTGGGAGATCATGGAGCGGGAGACGGCGGCGAACGGCTGAGACTTGCAGGATGCACAGATGAGAAGGATGATGGCAACGACAGGTGTGCAGGAGACTCAAGTATGTATCGCGCAGCCATCGTCGCGTTCACAGTAATGATCGCGCTGACCAGCACTGCAGTGGCACAGGACTGGGAGATCGGGTGGGCTGAGGAGTTCGAGGACACGGAGGGGGCAGATCGGTGGTATCCGATCGCGTACACGCGCAACTGCGCCCGGGACTTCAGCTTCGCAATCGAAGACGGCGTGGGGCATTTTCATGTTGGTGAACCGAGGCGCGCGATGCGGTGGATGACGACGCCCTCGGGCGTGAACCTCGACACCTATGACACACTGGAGATTCGCTACCGGGCGATCAACCAGCAGGATGAGAGCGACTCGTACTTTCTTTACATGAACACGAACCCGACCTCGGCCCGGCCATCTGAGTCGCCGGTGACCCTCGGAGAGCTTCAGGCCGACGGTGAGTGGCATGTGCTGCGCAAAGAGATGCCGCGCAAGCGTGACGGTGGCTACTGGGCGACGAAGTTCGTGCTCTCGGTGAACGCCACTGACGGTCCGGCTGATGTGTGGGTGGATTACATCCGCCTGGAGGGCGAGCGGCCGCCTCTGCGGGAGGTGGGCTTCACCGACGTGCAGGTTGCAGCGCGCCACGACTTCGACGACCTCGCCGGCTGGGAGCAGCTTGAGGATGTGCCTTACCCCGGGGTCGGCAGCATGAACGCGGAGGGCGGCACCGCTGAATTCGCGGTCGAGGGAATGCAGCGGAATGCAAGCTTCGCGTGGAGCTTCGATGAGCCGATCGAGGTCGGCGAAGGCGTCAACACCGTGGTGTTCCGCTACCGAATCCGCGGTCAGCGGCTGGTGTACACGCGCAACCCGCGAACTATCCGGCACTTCATGACCGTCGGGGCGGGCGATGAGGAGCGCGGAATCTATCTCTGGAACTCGCTGATCAACGATGGCGCGTGGCATGTGGCGGCGAACACGTTCCCCACAGACGCATTCCCGGATGGGCTGGAGCATGTGCGGATCAACCTTGTCTCGGAGGAAAGCCCGCGCGCGTGGGCCGAGCTTGACTGGATCTACGTCGGCTCGGGACGCGAGCTTGCGAATCTGCGCGACCGCTTCGAGGTGACGCAGGACCCGGCGATCCCCGAAGGACGCGATTTTCAGTATATCGGTGTGCCACCCACTGAGGGAGTCACCGCCAGCGGCCTGATGAACCGCTACCACGGGATGTACATGGGGACGCCTGGCGGGCGTGTGGCGCTTGATGGCGTGCCCTTCGAGTTGAGCGAGGACGCGCATGTGCTCGGCGTGATGGATCGCGAGGAGTTGACGGTGCCGGTTGGCGGGACGATGCCGGCCGTCTACGCGCTCGTCGCGACGCGGCCGGAGGGGCTCGACAACTTCACGTACTGGGGCGGGCCGATCAAGTCTGTCTACGAGCCGGAGCGCTTCCGCATCCGCCTCGACTACGTGGATGGCGGGAGCTTCGAGTCACTGCCCGCGAACATTGCCGGCGGCAGCTACGTGATGCCGCCCGGACCGGGGCTGCTGGGCGTGGTGAACCCTCATCCCGAGCGCGAGGTGGCGAGCCTCTCGCTGGTGGATGGCACGCGCGCGGTCGGCTTCCACGTGCTGGGGATTACGCTTCAGCGCAGCGGTGAGCCGCTCTTTGAGATGCCGGAGGCGGGACGGCCGCTGCCGCCGCAGTCGCGCGTCACCGACAGGGCGCCGGATGATCACACGGAGATTGAGGTGGGGGAGGGGCAGGGGCCTGTCACGCTGCGAAGTGACTACCTCACGCTCGAACTCGACCTGGCGGACGGGATCCGGCCGTCGCTGATGTTCAGCGGGATCCTCACACAGGACCTCTCTCCGGTCCGCGAGCTTTTCACACTGGAGACCGAGGATGGTTCGTTAACCAGCGCCGAGGTGACAGTGACCGGCGCGGAGCGGGTGTCGCCGACGCTGGCGACAGTGGATTGGACGGCGGAGGAGTCGATGCCCGTCAGCGGGCGACTGACGCTTCAGTGGAACGATGCGTCGGAGATCGGGATGACGGTGGGTGTGACCAACGAGGGCGACGAGGACCTGCGCGGCTCCCTCACGGTGACGCCGATGCCGGGCGTGGTGATTGACTCGACCCCCGAGAACGTGTGGACGTTCTACCCCGGCTTCGGCACTATGATCAGCAATGAACCGTTCTTCGAGGATGAGGTGAAGGCTGATCGCCTGCCGGTGGGCATGGTGACGGCATGGTCGCCGGAGAAGGGCGGCGGACTCTACGTCGCAGGGCATGACAATGAGCCGCGCTACGATGCGGACCATCTGCTGGAGAAGTACGCCGGACGGGTGACAGCCGCGACGCGCTACCTCTACCTCGACGTGGCGCCGGGGGCGACCGCGGCGCTGCCGGAGGTGGCGGTCGGGGCGTACCTCGGGGATTACACGACTGCGGTCGCGGCGTACCGCGACTGGATGGCGACGTGGTACACGCCGAGCGCGAGGCACCCGGAATGGTTCCGGCGCATCAGCACCTTCATCGGAATTACGCCGACGCTGGCGATGTTCCTCGACGAGGACGGCCGGATGGATCTCTCGCCGCACATCGAGGGCATGGCCGAGCACTTCGGCCCGATCGACTACCAGCACGTCTACGGCTGGTTCACATCGCCCGAGCACGGCGGCCAGGGCGACTACTCGCACTACGAGTATCTCGGCGGCGAGGAGGCGTGGCGAGGGGCGCTGCAGGGGCTTGAAGATGCCGGGGTGCGGACCGGGCTCTACCTCGACCCGCTGCTGATGGATGAGAAGGCGGAGGCCGCGGAGGTCGCGAGCGACTGGAAGCTCGTCGGCGAAGACGGCGAAGTGCGGGGATGGTCGGCGGGCAACTTTTACACCTGCAGCGCGATTCCGGAGTGCCGGGATTACTGGGCGAACACGTACGAGCGCGTGGGCCGGACGTTCCCCGCGAGCGGGCTTTACATGGACCAGGTCGGCTACTGGAACGCGGACACGTGGGTCTGCTGGAACCCCGAGCATGACCACCCGGTGCCGGTGGGGATGCGCGTGGCGCAGGCGCCGCTGGTGCGGGAGATTCGTGAGGCGGTCAACCGGGTGGGGCACGACGTGGTGACGTACTCGGAGTTCGTGCCGACGGAGATCATGACGCAGTGGCAGGATGGGGCGTTCAATCACACGCACCGCTACGAGTGGGAGCGCCCGAGCACATTCCTGGTCAACCCGATCTACTGGGTGGCGCCGCAGGTCAAGTGCTTCGAGCTTTACGCCGGCAACGCGAACAACATCTGGGAGAACGTTCGCCTGTCGCTGCGCGCGCTGTGGGGGCGCGAGACGCTCTACATGGCGGGTGAACCCACGGAATACGCGCCGGAGACCGCGGCAGCGATCCGGCGCATCGGCGAGGTCTGGCGGAGCTACCCGGAGGCGTTCGCGACGACCGAGCCTGAGTGGCTCGTGCCGACGCTGCGACAGGGGGTCTACGCGAACCGCTTCCCCGGCGATGGATATGAAGTCTACACGATCTTCAATGACCTTCCTTACACGGCCGATGGGGCGCTCATCGAGATTCCTCATCGCGAGGGCGCGACGTACCGCGAGGCGTGGGAGGACGTGGTGCTGGAGGCGCAGATCGAGGGCGAGGTCGCGACGATCTTTCTGACGATCCCGCCGAAGCAGGTGCGGGTGGTGGTGGCGAGGTA
>JBNJEK010000247.1:0-6676 GCA_051745855.1 Armatimonadota bacterium
ACGGGCTTGCGCTCGACTCACTCTTCGGCATCGACATCGCGTTCGCGGGGGTTGAGCCGCAGCGGATCCACGACGCGCTGTGCGATGTCAGCAGCTTCTGGACGGGCCCGAGCAGCACCTACCACCTGTGGAAGGGGCCGGAGACGACGCGCGAGGCCGTCCGCGAGACGTTCGAGGTCTTCGCGCCAACGGGGCTGATACTCGCGCCGGGCGTCTCCGCGCACAGCATCATGCCGTGGGAGAGCACCGCCGCGATGATCGACGAGTGGAAGCGGTTGCGGTAAGGCAACGGCGGGAAGGGCGAAACGTATCGGCCCCCGTTCGAAAGCGGGGGCCGATGGTATGCGGTGGCGTCTGCCTGCGCACTACAGGTCCAGCTTCTTGAGACAGAGGAACCAGTCGAGGCAGCGGTAGTCCTCGCCCGCGCCAGCAACGCGCTCGTCGGCGTCCGCGTCGGTCCCGGGCGGCGGGACGATCACCTCGTCGCCGGGCGTCCAGTTCGCCGGTGTCGCGACCCCGTGCTCGTCGGAGGTCTGCATCGCCACGAGCGTGCGCATGATCTCGTCCATGTTGCGACCGTTGCTCAGCGGGTAGTAGAGGATCGCGCGAATCGTCCCCTCCGGGTCAATCAGGAACGTAGCGCGCACCGCCTCCGTGCTGCTCGCGCCGGGCTGAATCATCCCGAACTTGTTCGCAACCTCCATCGTCAGGTCGGCGATGATCGGGAAGGTGATCTCCACGTTCTTCATGTCCTTGTACTCAATGTCTTCCTTGATCTTGCGAACCCACGCGATGTGCGAGTAGTTCGAATCGATCGACAGCCCGATCAACTCGCAGTTGCGCGCCTTGAAGTCCTCCGCCATCGACGCGAATGTCATGAACTCGGTCGTGCACACCGGCGTGAAGTCCGCCGGATGTGAGAAGAGTATGACCCACTTGCCCTCGTAGTCGTCGGGGAAGTTGATCTCCCCCTGTGTGGTCTTCGCCGTGAAGGCCGGTGCAGGATCGCCGATCAACGCCAGTGAACGCTCTTCCATCGTTTGTCTCCTCCTCATCTGATGTAACGCCCCGCCTGATAATGACGGTTGCGAATGTGCGTGTCGGGTATCAGATCGTCACATCTGCCTTCCCTCGTCAGGAAGGTTCCGTCTGTCTCGCCGATTCCCTCCCGGCATCAGGAGGGAATCGGCTCGACGTCTCGGACACCAATCAGCCGATGTGCAGGAACTTCGACACGAACGGCGACTCGCCGGCCGTGCGCCGCTGGAAGTGACCGGACGGACCCTGACCGAGGAATTCGGAGAACCACGACTCGTGCTCGATCTCCTCATGCAGGATCGCCAGCGCAAGATCGTAGGTGCGATGGTCCTTGCCGGCGGTCATGTTGCAGATCGCCGTGTACTGCCGCACCGCGCACTGCTCGGCCTCAAGCAGCACCTGCATGATCTTCTCCACGTCGTACGGGTCGTCGCCCTCGTCCATCACCGCCGGCGGGCAGCCCGAGATGTTGTGGAACTCCACCATGTCCGCGGGCAGCTCGCCGCCCAGTTCGTAGATCCGCGGGACAAGCGCCTCGAAGTGATTGCGATCCTCGATGCGCGCGTCCTCGGCGATGGCCTTCAGACCCTCGCCCTCCATCCCGATGAGGTTCACGCGTAGAATCGTGTAGTAGTAGAACGTCGTCAACTCCGCTGCGGCGTTCTTAACCAGCATGTCCACGAGTTTGTCTACGTCAACGCCTGCCTTCTCAACGACCTCACGTGCGACTGTCGGCATGTGTACCCTCTCCTCAGGTCTATGTGATATGCGGGCGTAACCCGCTCACTGCCATGTTAACGACATCTTTTCGTTATTACGAACGCCTTGCGTGAAAGTCCTCGCGGCAAAAAAACGTCGCGTTCGCACCGTGATACGCGCTACGACGCGGCGCGGTCCTCGTCCTCCCGGCAGTCGGCGCAGTAGCCGAAGATCTGGTAGACCTGGCGCACGGGGGCGAACCCCGCCTCCTGCGCGGCCTGCACGAACTCATTGGCCTGCGCACACGCCTCAAGCGGAAGGTCCTCGATGGTGTTGCAGCCGAGACAGGTCAGGTGACAGTGGTCGCCGGTGTCGGGGTCAAAGCGCGTCTCGGGCGTCGCCGGTGACACCTCCACCGCCTCGCCCATCTCGGCGAGCAGTCGGAGGGTGTTGTACACGGTGGAGATCGCCATCATCGGAAACTCATCCGACAGGCTGCGATGGATCGCCTCCGCAGACGGGTGATCGCAGCGCGAGATGAACTCGCGGACGATGGCCACGCGCTGGGGGGTAATCCGGTGCCCGCGCTCGCGCAGGTCGCGGATGATCCTCCGCGTTCGCTCCTCCACCTGCGCTCCGCATTCCGTCTCGGTCATGACGCCTCCTATGCGTTATTGCTTCTCGCTTGTATTAACTACCACAAAGCGAGAAGCCTGTCAAGCGGATCGGGAAAAAAGGGAGCGGCTCCAGCCGGTCGTGAGCCATCGCCGTTCCCCTTTTCACCCTTCACTTTTCCCTTCGTGCTCAAAGCAGCGGCGTCAGCAGTTCGATCCCCTTCTTGATGTCCTCGACCTGCTTATCGCCGGAGATCTCCCGCTCGATCGTCAACGCGCCGGTGAAGCCACACTCCTTCAGCTTCGGCACCAGCACCGGGAAGTTCACCTTCCCCTCGCCCAGCGGCTTCTCTTTGCCCAGCGAATCGCCGTCGGTCGGGTAGTCCCCGTCCTTGGCGTGGACCCCGCGCACCCACTCGCCGAAGGTGTCCAGCGCATCGACGGGGTTCGCCTTTCCGTACATCAGCAGGTTCGCCGGGTCGAGGTTGATGCCCATGTTCTCGCTGCCGACGTCCTGGATGGTGCGCAGCAGCGTGATCGGGGTCTCCTGGCCGGTCTCGAACCAGAACTCGACGCCGAGCCTGTCGCAGGTGCCCATGACCTGCTTGAGCGCCACCACCACGCCCTGGTAGAGCGGATCGCCCGGATGTTCGGGGATGAAGCCGCAGTGTGTGGTGATCGACTGCACGCCCATCTCCGCGGCGCAGCGGGCGGCCTGCTCGAGCGCCTGCACGCGCTGGGCGCGCCACGCCTCCGGCACGAGGCCGATCGAGGTCGGCCCCTCGATGAAGTTCCACACGTGCAGGCCAGGCAGCGACGCCCAGAGTGTGGTGATCTCGACCCCGTGGTCATCGGCGATCTGCCTGACTTCGACGCCCTGCTCCACGGTCATATTCGGCGGCCAGCCAAGCTGTGCGGTCGGCACGCCGATATCCGCGACCTTCTTGATCGCGCCCTCCGCGTCATCGCGAATGTGCATCATCACGCCAAGCTTCAGTTTCGTGTCAGCCATCGGTCAGGGTGCCTCCTGCTGGACGGTGTCGGTGACGACGGTACGCGTACAGGGATTCGCCCCGGCACGCGCATGTCCCTCTTCGGAAAGGATCCATGCATCACGCGTATCTCCGGGGCGGGGGTGGACGTCGTGCGAAGCGGCCGGCGCACCGCAGGTCAGACGTCGAAGATCTCCCACGCCGCCTTCGCCGAATCGATCGTGTCGCCCTTTGGTGTGTACTCGTGCGAGACGTAGCCGTCGTAGCCGCTCTCGGCGATGGCCTTCGCAATCGGCGGATAGAAGATCTCCTGCGTCTCGTCGATGTCGTTGCGGCCCGGATTGCCGCCGGTGTGGAAGTGGCCGATCCACTCGATGTTGTCGGTGATCGTGCGGATCAGGTCGCCCTCCATGATCTGCATGTGGTACACATCGTAGAGGAGCTTGACCGCCGGCGAGTTGACCATCTTGCACAGGTGCACGCCCCACTCGGTGTTGTCACACTGGTAGCCGGCGTGATTCACCTTCGAGTTCAGAAGCTCCATGCACAGCGTTACGCCGGCCTTCTCCGCCTGCGGGGCCATCCGCGAGAGTATCTCCGCGCAGTACTCCGCGCCCTGCATGTCCGAGAGGCCGAACCGCCGGTTGCCCGAGAAGCAGCAGAGCACCGGCACGTCGTTTTGCGCCGCCACCTGAATGCTCTCGGCGAGTTCGTCTGCGATGCGCGAGTGATTCTCGGGGTCGTTCATCCCGTCGGTCAGCGAATCGTGGCCGATCAGCAGCGCGACATCAAGCCCTTGGTCCTTGACCATCGGGATCTGCTCGGGCTTCATCATCTCCATCGCGTCATAGCCGATCTGTTTCGCCGCCGACATGATCTCCTCGGGCGAGTAATCGCTGGAACCGACAAACGACCACCACACAAGCGCCTGCTTCATTGGACGCGCCTCCTCAAACTGCTCGCTTTCATCTTTAAGACGGCGGACGACCCCCGCAGTCGTCCGCCGCCGTCGTTCTGTAGGGCGGGGACCCGTGCCTCGCCCGCCTTTGCTGTTGTTGCTTTCGTCGCTGTCGTTGCTTTCGTTGCCGCAGTTACACGTTCCACGTGTCGAACGCGGCCTGCGCGGCGGCGATGCGGTCGTCGCCCTTCGGGCCGAACTCGTGGCCGACGTAGCCTTGGTAGTCGAGTTCCGCGATGGCGCGGGCGACCGCCGGGTAGTAGATCTCCTGGGTCTCGTCCATGTCATTGCGGCCCGGATTCCCCGCGGTGTGGAAGTGCTTGAAGTAGTCGATGTTGTTCTGAATGGTGCGGATCAGGTCGCCCTCCATGATCTGCATGTGGTAGATATCATAAAGCAGCGCCACGCGCGGGCTGTCCACCATCTTGCACACGTGCACGCCCCACTCGGTGCTGTCGGCCATGTAGCCCGGGTGATTGACCTTCGAGTTCAGAAGCTCCATGCACAGGTTGATGCCCTTCTCCTCGGCGGTGGGGGCGACGCGCGAGAGGATCTCCGCGCAGATCTCGGCGCCCTGCAGGTCGCTGACGCCCTCGTAGCGGTTGCCCGACAGGCACAGCAGGCTCGGCACGTCATACTCCTCGGCAAGCTCGAAGCTCTCCATCAGTTCGTCATAGATGCGCTCGTGGTTCTCGCGCTTGTTGAGGCCGTCGGCGAGGGACTTGTGGCCGACGAAGATCGCGATGTCGAGGCCGGCGTCCTTGATGATCGGGAAGACCTCGGGCGGCGACATCTCGATGGACGAGTAGCCGATATCCGCGACCTGCTTGACGACGTCTTCGGGCTCTCCGGCCGAGGCGACGACGCCCCAGCAGACGGACTGCTTGATAGGTGCCATGGTAGTCAGACCCTCCTGAGTATGCGTATGCGTTGGGCGCCGATTCGCCGTGGCGGAGGATATACCTTCCGAGGCGAGGAGGGATTCGGTGGGCCGGTGCGCGAATCAATGAGATGATCGGCACAGGTCGCACCTGCTAAGGAGTGGCGGCGATGAGCGATGGCGGCGCACTGCACTACGATCTACTGGTGATCGGCGGCGGGCCCGGCGGAATGAGTTGCGCACGATTCGCCCGCGGCCGCAACAGCGAGTTGAGCGTGGGGATGATCCGCAAGCAGGAGCGAAGCCTCGTCCCGTGCTCGCAGCCCTACGCGATCGACCAGACGATCTGCGTGGAGGACTTCCTGAAGTCCGACCAGGCGATGCTGACGGACGCGAGCATCGATCTGCATATCGGCGAAGCGACAGCAATCGACACCGGGGCGCGTCGCGTGAGCATCGAGGGCACAGGGGAGATCGGGTACAATGACCTGGTGGTCGCGCCGGGAGCGGATCCGGTGGTCCCGCCGGTGGAGGGATCCGATCTGCCGGGTACATTCGTAGTGAAGGATGCGCCGGACATCAGGGCGATCATGGAGGCCACCGCGAAGGCGAACACCGCGGTGGTGGTCGGCGGAGGGTACATTGGCCTTGAGATGGCGGTGGTGTTGCGTAACGCGGGGCTCGAGGTCCACGTGGTGGAGATGCTGCCGATGTGCCTCGGAACGGTCTGCAGCGAACCGATCGCGCGGCGCGCTGCCGAGGAGCTTCGAGCACACAACGTGCACGTCCACGCGGGCGAGGCAGCGGAGGCCGTGGTGGGCGCGGAGCGCGTCGAGGGGGTGCAGGTGGCAGGCCGGACGATCGAGGCCGAGATGCTGATCTGGGCGGTGGGCGTCCGCGCGAACACACAGCTTCTCGAGGACGCTGGCGCAACGGTCGGGACGATGGGCGTGATCGTGGACGACCGGATGCGCACCGACCTGCCGCACGTCTATGCGGTGGGCGACTGCATCCAGCATCGCAACTTCATCACCGGTGCGCCCGACCGCGGGCCGCTGGCGACAAACGCGGTGATTCAGGGCAAGTGTGCGGCGATCAACATCACGGGTGGCTTCCGGACCTTCCCGGGCTTCATCAACCCGAGTCTTACCCGGCTGTGGAGGAACAGTTACGGCGCGACCGGCCTGAACGTCGAGCGCGCGGAGGACATGGGCATCAGGACGATCATGGGCGAGGCGGAGGCGCACACTCGGGAGAAGGTCTTCCCGGGCGCGGGCCCGATCGGGCTGGTGGAGGTGTTCGATGCGCGCACGCACCGGCTGATCGGCGCAGAGTGCTACGGGCACGAGGGGGTGGCCGAGCGGATCGACATGCTGACGCTGGCGATCCAGCACGGCCTGACGATGGAGGACCTGGCGACGATGCACTTTTCCGGCCACCCGCCACAGACCGACGTCCCATCGCGCATGATCACCGTCAACGCCGCCCAGCAGGC
>JBNJEK010000248.1:0-6641 GCA_051745855.1 Armatimonadota bacterium
GATCATCTGTCGAAAAGTTCCGCCCACGGCTCCATCTCTTCACGAAGAGCCTGTCGGGCGCGATTCAGGCGCGACTTCACCGTGCCCAGTGGAATCTCCAGCGCGTCACTTATCTCCTGGTAGGACAGCCCGCGGATGTCGTAGAGAACGATGACCGCCCGGAAGTCCTCGGAGAGCCTCCCGATCGCCTCGTGGACAAGCTCCTGGAGTTGTCGCTGCTCGGCGGTGCTGGCGGGTTCGTCGGAGAAGTCCGGCATGTCGCGCTCACCGGAGGGTTCGCCGTCGTCATCCTCCACTGTGAGACTGAGCGGCTGGTTCTTGTTGCGGCGCAACTCGTCGAGGCAGACGTTCATTGTGATGCGGTAGAGCCACGTGCTGAAGCTGGCATCGCCGCGAAACGAGGAAAGCGCCTCCCACACACGCACGAACGTCGCCTGGGTCGCGTCCGACGCCGCGCTCGGGGTGCGCAGCATCCGGTAGGCCGTGTTGTACACACTACGGTAGTGAGCCTCGACAAGGCAATCGAATGCTTCAGCATCTCCCGCCCGCGAGGCTCGCACAAGTTCGCTGTCCGACCGATTCGCATCCCTGCCGTGGCCTGATGTCATTCTCAGAGCTGTGTCTTGAAGACCTGCTCTCCCTCGATGCTCACATGAATGTGCTTGCCGGGGCGGCCGTACGTGTCGAGCTTGATGCGATCGCCCGGCCGGTGAAGCCGGTCGTAGGTCGTCTCAAGATCGTCCCCGTAGCCCTCGCGGACCCTGACCCGCTGCAGCGCATCCCCACGCGGAACAATGATCTCAATCTGCCGGAAGACCATCCGGCGCGACTCGCCGTCCTCATCCTCGGCCGGCAGTTCGATCACGCCGAAGCTCGGCCCGCCGCTCGTCTGCACCACCACGCGCTCGCCCTGCGCTATCTTCCTGGTCGGCGGCGGATCCTGCGCCACAATCTCTCCCTCGGGCATGTTCGAGCGCATCTCCCCACCCTCGACCAGCCGCAAACCCTTTTCATCGAGCAGCTCCTCCGCCTCCGCAGGCTTCAGCCCCGTCAGCCGGGGCACGTCCACACGCGCCGCTCCCATGCTCACCACGAGCGTCACTTCGCGCCCCTCACGCACCATCATGCCCGGCGGTGGCGCCGTCTCGGCAACATGATTCGGCTCCACCTCCTCGCGGTACACCGAACGCACGCGCCCGATCCCGAGACCATCGGCCTCGAGTCTCGCGCGTGCCTCCTCCCGCTCCATCCCCACTACGTTCGGCACCGGAACTTCGGCCGGAAGCTGGTCGAGGAACCACAGAACTCCGCCGGCGACAACTGCACCGATCAGTGCCAGCGTCAGCACGGTGGTGAAGAGACCGACGATGGTATTGCCTGTCAGATGGACAATCGCAAGCAGGGCCCTCATGACACCCGACTTCTCTATCTCGTCTTCCACGCCTTCCTGATCGTGCACTGGCTGCGAGGCCATCTCGTCATCACTCAACAACGCTCGGTTGATCGCGCGAACAACCCGGGGCGCATTCAACGAATGTCCGACCGGCCCGGCGGCCAGCACCTGCTGCGCCGCCTCGTGCACTATCTCCGTCAGTTCCCCGCCGCGCGATGACTCGAGCAGCTCTGCGCTCATCTCCCCCCAGGCGCGTACATCCGCCGACGCTGCCCCCTCGTCGTCGGCGCTGAGCGCCACGCCTGTCAGAAGAAGATCACGCCCGTCGGAAAACACGGTCTGTCGCGACACCGCGCCATGGACCATCGCCTGTCGATGAAGATGCGCGAGCCCGCGGAGCACGCCCAGTAGTCCCTCGGCCAGCGCATCCCCGCGCGGCAGCCGACAACGCTCGTCCGCCAGCGGTCGGGCCTCGCCCACCTCCTCGACCACCCGCGCTCCCGCGTCGTCATACCCCGCCTCCACAACTCGAGCAAGACCCGGGTGCCGCACGAGCGCCGCCTGGCGAAGTGCTGCATGTGCTGGTGCGCGCCCCTCTGATGGGCGGCTTACCAGCACCCGGCCATCACCCGCGGGGTCGGGTCCGAGACTGCGCCGCCACCCGCAAGCGGGAGTAATCGGCTTGTGCCTGTCAACGCCTGCCCTCAAACTCGTCAATGCCGATTCATCGCCTCAGACATGCACTACGCGATCACGGACCTGAGTGCCCGTCTCACATGATCGAGACTCACGTCCTCAATCAACCGGAAGCTCCCCACCTCGGGAACCAGCGGCATCCGCAATCGCCCGGCTTCAATCTTCTTATCACGCTCAAGGGCAGCCAGCGCCGCCCTCTCATCCACACCCGTCACCGAAGTCGGCAGCCCGTAGGCGGCAACAAGCTGCTCCTGCCTCCGCCCCGTCGCCTCATCGGCAAGCCCCAACCACGTCGCGATACGGCTTTCCGCGACGATCCCCGCCCCCACGACTTCACCGTGACGCAACGACCAGTCGTCCGCGGCTCTCTCAAGCGCGTGCCCCACCGTGTGTCCGTAGTTCAGCACCGCTCGGAGGCCGGCCTCATGAGGGTCCTTCTCCACGACCTCTGCCTTCATCTGACAGTTCCGCGCAACGAGGTACTCAAGGACAGCCTCGTCGCGCCGCAGGACCGCCTCCCGCCGCTCCTCGAGGAACCCGAACATCTCCGCGTCTAAGCAGCACGCGTGTTTGAGGATCTCGCCGAGACCTGATCGCAGTTCCGCATCGGGGAGCGTCCTCAGCGTGGCCACGTCGGTGACGACCGCCACCGGCTGATGGAACGCCCCCACCAGGTTCTTGCCTGCCCCAAGATCCACCGCCGTCTTCCCGCCGATGCTGCTGTCCACCTGCGCCAGCAGTGACGTCGGCAGATGCACAAGATCGATCCCGCGCATGTACGTCGCAGCCACGAAGCCCGCGAGGTCCCCCACCACCCCTCCCCCGAGCGCGAACACCCTGCTGCCCCGGTCGAAACCTTCGCGCGCCATCGCCTCCCACAGCTCCGCCGCCACCGTGACCTGCTTGCTGCTCTCACCATCGGGCACGGTCAGCACCGTGACATTCCATCCGGCCTCCGCGAGCGCCGTCCGCGCCTGCTCGGCGTAGAGCGGCCCGATGCGATCGGTCGTCACGAGCGCCGCTCGCACCCCGGTCTCCGTGGGCGGCGTCAGGCGATCGAGATCGGCAAGCGAGTTCCGACCAACCGTGATCGCATACTGACTGCTGCCCGTGTCCAGCGGGATGACCGTCTCTGCGCCGGCGAGCCACCTACCCCGCGCGTCCTCCCCGAGCGCCTCCACGACCCGGTCGGCCACCGCCTCCGGCGACAGTTCGTCGGTCACGATCTGAACGTCGGAGCGCGCGTAGCAGCCTGCCCGCTCTGCAAGTAACTCCCGGATGCGCTCCGCGGGCTCCTCAACCTCAAGCAGCGGCCGATGCCCCTCTGACTGTGTCCGCGCGAGAATCGTCTCCGGGGTCGCCGTCAGGCACACCACCGGTCCGGCTTCCCGCAACGCCTGCACGTTCTCCTCGCGCAGCAGGATGCCCCCGCCAGTGCTGACCGCGGTTCCGTGCCGTGAAAGTGCCTGCCGCAGCGCGTCGGTCTCGAGATCGCGGAAATGCGCCTCTCCATGCTCCTCAAAGATCGCCGGAATCGTCTGACCGGTCCGCTCCTCGATCAACTCATCCGTGTCCACGAATTCCAGCCCGAGACGGTCTGCAACAAACCGGCCGACCGTCGTCTTGCCGGTGCCCATGAAGCCCGTGATGGCGACTGCTTGAGCGGGAGGTTGAAATGCCTTCATCCCGGCCCACTCCGCCCGCTGAGCAACGTCGAGAGCCGGCGCATGTGCGCCTCATACGCCGTCTTTACTGCGGCCATCGATCCGCCGCCGAAAAACTCCAGTGCCGCAGACGCCAGAACCAGCGCGAGCATGGCCTCCCCGACCACGCCCGCCGCCGGCACCGCGCATACATCCGATCTCTCCGCGTGAGCCTCCGTCGCCTCACCGGTCTGCAAATCGACCGAAGCGAGGGGAGTCGTCAGCGTCGGGATCGGCTTCATCACTATCCGCACCACGACCGGCTCGCCGTTGGTGATCCCGCCCTCGATGCCACCAGCGTTATTCGTCGGACGCGCGACAGGCCAACGTTCACCAGGCGCCGGGATGATCGGATCATGATACTGCGACCCCGGACGGTGAGCCGCCTCGAAGCCCGCGCCGATTGCGCAGGCCTTGATCGCCGGGATGCCCAGCATCGCACCCGCAATGCGTCCATCGAGGCGCGTATCCCACGCCACGTGGCTGCCAAGACCGGGCGGGACTCCCTCGGCAACGATCTCGACCTCCCCGCCCAGGCTGTCACCTGCAGCCTTTGCCTCATCGATTGCCAACCGCATTCGATCGGCAGTTTCCTCATCAGCGCAGCGCACATCGGACCTCTCCGCCGCCTGCCACTGCTCCTCGGTGCCCGCGAATTCCCCGTCTCTCGCGCCGCCTACCTCAACCGTCCGCGACCGCACCTTCGCGCCAAGCTCGCCGAGCAGGGCCCGACAGATCGCGCCCGCAGCCACACGCGCGGCGGTCTCCCGCGCACTCGCGCGCTCGAGCACATTGCGCATGTCCCCGTGGCCGTAACGCGCCAGGCCCGCCAGATCAGCGTGACCGGGCCGCGGCACCCTGACCCGCCGCTCGCTCTCCCAGTCCTCCCCGGAAAGCTCCGGCGACATCTCCTTGCGCCAGTTATCCCAGTCACGGTTCTCAATGACCATGCAGACAGGGGACCCGAGCGTCCGACCGTGACGCACGCCTCCAGTGAACTGCACACGATCGGTTTCTATCTGCATCCGCCCGCCACGACCGTAGCCGATCTGGCGCCTGGCCAGATCGCGGTTCACGCCATCGGCCGTCAAGTCGAGACCTGCTGGTACTCCCTCGAGAATCGCCGTTACACACGGGCCGTGTGACTCTCCAGCCGTCGTCAAATCAAGTGCTGAACGCAAAATGGCCTCCCGGTACTGACAAACGGCACAGCGATGTGTGCCGTTCGTCGAGTGTGTCTGTGTCTCTTTTCGGCGCTCTCGCGCCTCTGCGCCTTAGAGCGTTTCCGATGTATCCCTGACGATCCTCGGTGTCACGAAGATGAGCAACTCGCTGTTCGTCTTCTCCACCCGCTGTGACTGGAACAGCTTTCCGATGATCGGGATCTCATGCAGCAGCGGCGTCTTCCGCACGTTGACCGATTCATCGGCGCGGATTACGCCACCGAGCACGACCGTCTCGCCGTCCGCGACGCGCACCATGGTCTCGACATACTGCGATGTCACGATCGGGATGCGCTCGCCGTTCGGACCTTCCACCGTCCCGACCTGGTCCTCAAGCTGCGGCGCAAGAAGCATCTTCACCGAGTCGTCGGGGTTGATCTGCGGCACCACGAACAACTCGTTCGACACAGTTACTGAGTCCGATTCGTAATCAACTGTGCGCTGCCCGAACTGGTTGAAGTTAATTGAGGCCGAGAAGTAAGGGATCTCGGTCTCGAAGGCGATCGTCCCGGGCATGCCGTTCATGCAGACTACGCGCGGCTCGTTGATGACCGTCGCCTGGTTGTTGTTCAGCAGGGCGCCAAGTTCGGCCCACCATCGGCTTCGGCCGTAGCGGATGCCGTTATTACCCGCCTCAGCGGGCGCGAAGCCGAGATTGAAGACTTCCCACGCGCCATTCGTCACTGCCCAGTCGATGCCAAGAGCCTCTGAAGCCGTGGTCTGAACATCGATCCACTTCGTCGCGATCTCGACCTGCTTCTGGGGGATGTCCAGCATGTTGAGCATCTCGCGGAACTCATCGATCTCTTCCCGCGTCCCGCGCACCAGCAGGGCGTTGTGGCTCATGATCGCGACCGGTGGCTCCATCTCACCGGGCAGAGTAATCGTCCCGCCCGTCGTACCGGTTGTACCCGTGGTACCCGTTCCCGTCGTTCCGGTCGTACCGATCCCGCCACCGAGACCACCGCCATCGATGTCCTCCCCCTCGAACTGCGGCAGACCGGAGCCGCCGAGCCGATTGCGCCTGACATCCATCGCCCCGAACGAGGTGCCACCGCTGTTGCTCCCACGCCGCACACCGTCCGAAGAGTGGAGGCCTATCGCGGAGGGGGACTTCGCCTGCGAACCGCCGAACATCGCAGCCACTTCGTTCGCGCTCTTGTACGACAGTGGCATCATCTCGAAGATGAGGCGCGGCTGCTCAGGCGCGGACGGTTGGGGACTGTCCGTGTCGGCGTCGGCATCATCGTCGGCCGGAGGCGCGGGGATATCCCCCTCATCGTCCATGGGCGGTTGGCCCGCCACGCCCTCAACCGCACGTTCGTCCGTGGACTCAGCCGCCTGGCCCGCCTCATCATCAGAAAGATCGGTGGGCTCCTCTGTGACGAAGTAGATGTTGCCATCCTTCCGCCAGTGGTAGCCGTTCGCAGTCGCAATCGCCCGGAGGGCAACCTCGACCGAGACGTCCCGGAGGGTCAGTGACCCGATCTCTCCCCTGACATTCTTGCCGACGATGATGTTGACGTCGGCTGCCTTGCCGAGCATCCGCAGCACATCGCCGATCTGCATGTCACGTACGTCGATGTTGATCGGCCTGTCGTCATCTGCCGGCGCATCCTCGGCAGC
>JBNJEK010000249.1:0-6635 GCA_051745855.1 Armatimonadota bacterium
GTTGAACTCCGCCTTGTCATCGACCATGTCGATCGCCCCGTAGGGGCAGGCGGGGATGCACATTTCACAGCCGATGCACTTGGGCTTGTCGATGTAAATCGCCATCGTCTCGCTCCTGAAAAGTCCTCGTACCCCGGACAGTGACACTCAGGTCCGGGAGCGCGCCTCGGGCCGGGCAGGCGCGTCGGACCTTAGATAATCTTCTCTGCGATGAGCCGCTCGACGAGTGTCTCCGCGCACTCCGCGGGTTCGCCCTCGAACTTCTCGCCCTGGATGTCGCGGGTGGGGGCGAACGTCCGGACCACTCGCGTGGGTGAGCCGTCGAAGCCGCACAGGCAGGCCTCGGCGTCGATGCACCCCGCGTCCCAGACCTCCACGTCCTTCTTCTTCGCCGCCAGCTTGGCTTTGATCCCGGGGCGCCGTGGCTCATTCATCTGCTTGACGCATGAGAGGAGCGCGGGCATCTTCACCTCGACGACCTCGAACTCTTCCTCGAGCAGCCGCCGCACTCTCACATTATTGCCGTCCACCTCAAGGCCGATCGCGAAGGTCACCTGCGGGATGCCAAGCTGCTCGGCGATCCCGGGCGGCACCTGCGCGGTGTCGCCATCAAATGCCTGCTTGCCGGTGAGGATCAGGTCGTAGTCCTCAATCTGACTGATTGCGGTCGAGAGGACGTACGATGTCGCGAGCGTATCCGACGCGGCAAAGCAGCGGTCGGATACGAGGATGGCCTCATCGCAGCCCATTGCCAGTGCCTCGCGCAGAGCCGCCTCCGCCTGGGGCGGCCCCATCGAGAGGACGGTGACCTTCCCTCCGTGCTCCTCGACAAGCTGCACGGCCTCCTCGATGGCGTTCTCATCAAAGGGGTTGATGATCGACGGGACGCCCTCGCGGATGATCGTGTTTGTCTCCGGGTCGATGCGGACCTCGGAGGTGTCCGGTACCTGCTTTATGCACACGATGATATTCATCAGGTTTCTCAACTCCATGCGCGGGGACCTCGCAGGCCGCACCCGCGCGCCGTCACTTGTCATTAGCCGTTTCCGTTGTGGCCCCGACTGTCGGTAGCCGTGTCCGTTGTGGCCCCGACTGTCATTAGCCGTGTCCGTTGTGGCCCCGACTGTCATTAGCCGTGTCCGTTGTGGCCCCGACTGTCGGTAGCCGTGTCCGTTGTGGCCCCGGCGCCCTCGCCGGGGAGGCGTTGGGAATCGGCACACCGCGGGCGGGAATGTAATCCCGCCCCTCCAAACGGCCTGGGCAACGGCCTCAGATCCGATTCTCGCGCAGCAGGAGGTTCGAGATGATGCCGCGCTGGATCTCCGAGGTGCCCTCGACGATCTCGAAGAGCTTGGCGTCGCGCATGTAACGCTCGACCGGGAACTCGCGGGTGTACCCCACGCCGCCGTGGATCTGGACGGCCTGCGAACTGACGCGCGAGACGGCCTCGGAGGAGTAAAGCTTCGCCATCGACGCGACTTTCTCGAAGGGCTCACCTTCGTCCTTGAGCCACGCGGACTTCTGATAGAGCAGCCGCGACATCTCAATGTCAGTGGCCATGTCTGCGAGCTTGAATTGAATCGCCTGGAAGTCCGCGATCTTCTGCCCGAACTGCTCCCGCTGCTGCGCGTAGAGGATCGCGGCGTCGAAGGCGGCCTGGGCGAGGCCGGTTGCGCCGACGGCCATGCCGATGCGGCCAATACCAAGCGTCGCCATCGCCACGCGGAAGCCTCGGCCGGGCTTGTAAAGCACGTTCTCCACCGGGACCTCGCAGTCCTGGAAGATAAGCTCGCGGTTGGGCAGCGCGTCCCAGCCCATCTTCTTCTCGTCCTTGCCGAACTCGAAGCCGGGCATGCCCTTCTCGACGATGAATGCGGTGAGGCCGCGGGTGCCCTTCGACGGATCGAGGTTGGCGATGATCACGTAGGTCTCCGCCACGCCGCCGTTGGAGATGAAGATCTTGGTGCCGTTGAGGATGTACCTGTCGCCCTTGAGTTCCGCGCGAGTCTGGACGGAGCCGGCGTCAGAGCCCGCGTTGGGCTCGGTGAGGCCGAATGCGCCGATGTGTTCGCCGGTGGTGAGGGGGACGAGGTACTTCTCCTTCTGCTCATCGGTGCCGAATTCCATGATCGGGTACTGTCCGAGGATATGCGCGCCGAAGACCGATCCGGTGGTCGAGCAGTAGTAACTGAGCAGTTCGCCGACCGTGCCCCACATGAGCCAGCCCATGTCAAGGCCGCCCCACTCCTCCTCCACCGGCACGCCGAAAAGGTCCATCTCCCGGCAAAGCTCGATCGCTTCATGCGGAAATTCGCCAGCCTCGGCGACTTCACACGCATATGGCTGAAGCTCCTCTTCGCCGAGCTCGCGGACCATGTCGATGATCATCTGTTGGTCTTCTGTGAACCTGAAATCCAAGGGGATTCCCTCCCAGCACTTTCTGTAAGTTCAAAAGGTGTTGAGCGCCTGATTGTCCTGCTACTTCTCCCAGCGTACAACTGCTGCGCCGAGACTGAACCCCGCACCAAAGCCCACAAGAAGCACATTGTCTCCAGCCTGCACGCGGCCATCGCGGTACACTTCATCGAGGGCGATAGCAATCGATGCGCCGGAGGTGTTCCCGAGTCTGTCGATGTTCACTACCATGTGTTCATCGGGTATGTCAAGCCGCCGGGCGGCGGCCTCGATGATTCGCATGTTCGCCTGATGCATGACAACAAGGTCGATATCCGCGTTCGTCAGACCGGCCTTCGTGATCGCCTTCTCCGCCACCTCAGGCACACCGCGCACCGCTATCTTGTAAAGCTCCGGGCCGTTCATGCGGAGGCAGTGCTCGTACTCGGCAAGCCCCTCCTCATCAAGCGGTTTGCGTGATCCTCCGGCCGGCAGATCCAGCAGGTAGCCGTACTCGCCGTAGGACTCGAGCACGAAGCTGAGCAGGCCGGTCTCGTCAGGCTCACCCTCACCTGGCTGGACCACCGCGGCCCCGGCGCCGTCGCCGAAAAGCACGCAGGTGCTCCGGTCTGTCCAGTTGGTGATCGAGGTGAGCTTCTCCGCCGCCACCACCAGCACGGTATCCATCTCGCCGGTGCCGACAAACTGGCTCGCCACATGAAGGCCATACACGAACCCGGTGCAGCCGCTGAGCAGATCGAACGCCGCGGTGTTGCCGGCGCCGATGTTCCTTTGAATGAGGTTCGCCGTTGCCGGGAACATGTGGTCGGGGGTGACGGTCGGGCAGACAATCAGTTGGATCTCATCAGCGGTCACACCGGCATCCTCCATCGCAGCAAGGGCGGCCTGTGTGCCGAGATCGGAGCTTGCCTGATCGTCGGAGGCGATTCTGCGCTCCTTGATCCCGGTATGACTGACGATCCACTCATCGCTGGTCTCCACGATCTCCTCAAGATCCGCGTTGCTCAGGACCTCGTCGGGGACGTAGGAGCCGACGCCTGTGATCACTGCGGGCCTGCGAGACATCGATCGATGCATCCTCTCGTATGACGGGGCATGCACTCGCCGGCGCGTCGCCCTGCGCCGGCGTCACGTCATGCACATTACAAAACGATCGCCCCGGCGTTCCCGAAAAGTGTCCGCGAGATTCCACCACCGGGGCGGGGATAATGCTGAGGTTGTGAAGAGCCCGAAACCGCCATCCACTCGACCAGTCCCTCGGGCGAAACTGCGTCCGGCACGATCGGTGCTTAAGGTCGCCGCGTGGCGACGCCTTTCACGCCGTCATCTCCGCGCGCTGGGCGAAGACATCCGAAAGTTGCTCAACGAGGCGCCCCTCGACGGCTCTGTGCGCAAAGCGGATAGCGTTGCGCGCCGCTCGGGCATCGGAGCAGCCGTGGCCGACGATGCTGACGCCGTTGACGCCAAGCAGCAGTGCGCCACCGTATTCCGAGGCGTCGAACAGTTCGGACACGCTGCTGAACGCCTCTTCAAGGTGCGACGCGACTCCTCTGAGTTGCTCGTCGGCAAGGACGGCCTGCGCCAACTGCCGGTAGACGAGGCCCGCGACCCCCTCGGTGACCTTCAGGACCACGTTGCCGACGAAGCCGTCGCAGACCACCACATCACAGGTGTCGGCGTAGATGTCGCCGCCCTCGACGTTGCCGCAGAAGTTCAGATCGGCCGCGGCGAGCAACTCGTGCGCGGCCTTCGTCAGTTCGTTTCCTTTACTTCTCTCCTCGCCGATGCTCAGCAGGCCGACCCGCGGGTTGTCGATGCCCAGCGCATACTCCGCGTACACCGAGCCCATCAGGCCGAAGTCCACGAGGTGTTCGGGCTTGCAGTCGGCGTTGGCGCCCGCGTCGAGCAGGACGCGATGGCCGCCGTCGTTGGGCATGGTGACGGCGATCGCGGGGCGCTTCACGCCGGGGATCGTGCCCAGTCGCATGGCCGACAGCGCCATGAACGCACCGGAGTTGCCTGCCGAGAAGACGGCCTGGGCGGTTCCGCTGCCCACGAGATCGACCGCTCGCGCCATGGAGGTGTCGTCGCGGCCGCGCAGGACACTGCGGGGGCTCTCGCCCATCGCAATGACATCGCTCGCCGGCTTGACCTCCAGCCGCCCCGCGAGGACCTCCGATGTCATATGTGCATCGATGGCATCGGGATCGCCCGTGAGACAGATGCAGGCGTCAAGTTCCTGAGCCGCCAGGATCGCTCCGGCGACTATTTCGTCGGGGGCGTAATCGCCCCCCATGGCATCGACGGCTATCTGCATAATCACGTGGGTGCGGCAACGGCCGTAAGTTACCAGCGGGGCGCGCGGGGGTGCGGGCTGCCGGCATCACACAATGACGGTGACGCCTGTCCGCTTACTCCTCGCGCTTCTTCTCTTCGAGAGTGACCGTATGGTCGATCTTGCGGCTCTTGTAGTAGCCGCACTTGCCACAGGCGTTGTGAGCGAGCTTCGCGGCCTCACACTGCGGGCAGTAGGTGATCGAGGGCACGGTGACGCCCTGGTGGGTTCGCTTCTTTCGAGTCCGCGCCTTCGAATGTCGTCGCTTCGGAAGAGCCATGGTACAGTCCACCTTCGTTTCCTGCAGTAAAATATTGCTGAGAGGCTACTGGAGTAACTCGCGCAGCGGCGCCAGGCGAGGGTCGATCTCCTCGGTCTCGCACTCACATTCTTCCACGTTGAGGTTCTCGCCGCAGTGCGGGCACAGGCCCCTGCAGGCCTCCCGACACAGTGACCGTGGCGGCGTGTGCAGCACAAGAAGCTGCCGCACAAGCTCGCTCAGATCGACGGTATCCCCGTCGAGCAGAGGGATCGCGGCGGTCTCGTCCTCGGACGCTACCTGCGTGTACGCGAGCGGCTCATCGATCTGGTCGAAGCTGCAGGTCTCCGAGAAGTCGAAACTCAGCGGCACCTTATGCTCAACGAGACATCGACCGCACTCCATCAGTGCCGTCGCCTCGAGATGCCCCCACGCAGCGATCCGTCCACCCGTGTTGTGCAGGGTGATCCGGCCGGTCACGTTTCCAACGAACTCAACGTCGGTGCCGATCGGAGTGGGTTCGTCAATTTCAAGCGTGATCTCAGCATCACGCTGGGTCAACTGGTGCTGAATGTCATATCTCATAATTGGAGCACCGCCAGCCGACAAAGGGCTGGCGTTACAGTGTGTCTGAGTATAGTCAGCGTTCCGGACATTGTCAAGCCGGCGGGAACCGGCCCCGTTGCCGGCATTTGGGCGTCATCTCCGGCAACGCCTTTCAGGCTGTGCAGGCATGGCGTATCGTCAACGCCACGTCCTCCGCGACCTGGTCGGGGTGTTCCTTCGTATAGACGCCCACACAGACTGCATCGTTCGGCTTGATATGCTCGAAAGCGAACTTGAACGCGGCCTCTGGCTCGTTGCGGCCGGCGGCGAGGATCTTGTAGGCCACGCACGGCTTCTCAATCTCGCGGATGGTCCGCACCATCGCCACCCGATCCTCGTCCTCGTAGTACTCTCCCCCGCGCCCGTAGAGGTCGTAGAAGCAGCACAGGTAGAAATCGCAGCCGAGGTCCATCTCCTCGGCGCGCAGCGGATACTGCCAGTTATGCGAGGCGAGGCCCGCGACCATCCCGAGATCTCTGATCAGCGCGATCCAGTCGCGCATCACCTCCGCGTCGCCGTCGCGGAAGATCCCGTCGGCCATGCCGCCGTGGAGGTAGCAGGCCTTCGCACCGGTTCCGCAGATCTGCCGGATGTTCGCCTCGACGGCGCGTTCGGGTGCAGTCTGGGCGATCCACTGGATGGTCCCGCCCTCGTCCCAGTACTCAAGGAGCAGGCGCTGGATGTGGTTATCGCCGCGCGCGACGAGGGTGTTCACGCCGAGGCCCTCGCACTCGCGGAGGCAGTCCTTGATCCGCGCGACGGTCCACCAGTGGCGCATCTTCGCGGAAAGCTCCGCCGACCAGTGGGAGTTGCCGCTGAACGGGTTCCCACCGACGATGAAGCGGGAGACGGTCAGCGGGCCGAAGGTTGTGGTTGGCATTTGGGGCATGGTTGAGTCAGTCCTCTGGCGGAGACGCAACGGCCCCCCGGCGAGGGCGCCGGGGCCACAACGGAAACGGCTGACGACAAAGGCACAGGTCGGCACGGGTGCCGACCTCTCCAACGACAGTCGTCAGCTCT
>JBNJEK010000250.1:0-6601 GCA_051745855.1 Armatimonadota bacterium
ACCGTACATGACGACTCCCACCCCCTGAACGTTTCGAGCAGCAGGGGTGGGATTCCTCTCTACGGGGTGGGCAAGCGATAGCACTGGATGCCGTTGCTCAGCCGTTCGGAGCGACGCATCTGCTGTTTAGATGCGTCGGCCGTTCGGCCTAAGATGAACCCGCTGCCTGCCGCCGTTGCCCAGCCGTTTGGAGGGGCCAACCCCGAAGGGGTCGCTACGTCCCCGCCCACGACCTCGTGCAACCCCCGGCCCATCTGAGCCCTGCGGCTGGAGAGAGCGCGCTCACCCGTCCGCCTCACCGTCTTCCTTCTCAAGCTCCCGCCAGTCCTCCCCGCACAGTTCGGCCATCCGGGCCTCGAACTCGTCATCGGAGGCGGTGATGCGGTAGAATTCGGCGTCGCCGACTTCCAGTATCGCGTATTGGGTCTCGGCCACTTCGTGCAACTTCGCGCCCATCCACCAGACGCCGAGGGCCGATGCTACCAGCAGAACCGCCAGCGCCAGGTCGAGTTCGTATTCCACGGACTTCAGGAATGCCCTGGTGCGCGAGAGTTCCGGCATCGTTCCTCCGCGCACGCGCACGACGGTCAGCACCACCACACCGATCACCCACGCCACCACGCCCACGGCCATCAGAGAGCTGAAGTTGAGGTGGGGCAGCCCCACCAGGGCGGGAATATCCGCCCGTGAGGCCATCCAGCGCGCTACCACCCACCCGGGCACTATCAGAAGTGTCAGCAGCACCACTGATGCGGGCCAGTTGCGCTTCGGCTTGTGCCCTCCGGATCGCCACCATCGCAGCACCACGAAGGCGAGTAGAAGTGGAATTCCGACACACGCCAGCCAGAAAGTAGTAATCCATGTTGCCATGGCCTCCGGCCACGCCGCCCATGTTGTCGGATAATGCATCAGGCGCTCTCTGCAAGGCAGCGACCGGCGCATCTGCATCTTTGTGCGATACGAAGCCATCGCCTCACTCATGATCGCCTCGGCCAGTTCAGGGCGCCCATGTTGGCGGGCGTACTCCGACGCCGCCTCAGCGCCGACCATCGTCTGCCGATAGTAGAAGTCCTCGAACGACTCCTCCTTGCGCTTGCGCGGGCCCTTCCACCCTGCGAGTGCAGCTCTGGCGTCACGGCTCACGATGCTGGCTGCGGAGTTCTCCAGGGACCACCAGGCGTTCTCCCTCAGGCGCCTGCCCCAGATGAGGATCATCTTGGCGATGTCCATCGCCTCCTCATCCCGCCCCTCTTCTGGCAGCGCCCTCGCGTACGCGGCCAGCGCATGCGAGGCGTCGTAGAGGTAGCCGTGCTTGAGAGAAAACGACAGGGACATGTTATCTGCGTTGACTGCCGCGTGGGGCGTGGGATCACCTGAGCGGCGGCACAGTGCGACCGCAGCCTCGGTGCCCCGCTCGTGGTAGCGGGTGAACTCGGTCTTCTCGGTCGCCCGGCGCAGTGCGGCCAGCGCCTGCTCCCGATCGTCCTCGACCAGCCACGTCCACGCTATCAGGTAGTCTACGGCGCTATTCTCAGGCGCGAGGCGGCCACAGTCCTCCAGTAGCCCCCGAATCTCCCTGACGTCCTCGACGTGCTCCTGCTCAACGGTACGCGGCTCATTGGGCAATTCCGGAACGAACTCGATGAACATCGGTAGATCAAAGGCCATGTAAAGCTGGCCGATCAGATGCTCAGCCCACAGGAACCGTGGCGCGGGATCATCCGGCCATCGCTCAAAAGCGTCCTCGAAGGCATTCTCGACGTCAGCCTCAGTGATCTCCGCGCCCCACAGGTCCGGATGGTATCCGCGAGGCCGCTCCTGCATGAGATCAGAGACATACGCGTAATCCTGGAGACGCTCCAGTTTCATGGCGTAGCCGAGGGCCATATCGCGATTGCCAGGACTTTCTGCGGCGATCTGCCTGATGACACGCGGCGAGTCGATATTCTGATGCTCCAGGCCGCGCACAACCAGCACGGACTCGAAGCCCTCCCGCGCCGCAGGCACTGCGGCCACCAGCAGCACCGCTATCACAAATCCGATCAGACACAGGATGTTGTGGCGCTTCACGGTCCGCCCTCCTTACTGACCTCGTCTGCATCCACGATGCCGAAGTACACGAGGTCGCCCTGCACTTGCCGCTCGACCTGCTGGTTCCAGATTTCATGCAGGCAAGAGCGCGCCGGCAGAACGGCCAGCGCCGAGAGCACTGCCAGCAGCGCGAGTGTCGGCGCAGCCAGTCGCACCACGTCCCGCAGGAGGAAGCGAACACCCGCCCGGAGTTCTGGACTGGTCCTGCGACGGCGTAGTGCCAGCCCTGCAGCGACCACGATCCACGCGCCGCCGGCCAGCATTGCCGGCGGCAACCACTGATCCGCCGCCCACTGCAGCCGCAGGGGGATCACGGGGGGCGCGGTCTCCTCCATGCCCAGCAACTCCTCGAGCGTTTCCGGAGCGCGCGAGTCCGGCGGTCCGATCGGCGCGGCGAGCAGGCCGAACCATATCTGCATCGGGAGGATCAGCACCGCGGCCAGCAGCAGCCAGTCCCGCCAGCGCAGAGGGACGTAGTCATCACGAGTGCGCAGAACCGCCACCGACAGCGCGATGAGACCGGTCAGTGCAGACATCGCCAGCAGCGTCCACCAGATGATCCGCGCATTTGTGGCCGGTGGCGAGCCCCACGCCTCCCATTCCCACTGGCGAAAGGCCTCGCTCTTCGCGATGTACGTGTCGAAGCGCGGCTGCCAGCTCCGCAGGGCCGCAACCGCCCGATCTGCGGTACGTCCCGCGCCATAGAGCCGAAGGTAGCGGGCGAGGCCCTGCATCGACTGCAGGCGGCGCTGCGCTATTTGCTGAGCGGTCGGATTCCGGGGGCCACCCGGATCGTCCTCCGCCGACGCGAGACCAAAGACCGCGGAGGTGGCGATGAAGGGCATCGCACGCCTGCTCTGCGAAAGCAGGATGCCGATACGGAGAGCGGCCACGTAAGAGCGTACCGCCAGCCGGTAGTGCCCCGCCTCGCGCCGCTCATGCGCACGCTCTGACAGAGCGCGCGCCACGTGCCGCGTCTTCGCAGTGGGGTTGGTGTCAGAAGTGAACAGGTCGTCCATGCCCACCGAGCGGCCGGCGAGTGAGAGAAGCTCCGCGATGCCCTTCATCGTTTCTCGCTCATAGCTATCCCACCGTTCCGCATCCGCGAGCGCGTCGAGTTCGTCAATCGAGGCATCGGTCTTCCCTTCGGCCATGAATGCCCATGCGACCATGACGATCGGCGTCCCGTTCTGCGGATCGGCACTTGCCCAGTCCCTGAGAGCGGTCCGGGCCCGCGCAAGAGCGTCACGCTGCCTGT
This sequence comes from Armatimonadota bacterium, assembly GCA_051745855.1. Classification (GTDB taxonomy): domain Bacteria; phylum Armatimonadota; class Zipacnadia; order Zipacnadales; family UBA5352; genus UBA5352. The sequence goes on from JBNJEK010000250.1 coordinate 3,350, forward strand.
AGTTGAGCCTCGGCGCCGGATCCGAGGCCCTCAGTGGCAGCGAGATCTCTCCAAAACCCGGAAGCAGCCACAGCGCGTGGCGAGCGTGGGCGGGCCCGAACCCCTTCTCAAGCGCCATAGCTGCCTGATATGCGTCCGCAACGTCCGCTTCCGATGGGATGGGGCGAGGCAGTGAGCGCTCAAGCCTCGTCCAGTAGGTGTCCCACGCGCCCCAGTTATAGTCAGGGCTCACTCGCGAAGCTGCGGTGCGCAACCCCGCCAGATACTCCGCCCTGCCGAGCGCGAGTTGCGCATCTTCGGGATGCTGCTCGATGATGGCCTTCACTTCCGCCGGCGAAGGGAGCGTATCGGGATAGGCCAGCACCGTGCCCACGAAGAGTGTGTCGATGCCCTCGCGAATGCCCGGCGCCGCGATGGCCAGGACCAGCGCGAGCGCGAGCAGAACGATCGTGACCCTACCGGAGTTCATGGCGCGACCCCCTCTCAGAACGTCCTGTCTCCCTTTTCCGCACCCGCCACCCCGCACCTTCAGCCTTACCCGCGGAGGTCCCCGCCTCTCCGAGCCGAAATGCGCATCCGAACTTCACCCACGCATGACAGGCGCATCTGAGGAGTGGCTCTCATGGCGCATAAGCGCGCAGAGTACGGGTTCGGACTGGTCGGTTGTGGCGTTATCAGCAGCGTTCACTTCAAGGCGCTGGAGATGGTCGAGCGCGCCAACCTCGTCGCCACCTGCGACATCATCGAGGAGCGCGCGGCCAACGCCGCCGAGGAGTACGGCGCGGAGGCGTACTACACGGACTTCAATGACCTGCTCGCGCGCGATGACATCGACGTCGTGCACGTGACCACGCCGTCGAGCCACCACCACGTGGTCAGCATCGCCGCCTCCGAGGCCGGCAAGCACAGCCTGGTCACCAAGCCGATCGATGTCACGCTCAAGAACATCGACGCGATGATCGAGGCGGCCGAGGCGAACGATGTGAAGCTCGCCGCCGCGCACCAGTTCCGCAGCTACGACAGCTTCCGGCAGCTCAAGCGCGCGATCGACGAGGGGCGGCTGGGCGAGATCCACTACGCGAACGCGTTCGTGCCATGGTGGCGCGGGCAGGACTACTACACCGACCGCTGGCAGGGCACGTGGGAGTTCGATGGCGGCGGTGCGCTGATGAACCAGGGCATTCACCGGGTCGATCTGATCCTCTGGATGATGGGAGAGGTGGCGGAGGTCTGCGGTTACGCGGCCACCCGCGCGCACGAGATGGAGACCGAGGACATCGGCACCGCGGCGGTGCTGTTCGAGTCAGGCGCGCACGGCGTGCTCCAGGGGACGACGCTGACGCACAAGGGCATGGACACGCGCGTCGAGGTGCATGGATCGAAGGGCAACGTGGTGATCGAATCGCAGAAGATCACTCACTGGGACGTGGAGGGCGAGCCGTCGCTGGCCGAGGCGGATGCTCTCGATGACGAGACCTCGGCGGCGGACCCGACGGCAGGCCTCAGCGACGGGGTCGAGGCCCATCGCGAGCAGGTGGACGCGCTGCTGGACTGGATCGAGGGGACGGGCGAGCCGGTGGTGTCGGGCCCGGACGCCCGCCGCCCGGTGGAACTGATCCTCGCGATCTACGCCTCCCAGCGCACCGGCGAGAAGATCCCGCTGCCGCTGGACCCGGAGGCGGAGGTGGGGTTCTGAGATTCCACCGTATGGCAAGAGGGAAGCCAACGGTCGTCGGTGAACTTATGCTCGATTGGTTTGTCTACAAGAGTAGATCATACTGATGGGCATCAGTAGGGAGGAGGTGAGCGCGATGGCGGTGTACACACGCGATCTCGTCGGCGTTGGTCTCTACTCGGTTGGGGAAGCTGCCAGACTTCTGAAGACCGATCGCAGGAAGCTCCGCAACTGGGCGGAAGGCTATACATTCGAGTACCGTGGCGAAGAGCACTCCTCGGAGCCAATATTTCGTCGTGACTTGGCCAACGCCGCCGCGCACCTGCTCACCTTCGCCGACCTCATAGAGTTGCTGTTCATCTCACACTTCCGTTCAGAGGGCGTGTCGATGCCGGTCATTCGAGCCGCCGCAGAGCGCGCGGCGGAGCTGTATGAGACGAACCATCCGTTTGCGGCGAGGAGTTTCGAAACAGATGGTAAGGTCATCTTCGTCATTCTGGAGAGCGGCAGCCCGGCGCTGGCGAAGGCTGACCTCGACGAACTCGTGGAGGAGATGCATCGTCGTCAGCTCGTCTTCCCGGACATGGTGCGACCATACTTCAGGAATATCGAGTATGACCTTGAGGAGGCCATTCGCTACTGGCCTCTGGGGCGAGACGCGAGCATCGTGTTAGATCCCAGCCGGGCCTTCGGTAAGCCCATCGACAGCGAGACCGGGGTGCCTACCCATGTGCTGTATCAAGCAGTTGAGGCGGGGGACACCATGGAAGACGTCGCCCATTGGTACGATGTGTCCAAAGAGGCGGTTCGACAGGCGGTCGCCTACGAGGAGTCGCTTGCGGGGGCATGAGTGTCTTCTGTTTCGACAACAACCTTTCGCCTCGCCTGGTCCAGATACTGAAGATCCTCCGGCATCAGGGCCTCATCCATGTCCGTGAGCACCACAGCATTGATCCTGGTGACGCCACCATCGTCGAGAGGGCGGTTTCGGAAGGCTGGATTCTGGTCACGGCGGACACCAGGATGCGCTCTCAGCCAGCCACGGCCGCTGCCTTCCAACAGAGGCGAATCACTGCCCTCTTCATTGGCGGCAGCATCCTGCACAAGAATCTTCATGAGCAGGCCGTCTGGTTCATTCGCCACTGGGAAGAGGTCGCTGTCGAACTGCCCGAGGCGCCGCGAGGCACCATCTTCGAATCTCGGATAAACCGAACACTCGCTCGTATCGACTGATTTGCGCGTTCACCCATACAGGCTCCCTCTTGGGACGGGGGCCTGTTTATCCATATGGGGATCTTCCCTCCCGGTGACCACACATGACCGCCGCATACGCTAACATCGCCGACCATCCCGACACCATCTCCGACGCCGAGCTTTGGGCGGCGGTGGATCTCGATCGGCCGAGCCTCGACGGCGTCCGCGAGGCCGTCCAGCGTGAGGACTGGGCCGCCGCCGCGGAGGCCTGGGCGGCGTACTTCCGTTCCCGCGAGGCGCCCACCATGCACTTTCGACGCGACCGGTGGCCCGACTGGGTGCGTGAACATCGCCCGCAACTCGTCGCCCCGATCCTCGCCGAG
>JBNJEK010000251.1:0-6573 GCA_051745855.1 Armatimonadota bacterium
TCAGAACTCCAACTCTCCGCTCGTCCGATTACGGATATAGAGATCGCCCCGGCCCGTGCGACGGAGCATCTTCTGCAAGCCTCGGAGATTCGGGGTTTTGAGCAGATCCAAGAATCTCTCACCCTCCGGGCCTTTCAATATCTCGTGCAGATCGCTTCCGTTGAAGAGTTCGATCTTCACCGAACTCGCGGCATTGATCTCGTCACGGGCTGTGCGAGCCTCTCGGGTGAAGCCTCTGTTCGTGTAGATTCGGCCGTGGCTCAGTCCATGACGATCGCATGCACCCGCCAGCGAGTGCACGATTCCCGGACCCACGTCCTTGCTTCGCCGCAGTTTGCACTCAATGATTGTCTCATTACCCTCAGCGGTCACGCGGAAGAGATCAACACCCGTGTCGGCGGTCCGCTTCAGACTGGGTGCGTACTGCGCACCCTGCAATGATAGCAGCATGGCCACCAGGTCCTCGAACTCAAACCCATCCATCTCTTCGGCCACGACGTCCCAGATGTTCGGCCAGTTGTGGGCCAACCGGTGCCAGTCGAACGGTTTCCTCTCGCGCAACATTTCATCAACAAAGCGATGAACACTGGCTCGCTGATCCTGCGTCAGACGGCGATACTTGTCCGCAAATTCGTCATCCGCCCACAATGTGTCTCCACTCACATGTCGGCCTCCTTGCGCGATAACTGCCAGGGCACAGGCCGGCACGGGGGCCGGCCTCTCCAACGACAAAGGCACGCGGCACAGGCTGAGAGAGTCGTCTATCTCCCGGGGGGCCGGCCTCTCCAACGGCCAACGACTCATCCCCACGCGACTCCGGGCGGATTGAAGCCCCGATACTCCGAGTGTGGCCAGTCCTCCGGGCGCTCGCACAGGCCCGCGTCACACGGATTATTCATCACGTAGTCTACGTAGGCCTTCAAGTCTGCGGCCGCCCAGGCGTGCTCGTCCCAGTAGCCACGTTGCCAGTAGGGCGGCTCAATGCCGGCCTCCCGGAAAAGCCGATACGTCGTGAGCTTAATGCCCTTGGCGTAGTCGCGAATGTCCTCGTCTTCGCGACCGTTGCAGGCGATGACGTGAAGGTGATTCGACATGATGCAGTACGCAATGACCTGCGTGTCCCGGGGCTCTGCATTCCAGTCGAGTGCGTGGACGATGATTTCAGGGATACCATCGTCAGTCAGGAAGTGCCGTTCGTGCGCAGTCCTCAGCGTGAAGAAGACGGGTTGCCAGGGGAGTTGGTAGTACCCGTCATCGAGTCGATGTGGGTGCAAGCGTGGGCTGAGGTGCTTCTTCGGCTTGTCTGACATCGGCGAGTGCCCCCTATCGCGTCAATGGAATGGTAGGCCGAACAGATACGGCACAGGCCGCGAGATGTCGTCTATCTCCCGGGGGCCGGCCTCTCCAACGACAAAGGCACACGGCACAGGCCGCGAGATGTCGTCTATCTCCCGGGGGCCAGCCTCTCCAATAGCAAGGCTTACCCCCCGAACTCCACCATTACCTGCTCCAGCACCCTCGCGCAGTAGTCGCATGCGTGGCAGCGGCGGTCGCAGGTGCTTGTGCGATCGAACCAGTCCTCGGGGAAGCGCGTGTTGTCGATGACCGCCGGCGCGAATGCGGGCCCGAAGCCCGGCTCCATCAGATCGAGCAGATTCCCCCGGAACTCGCCTCGCGTATACGCGTCGATCACCGCCCGTGGACGCGAGTGCATCCGCGTCGCGAGCTTCACCACCCCGAAGAGGTCCTCGTAATGATGCAGGTCCTCGGGTCGCACCCACGTGTTCTGCAACACGCAGACGCGATTCTCGGGGTTCTCGAGGAATCGCCAGCAGGTGTGCGCGGACCAGTCCCGCACATTCATGCACTCGTCGATCTCCTGCTCGTGCGCGACCATGTTGTCGTGGAACGCCTGCCCCGAGCAGTGGATCATGCAGCCGGAGTTCGCCAGCATAATCAGCTTCTTATCATGCTCGTCCGCCCACTCGCGCAGCTCGCGCAGGTAGTCGAGGTCGCGGTTGAACTCGCGCTGGACGTGATAGCTGTCGAAGACGTCCGCGAGGTACTGCATGCCCTTGATGGTGCCGATCTTCATGTTGATCGACGCGCGCACCTCGACGTCGGGGTGGTACTTCTTGATCGTGCGCGCGATGAAGGGCGAGGTGGTTGTCGCGATGTCCACGCCGCCCACGCCCGCGTCCATGTAGTCGAGGACCGAGCGGACCTTGTTCTCCAGCCACTCGCTGATCGCGCGTCCGCCGTAGCAGGCGGCGTTGAAGAGCAAGTCGAGCTTCACGCCCATCTCGCGGAGGCGGTAGAGATCATGCTCAAGCTGGCGCTGGGCGGTCCAGTCGGTGTATCCGCGGGTGGTCGCCAGCGGCGCGCGGCCCGAGGGCATGTCGGCCCAGGGGAAGTAGACCTCCGTGATGTGTTCGCGGTATTCCTCGATGATGTCCACCATCGGCTCGACGTCTTCGCCGGGAAGCTGATATCCGACTGCGAATTTCATCACTGCGACTTCCTCTCGTCATTCAGCGACACAGGTCATATGCAAAATCGGCGGTCGGCCATGATGGCCAACCGCCGGTAGCTCTCGCGTGGAGAACGGGGGAGCCTACATCTCCGCGTCGGCGTCGCCCTCGGTCACGGTCAGGGTCATCTGCATGCCCTGCTCGGCGTGATCGCCCACGGGGCAGTAGACCTCGTACTCGCCTGGCTCGAGTTCAGCACTGAACGTTCCGCTCTCGCCCGGCTGAAGATCCTCGTCCAGCATCGCCTCGATCCCCTGTCCCTCGATCTCCACGTTGTGAACGAGATCGCCCTCGTTCGTCACATCGAACATGTACATGCCCGCGGAAAGCGTGTCCGGCATCTGGATCTCGCCATCGACCAGCGTGATCTCGACCGTCTCCATCTCAGCCATGTCGGTTGCTTCTTCGGTCTCGTCGGACATCTCTCCTTCGGTCTCGGCGATCTCCGCGGGGTCTTCGATCGGAACGTCGATCACTTCCTCCTCGGTGTCTACCGGCGGGCATCCCATCAAGGTTACACCGAGCAGCGCAAGGACTGCGATCAGGCTCAGAATCCGAAAGGCATCCTTCGAGTACGTCATGCGTTCCACTCCTCATCCGAGTGTCTCTTCTCTTCGGCGGTACGAAGTTCGGCAGCGTCGCAAGATTTCCTGCCTGATGGGCCTGCGTACGCGAGCGGTTGGCCGCTGATGGCTGCAGCAGCCCACCTCCAGGAGAGATGCGGTCCCTTACTCGGCCGACCAGTCCACCCGCCACATCGGCTTGCGGCGGAAGGGCGTCTGGAACGTGTTGCCGAGCTTCCCCTGCTCCTCGAGGTGGATCATGCAGGCTCGGGTGCAGCCGATTGAGCCTGAGATGCCCTCACCGTGCGTGTAAATGTTGTTGGGCTTGCGGTAGAAGGGCGACAGCGGGCCGGGAGCCACGTCGTCGCGGCCGGGCATGTAGTCACCCTTCTCGCCATCCTCGAGTATCTCGCCGGCGCGGAAGTAGATGCCGCAGCGCTCGTGATCGACATCCCCCCACTCGACGTCATGGCCGCCGAGATTCACTTTGACTGACTGCGACTGGTCGGTCGGAATGCAGTCGCCGGGGCAGTCGCTCGCGCACAGCATGCAGCGGTCGCACAGGTAGGGCTCCATGATCGGGTCGGGCTCGAGTTCGGCCTCGGTCATCATCACCGCAACACGCTGGCGCGGGCCGAACTGGGGCGTGAGGAACATCTTCGACCAGCCGATCTCACCGAGGCCGCAGAGGAATGCCGCGATGCGCAGGTGGACCATCACATCGGGCGCGGGCTTTCCAGGCTCAACCGGGCGTGAGATGTCGCGCAGTTCGCCCACATTGTCAATCGCGCGCCACGGGGAGAGGTGGCCCAGGGGAATCGCCTCGTACCCGAAGTCTTCGATGTACTTCGCCACGTTCATCATCGTCATCGGGATGTAGAGCCAGTTCAGCGCGCCGTAGCCCATCGAGGAGTAATTGCTGAAGAACGTGCCCTCCTCGACGCCACGAAGGCTGCCGCGCATCACGCGGAAGCCGAAGGCGATGATCGACCTGGCTTCGGGCATGATAAAGCGCGGGTCCATCTGCACCGGCGCGCCCTCCCAGCGGTCCGGAGTGCCGATCCCGACGAGATCGGCGCCCATGGCTTTCGCGGCCTGCTTGACCTTCTCTGCTGTCAGCACGTGGTGATCGCTCCTTAGACATTCCCTGTCGCTGCGAGTATTCTTTCACGCTCCCCGGCGAGGGCGCCGGGGCCACTACGACAACGGCTTTGCAACGACAACGGCTTTACTCCGCCGACCAGTCCACTTTCCACAGCGGCTTGCGGCGGAAGGGTGTCTGGAACTTGTTGCCCAGTTTCCCCTGCTCCTCAAGATGGATCATGCAGGCGCGGGTGCAGCCCTGTGAGCCCGCGATCGCCTGGCCGTGCTCGTAGATCGTCCGCGGCTTGTTCGCAAACGGCGACCCCGGCGCCGGGCCGACATCATCACGGCCGGGGAGGTATTCGCCCGTCTCGCCCTCGTCGAGGATCTCGCCGCCGCGGAAGTAGACGTTGCAGGCGTCATGGTCGATGTCCGCCCACTCGACTTCGTTGCCGGCCAGCGTGACCTTCACCGATTTGTCGGTCGGGATCAGCCCGCCGGGGCATTCCGAGACGCAGAGCATGCACTTGTCGCACAGGAATGGCTCCATGATCGGATCCGGCTCAAGCTCTGCCTCGGTCATCATGACCGCGAGGCGCTGGCGGGGGCCGTACTGCGGGGTGAGGAACATCTTCGACCAGCCGATCTCACCGAGGCCGCACAGGTATGCGGCGATGCGCAGGTGGACCATCACGTCGGGCACGGGCTTGCCGGGCTCGACGGGGCGGTTGTCGTTCTTCTTCAAGTTCCCAACGTTGTCAATCGCGCGCCACGGCGAGAGGTGGCCCAGCGGGATCGTCTCGTAGCCGTGGTCCTCGATGTACTTGGCGAGATTCATCATCGTCATCGGGATGTAGAGCCAGTTCAGCGCGCCGTAGCCCATCGAGGAGTAGTTGGAGAAGAACGTCCCCTCCTCGATCCCGCGGAGGCTGCCGCGCATGACGCGGAAGCCGAAGGCGATGATCGACTTCGCCTCAGGCATGATAAAGCGCGGGTCCATCTGCACCGGCGCGCCCTCCCATCGGTCGGGCGTCCCGATCCCGACGAGGTCCGCGCCCATGGCTTTGGCGGTCTGCTTGACTTTTTCGGCAGTAAGCATCAGCTTCGCTCCCTGAGTTATCGTTGTCTCGTAAGGCTGCACAGTCCGGTCGTCACCTTTCCCCGAGACGCTTCATATCCCTCCCTGTGTTCAGCAATTCTGCACGTAGTCGGCAGGAAGCGCCCCTTCGGGGCCCGAAGAACCAGATATGAGCGTGAAGGACCGCGTCACAGAACTCGCTGAGCGGTTGAAGGGGCTCTCTCCTCGCTGGTGGCGCATCATGAGGGTCACGTGGCTGCGGCGGGGGCATTCATCGGCGAACACGATGGCTGCGGCGATCGGCTTTTACGCGTTGATCTGCATCGGTCCACTGGGTCTGCTCGTAGCGTGGATGCTACAGTTGGTAGTCGGGCCGGGTGACCGGGCCTACGAGTGGCTTCAGAGCACCGTGAACCGGCTGGCGGGGGAGACCGCCGGGGCCATCATGGGTGAGATCGATGCCCTGCTGACCAACCCGAACGCGCATGTCGCGGGGATTTTCAGCTTTGTCGTTCTGCTCTGGGCGGGGCTGCGGCTTTTCGAGAGTCTGGAGATAAGCCTCACGGAGATCTGGCCTCGGGGCGAAGACCGCGGGGTCATCGCGCGCAAGCTCGTCGCCCTCGCATCGATGATGGGCGCGGGCCTCCTCTTTCTGCTGGCTATCCTGCTCACCGCTCTGCTTCCGGCGGTCATTGAGATGATAGGCAGGTACACGATCGTCGATGTCAGCGAGATTGTGCTGCTGCAGCCGGGAATTCGCCTCATCGCTGAGATTGCGGTCGCTTTCACCGCGTTCTTTCTGCTCTTCAAGTTCATCCCCGTGCAGGCGGTGCCCACTCGTGTTGCGAGCGTTGGCGCGGTCTTCACCGCAGTCGCCTGGAGAGCGGTGACCCCGGTCTTCACCCTGACCGTCGCGCGCTCGGCGGAGGGCTCCACGATCTACGGCGGTCTGGCGGGCGTAGTGATGTTCCTCACCTGGGCGTTCTTCGGGGCTCACGTGCTCCTGCTGGGCGCGCATCTCGCCGCCGCATACGACCACGTGGTCTGCCGGGACCGCCCTGCCAGCCTCGATGACAGCTTCATCCGCATGCATCCTCGCCGTGAGGAAGAGGAGCAGGCGAGAGACGAGCAAGAAGAGCAGTTCCACGGCCCACGGACCTACCCTCCGCCCGGCCATGTGTGATGCGCCGCCGTGGACCCCGCATCGCTTCCTCGTTTCGGGTGTATCCTGAGATTGTCGGCGCAGCAGCAGCGTTCAGCAAAGAACCCGGACTCCGGGCGCCCTCGCCCGGAGAGTCGTCTCAGGTCGGCGTTGAGG
>JBNJEK010000252.1:0-6430 GCA_051745855.1 Armatimonadota bacterium
GGCGATGTCCATGATCGCGCCCATGTCGGCGATGCAGCCGTACAGGTGCACGGGGATGATCGCCTTCGTGCGGGGCGAGATCTTCTCGACGATCGACTCGGGCGAGATGGTGTGGGTGAGCTTCTCCACGTCCGCGAAGACGGGGATCGCGCCCGCCTGCGGCACGCACATCGACGATGCGATGAAGGTGTAGCTCGGGACGATAACCTCGTCGCCGGGGCCGATGCCGAGGCCGCCGAGGGCGGTGTGCAGCGCGGTGGTGCCGTTCGCAGTGGAGATGGCGTACTCGGTGCCCTCCCACTCGGCGAACTTCTGCTCGAACTCGCGGCCGACGTTGCCGGTCCAGTAGTTGACTTTGCCGGTGCGGATCGGCTCGATGGCCGCCTCGACCGAATCTTCTTCGAAGTACGGCCAGGGCGGGAATGCCTCGGTGCGGATCGGTTCGCCGCCATCTACAGCAAGCTTCTCGTCAGACATCACAGATCTCCTCCTGAAGGTTGGTTAGACCCATGGGTTGCAGGTTTGGACTGAGTACATTCGCTTCGGAGGTGCGGAGACCTCCTGCGAAGGCGAGAGGGCGTCGTTGTCGCTGTGGAGGGGCCGGAGAGGGTGGAGCCGTCGTTTGCTCCACCCGACGCCGGCCCGGTCGTTGTCGTTGTCGTGCGTCCGGAACGACGAAAGGCGAACAGCCGGGCTATCGCCACGCCTCCCGCAACGCCCGCAGCCTCGTCGGAGACTTGCGGCCGGGGGCGGCTTCGAGGCTCGACGAAAGGTCCGCACCCGCAGCGCCCGTCGTCTCGAGGGCCTCGCGCAGGTTTTCCGGCGAGAGCCCGCCGGCCAGCAGCACCGGCGCATCCGCTCGGCGCACGATCTCCGCGGCAGCCTCCCAGTCGCAGGTGCGGCCCGAGCCGCCTGTGCCCTCGGCTGTGCGCGTATCCAGCACGATCGCTGACGCGCCTGCGTCGAGGGCCTCTTCGATCTCCGCCAGCGTCTCCTGGACGAGGGCCTCGCGGTCCTCAGCGCGTTCCGGAAGGCCGATGGGGCGCCAGATCTTTGCGGCCCAGTCGGGGACGGGACCGCGGCTCAGCGCCTCCGCGACCTCCCGCATGTACTCGGCATCGGCACCATGAAGTTGGACGGCGTATGCGTTGGTCGCGCGGGCGAGGTCGCGGATCTGCTCCGGAGCCATGCTCTCCACCACGAGCACCGGACGCACCCGGCAGCCTCGCGCGAGCAGGACCGCCTGCTCGCGGCTCAGGCAGCGCGGGGAGCGCTCGATCTGCGTGATGAAGCCGCAGAAGTCCGCGCCCGCGGCCTCAGCACCGCGCATGTCGGCCACGCGGGTGAGGCCGCAGACTTTGAGGACGGGGCGGTCGTCCGGCATAGTGGTCTCCTGTAGCAAAGGATCGCGAATATCCTGTCCGCGGCCCGTGCCGTTGCTGCAGTTGGCTGTCGTTCGCCGCCTTGTGCCGACGTTTGCTGCAGTTACCCCCGCATCTCCTCCGCCGTCTCGATGACGAGGTCGGCCATCGTCTCGACCTGCTCGTCCGCGAGCGGATAGAGCGGCAGATGCGTGAAGGTGTGCCAGAACGCGTTTTCGGCATTCGGGCAACTCTCGGCGATCGCGTCGGTGTCGTAGCCGAGTTGGTCGAAGATCGTGAAGTGATACAGCGGCGCGAAGTGCGGGATGTTCGTGACGCCCTTTTCTGTCAGGCGCTGCTTGAACACGCGGATGTCCTCGCCCAGCACCTCCGGATCCACCTGCAGCAGGTAGAGGTGGAAGGTGCTTTCGACGTCCTCGTCGTTGAGCGGCGGGGTGATGAGCCCCTTGACGCCCTCGAAGCGCTCGTTGAGGTACTCCGCGCGCTCGCGGCGGGTGTTTATGATGCCCTCGAGTCGGCCCATCTGCCCCAGCAGGCAGGCGGCCTGGATCTCGGTGGATGAGTGGTTGCCGGGCATCTGCGGGTTCCCGGTGGTTGTGGGCAGCGCCTTCACGTCGTAGAGCCAGTTCTCGATCTGCTCGCTCATGTCGACGCCGCAGAAGCGGGCCTGGTTGAAGTGCTCACCGAACTCGGTGTCGGTGCAGACGATCCCGCCCTCGCCGAATGCCGTGATGTTCTTGACCTCGTGGAAGCTGAAGGAGCCGAAGTGACCGATGGTGCCGATCATCCTGCCCCTGTACTTTCCGCCGAAGGCGTGCGCGGCGTCCTCGATGACGATGATATCGTTCGCCTCGGCGATCTCCATGATCGGATCCATGTCCACGGGGTAGCCGCCGATATGCACGGGCATGATGACCTTCGTGCGGTCGGTGACCTTGCGCGCGACGTCCTCGGGGTCCATGTTCATGGTGGTCGGGTCAACGTCGGCGAAGACGCACTTCGCTCCCACCATCGGCGGGTAGGCGGCGGTGGCTATGAAGGTGATCGCGGGGAGGATGACCTCGTCGCCGGGGCCGAGGTCGGCGAACTGGTGGCCGATCTGAAAGCCGGCGGTGGCGTTGGTGATAAAGCAGGCGTGTTTGCAGTTGAGGAAGTCGGCGACCTCCTCTTCAAGCTGCTTCACGGTGTCGCCGAGGCTGAGTTTGGCGGTCGGTCGGCCGCAGGCGCACAGCGAGGTGAGGGCCTCCTCGAACTCGGTCATCGCGCCCTCGAATGACTCCTCGTCCCCGTGTGGCTTGACGAGCAGCCTGACGAGGCCCATCAGGTCCTCGTGCCAGATATGCTCGCCGATCGCGGCCCACGGGACGGTGGCGTCGCCGGTGGCGTAGCGGAAGTCGGACTTCCTGTCATTTCCGTTGTCGGCCATGTCAGTTCCTCCTGAGTTGTTGTCGTTGTGGAGGGGCCGGAGAGGAAGACTTGCCCGTCGTTTGGCAAGTCCGCCCGACGCCGGCCCGGACGTTTGTTGTCGACGTTGTCGTTGCGGCGCGAAACGACAAACGACAACGGCCGGGCCAGCGTCGCGGCGCTAAACGACAACGCCGCTCTCTGGCCCCTCCAAACGGCTGGGAAACGACCTCAGTCACCGGCCGGCACCAGCAGCGCCCCCGGTGAGGTCGCCAGGTAGGGCGGGAGATCGTCGCCGAGCAGTACTGAGTAATCCTCGAGCATTCCCTCCGGCGCCTCGTCGATCTGCAGGCGCCAGGCCCGCCCGCGTTCGGCAGCCGCGGTGGTGATAGTCGCCGGAACGGCGTCGTTTGTCAGGCTGTCGTCATCGAATGCCAACTCGCCATCGGGGCGGAAGATCCGCATCCGGGCGCTCTCGCCCTTGCCGGCGAACAGCGTGACGGTGAACTGCTCGCAGCCCTCGGGCACGAAGAAGTACATCGCTCCGGGGCGCTCGCACAGGGCCCTCCCCGGCCCGACCAGCACCGCGGGCGCGTTGTGGAAGACGAACGCGCAGCCGTTCATGCCCGCGTTCGCCTGAATCTGGTAGAGTCCCGGCTCGGGGACCTCGACCGAAAGCTCCGCCTCTCCGGGCATCGGCATGTGGCCGGAGGCGATGGCCTCGCCGTCGGCGGATGTGACCTGCCAGGACGGGCGATGGGCATACTGCGGACCGACGCGCACGCCGATGGCCGTGACGTCGATCTGCCGGTCCTCGCCGACCAGCACCAGCCACGTCCCGCCGCGGCGCGCGACGAGGGGCTCGGCCTCGTCGGCCGCGATCGGCGCATCGGGCAGCGCGCGGATGAGGTCGGGGCCCTCATACGCGACGGGCTCGGGGATCGGCGCCATGAACTCCTGCTGCCAGCGCGGCACGACCAGCGCATCGCTCTGCTTCGCCGCCAGCGCGTCGAGCCGGTCCATGTACGCACCGATCTCGTCGGGGCCGGGGCTCCCCTCGGTAAGCGCTCGGCGCATCCGCCACGTCTCGAAGAGGTCGGCGGCCATCGCCACGCGGGCGGTCCGCAGGTCGTCGCCGGTAGCGGCTTCGACTGCGTCGTCGAGACGCTCGGCGAGGAACGCAATGTCATCCTCCGAGATCGGGACCGCCATCTCCTCAGGAAGGTAGTGCTTGTATGCGACCTCCCAGATGCGCTCGAAGTATGACCGCATGGGCTCGGCGGCGGGGCCGTAGTACTTCGTGAAGTAATCGTCGAGCAGTTCCTGCGGGTCGGCGTCAACATTCCACATGAGGCGCGCGGCGGCGTAGTGGTTGATTGCGAGGTTCCCCCACGCGATGTTCGCCTCCGAACTGCAGGCGATGAAGCCGTGCCGGTGGTAGTAGGGGATGTCCTCAAAGACGATCGGCGCAACGCCGGCCTTGAGGAGCGGATCGGCCCTTGGCGCAGTCCAGTATTCGCGGGCGATCAGCTTCTGCGCGATCGCATCCCAGCCTTTGATCGCGTCGCGGTAGAGCGCGTTGGGCGGGCTGATCTCGGCGGGAGCCGCGATCGGATGGAAGGGATCGGCGGCCATCCCCCAGTGACAGATCGACGGGATGACGTTCGGATGCACCTGAGGCTCCTCGGGGGGCTCAAGGGTGCTCTTGTATGCGTAAAAGACGAGGTAGCGGTCGGGAAAGCGTTCGACGACCTTCTCCGCGACGGCGTTGGCGAAGATGATCATCCGCCGGGCCTTGCCGCGGTCCTGCGATCCGCGGAACTGCGGCGGGTCGTGCTCGAGGGCCTCCTCGGACTCGCTCCATCCGGTCCAGTCGTTCATGCTCAGTGAGAACGAGTGCCGGTCAGGGTTCGCCTCGAAGGCCTCGATGGCTTCTCTCGCGGCGAGGTCGATCACGCCCTCGCTGGCAAGCTCAGGCTGCCACGGAGCGCCGCCGCGGGGGTCGATGCGGACGCCTCCGATCTCCGGGAAGTACTCCGGGTGCTCGTCGTAAAGCTCCGGAGGCACGATGCGGAAGAGGTTGTGCCCCATGTGGATGGGCGGGCCACCCTGCCTGCTGCGATGGTACCATCTCTGCCAGTCGCGGAACATCCGCCGGTCGGGCGTCCGCGAACTCGGCCACATTCGGCGGTAGACGAAGCTGGGGACCTGTCTGATGTCCAGGTCGTCGAAGCTCAGGTCCGGGCTATCGGGTATATGCGTCCCAAGGTCCCCTGGGTGGAAGAAGCGGAGGCCGCAGAGGTCCTCGAGGAACGCGTAGACGGCGAATCTGCAGCCGTCAACGCCGCCGCCGGTGAGGTAGAGCGAGCCGTCGCGCGTCTGAATCTGCACGATCTGCGAGAGCAGCCAGCGCGACCGGTCGACATCGGAGTCGCGCGGGATGAAGTGGGTGGGGCCGACATGGATCGCGGGGCCATCTGGCGCCTCGCCGGCCTCGATGACGGCAAAGTCGGCCCCTGTGATCTCGTCAAGGTAGTTTCTGAGATCGCCGACGGCCGCGTCCATGCCGCCGGAGCCGTCGGGGACGATCGGCACGAGGGCCTCGCCGCCGCGGGCGAGTTCGAACGCCTGCGAAGGGCCGCAGGCCGTAATGAGAGCGATCACGAGGTACGCCGGCAGCCTTCGGGCGGGTGAACTCAGCATGATTGCGGCCGGCCGCGCGGAGGGCTCAGCCTTCACCTTCCTCATCGTCTGAGTCTTCGACCGTGGCCAGGATCCGCCTGATGACCATGGCTATCTCGTCGAGTTCGAAGGGTTTCGTCTGATACCATGTGACGCCAAGTTCCCAGCCGCGCGCCTTGTCACGGTCCTGGCTGCGGGCGGTGAGCATCAGCACCGGGATGTCCGCGGTCTCCGGGTCCTCCTGCATCTTCTTGAGCACGTCCCAGCCGGTCAGACGGGGCATGGTGACGTCCAGAATCACCAGGTCCGGACGGAATTCCTGCAGCATCTCCAGCGCCTGCTGGCCGTCATAGGCCTCGCTGACTTCGTAGCCTTTCTCCTCAAGGAAGAGCTTCGTGTAGAAGACGAGGTCGCGTTCATCATCGACAAGGAGTAGCTGCTTTCCCATCGGTATCCCTCGCATCCGTGACAGACTGGCTTCGCTCGTTTGCAGTCTCCAATGCTTCATGCAGGGCAGGCAGCCATTCTGCCTGCCGCAGTCCCGCCCTGCCCCCTGAAACGAAAGCACATGACAGTTCGCGCCCTCAGTTCATCGCAAATACAGCGATCTGCTGTCGCTGTTCACGGGCCTCGTTGACGTGCCTCTCGAGATCCGCAGCCACATCGTCCTCAATCCAGGCCTCACCGCACTGATGACAGACGCGAGCCGGGACGTTACGAATGACCACAACCCCAAAACCGAGTTCGGCGGTGAACGTCGTTGTCCCGTGCTCGATGTGCCCTCCGCAGAGTGGACAGCGATGCGCATTGCTATCGTCTTGCATCAACCCCGCCTCCTTGTCTGCATATCTTCCTCGAAGTGGTCGAGGTCGGGTTCATACACAGTGACGACGAAGACCGTCATCGTGTGCGGATCAAATGCCGCGACAACATGGAGCAGCCGCTCGTCCGGCGCCGCCATG
>JBNJEK010000253.1:0-6394 GCA_051745855.1 Armatimonadota bacterium
CGCTCCCGGGGAACTGCGCGCGCAGCATCGCGACGGTTGTTCGCACGAGCGCCTCACAGCCACGGTTGTAAAAGCCCCCGTGACCCAGGAGCAGGAATCGTCTCGGTTCCGGCATTGTTTCCTCCCTGTGGTTGGACGGACCTCAGCGAGCGTACCGCAAGCGCGCACAGACTTGACATCGCCGGATGATCTTGAAATCTCCCGCGACCTCATCGTTTGCCCGTTCACACATTCCAATGCGCCGGACGGCTTTCAGGCTCCGCCACCGGCCCTCAAGGCCGCCTGACGCATCTGCACATCCGGCCGTGGAGTGTGGTGAGCGTGTAGTAGGCCCGCGGACTGACTGATCCGAGCTTCAGCGACCAGTACCTCAGCGGCGGGAGTTGGCCGTACTCGAGCGCCTGTGCAAAGTAGTTCGCCGCAAGCCCGGCATCGCCCCCGAAGTACGAGAACTGCGCGCCGAACCTGCATGCGGCGTGCATTGCCTCTTCAAACTGCTCACGAGACAGCAGATTCGCCTCAGGACCATCGCCGGACGGGTCGTACCTTGAAATGATGCTCGACGCCAGAGATGACAGTTCAAGCTTCCCTGTGCTGCTCCGTGAGTGGCTCCCCTCGACCGGGTGGATTATGCTCAAAGGACGGCCCACCACGGCGACCGAGTATCCGAGGCCCGCGGCGCGTATCATTATCTCAATCGAGCCGACGACGCTCTCATCCATGTAGCCGATCTGCTCGAAAAGCGCCCGTTTGACGATCAGCCCGCTTGCATTGGAGAGCATCGTGTAGCCGCACGAGGGCGAGAACCAGGTCAGCCAGTCCTCGAAGCGCGTCATATTCACGAGCGCGTCCCCGGCGATCCGAGTCACTCGCATGCCGTCGGCACACGAGGGTTCACTGATGGCGAAGTGGCAGGTCAGTACGTCGATCCCGGGGTAGCGCTGCAGAATGTCCATCTGCACGCGCGTCTTCTCGGACACCCACTCGTCATCGGCGTCAAGGAAAGCCACGTAATCTCCGGCGGCATGCCGTATCCCCGTGTTGCGCGCTCCCGCGTCACCGGTGTTCTCCTGGTGCAGCAGCGTGGCCTGCGGGAACGTGTTCCGAACGACCTCTGCGGTGTCGTCGGTCGACTCGTCATCGACCACGATGGCCTCGATGATGTTCTCGTAGGCCTGCGAGTAGACTGAGGCAAGTGCCCGTTCGATCGTCGCGGCAGCGTTGTAGGCGGGGATCACCGCGCTGACGGTCGGCGTGGCGGGCGCCCCGCGATCGTCGCTGCTGTCCACCGATTGCACCGGCGACCGATCATCGCGCTGCACTTTGCTTCACCGCCCCCACTGCCTTGTCTATGTAGCGCCGGACTTCCTCGAACGGCTGAAGGCTATCGGGGAATGTGATCAACCTTGCGACCCCCACACCGATCACCGCACCGGCGGTGATCGTTGCCGCCAGGATCCCCCATGTGCCCAATCCGAGGTGGATACCAAGGTACCTTACCAGCGAAGAAACCACCAGCACCGCGGCGGAGACCCGCAGGGCGCCGGACAGGCCGTGCCAGAGATCGCCCATGGTCCACTCCGGGAGGCGTCGCGTGAGAAGGATCGCGTGCATCACAAAGAAGATCAGATAGGCCGCGGTGACCCCGGCCGCCACGCCGTTGACCCCGTAGTCGGAGCCGATCCAGGCGCCGGCCACCACGAGAGCGCCGTGAATCCCCACGAGTATTGATATCCAGTAGACTTCGCCCACGGCCTTCAGGGCAGCGCCGCCGGGCGACATCAGCACCCGGTGGAGGACGACCACACACAGAATCTGCAGCGGCATGACCGCCTCCAGCCACTGTTCGCCGATCACGGCCGGGATAAGCTCAGGGCCCGCTACGGCGATGAGCACCGTCGGCGGGACGGCGAAAAGACTGATCAGGGCGAGACTGCGCTTGAATGCGCTGCGAAAGCGCGCGGCGTCGTCACTGATGCGAGAGAAGACCGGGAACAGCACCGAGGTCAGCACGGCATGGGTCAGCGAGGTCGGCAGTCTGCTGAGGTGGAAGGCCCTCGAGTAGATACCGAGCGCGCTGGTGTCAAGCCGGCGCCCCACGATCACGTAGTCGAGTTGCTCGACTGTGTAGCCGGCGACATTCCAAAGTGTCATCCCCACGCCAAATCCGTACAGGTCGCCTATCCCGCGAAAATCCGGAATCACCGGGGGGACATACCGCGTCAATGCGCACAGGGCCACCGTGTTCATGAACACCCCTGCCAGCCCCGCGAACACCAGGGCCCAGTACCCGTAGCCCAGCAGCGCCATCGCAATCCCGACGACACCGTAGCCAAAGCTCTGCGCGAGGCTTGCGAAGAATGGCGTTCGGAAATCGAGTTCGCGCTGCAGCAGCGAACGCGGCACCTCAGCGAAGGGTGAGAGTATGAAGCTCAGCGCGCTGATCTTCAGCACAGGGATCATGCGCGGTTCGCTGAAATACGCGCCGACGTATGGGGCGGCGAAGAACATGGCCGCGTACAGCACGATGGCCATCACGGCGGTGCCCCAGAAGGCCGAGCGGGTGTGCTCGGCGGTGATCTCATCCCGCTGCACGAGCGCCTGCCCGAGGCCGAGGGTGCGGAAGATCCCGGCAAGCCCGGTGACCATCGCGGCCATGGCGACGATGCCGAAGTCGGCGGGCATCAGCAGGCGGGCAAGCACGATGGAGATGGCCATCCCCAGCGGTGTGTTGATCCCCCTCGACAGGAACTGCCAGCCCGCCGCCGTTCTGGCCCGGGCGCCTATGTTGTCAGAAGATGTGTCTGATGGCTCTTCCATGGTCCCCGCCGGTGGCGAGACGTGGGTGGTATGATTTGGTGCGGAGGGCGATCTGAAGATGCCCTCCGCGATGGTCGGGCACGCTGTTTGCCATGTCGGCGCGGACGGTACTTGCGTTACCTGTTGATTGTGGGTAAATTTAACATGCCTGACTGCGATGGTCAAGACCGCACTGATCCTCGCAACACGACCATGATCTCCTGAAGAACACAGAGGGCGCACCGTGCATGTCACCGACCTTTGGGGTATAGCGCTGCTTGCGGCCGGCGGGCTGTTCGCCTGGTGGCTGGCAAATCGAATGGTGGAGAGGCCCGACCGCGTGTTCGTCGCCCGAATGGTGGCTCTGAGTTTCGGGCTCCGGGCAGGCTGGTCGATCTTCCAGCATATTATCTACCCGCCCATATGGGCTCTGGTGGCCGCTGATGCACGCGCGCGCTACGGGATTGCGGTGCGCGAAGCGGCACTGTGGAAGCAGGGGCTTGCATCTCCGGCGCTGCCCGAGACCCTGTCGCAGGCTCATGAGCAGTTGATCCGCCTCCAGGTCACATCGATGATGTACGTCTTCGGGCCGAGCCCGATCGTGGCGGAGGCGCTGCCGATCACGCTCAACGTCACCGTCGTGATCGCGGTCTACCTGATCTGCCGACACATTGGGGGGACGCGACATTCGGCCCGCGCGGCGGTGGTGCTCGCGGCCCTGCTCCCCTCGCTGATCTTCTGGTCCACACAGATCGTGAAGGATCCAATCACCGGCACCTGCATCGCGTGGGCGGTCCTGGCGATGATGAAAGTCAGTCAGCGCGCTCACGGTGGGTGGCTGCTGCTGTTGATCGCGGCGAACTTCATCGCGACTGTCTACCGCCCGTACGTGGGGATTCTGCTGATGGTCGGGCAGGGGCTGGCGTGGTCGGCAACCGTGAAGTTGCCGCCAACGGCCGCCGGGAAGATTACCCGCGTGGCTATCTTTACGCTCATGGCTCCGGTGGTCCTGCATTTTGGCGTTCAAGAGATGCAGGCGACCTACGGCGAGAACGTGGACCTCGAATGGGCCATCGAGCAGTACAACGTCTTCCACGAGTCCGCCGTCCAGCAGGGACCGGGGCGGGGATCCGAGTACGCGATTCCACTCACTGCCAACAGTCCTGCCGAGGCGATTGTGCAGTTGCCGCTGAGGATACTGCTGCTGTTGCTCTCACCGATTCCCCTGTTCCCCGGCAGTATTGCACGGATGGCGACGTACCCGGAGATGTGGTTCATCTACCTCTTCGTTGTGCCGAGATTCTCAACAGGCATCAGGGAGGCGTGGCAGAAGAATCGAGCGGCGCTTGTCGCGATCCTGCTGGTTCTTTCGCCGCTGGTCGTCAGTTATGCGCTGAAGACGGCGGTCAGTGGCGAGGCGATTCGCATGCGCTCACAGTTCATGGCCGTACTGCTGATCTTCGCCGGCATCGGCCATGCGGTCTACGCGCGGCGCAAGAAAGAGCGCAAAAGCGCCAAACGCATCAATACTCCCGCCGCGCGGTATGCCAGGGCGACATCGGAGGCCGAGCGGGATCAGGCCGGGACGTAGACAAACTGCCGGCAACGACCTGCCGGTCAGGCGACTGACCCCGCCCAAACGCCAGCCGGGATCACGGCGCTCTGCCCCGCGAGGGTGGAGAGGCGCAGCGGTCCGGCAACGTGTAGACGGCGCTGAGCCTGTGCACACGAATTTGAGCGCTGCCCGAACCGCCTGAAGCTGGCAACTGACCGTGATTTCTGGTAAGCTCTTTGCCGTAGGGGGCGGTCACGTGCGGTGCTGTCTCAACAGTGTTTGGCCGGGGAGGACTTGCGCCGCCGGAGCGGGAAACTCATCCAGGTGACGATCACATTCAGCCGAGACGTCCGGGAAATGCCCCAGCTATGATACCAGGCAGACTCGCCGCTTTGACACAGGGAGGCGCAATGACTGTTCCGGTCGGCCGTCCGTGGACATTGCGAGCTATCCTCGCGCCACCATCGGTGGCCATTCGCAACGTCCTCGGGATCGCATCGCTGTTGGTCGTTCTCTGCTCGCCGGCCGGTTTCGCGGAGGCGGTGGATGCGCCGGTATACACCATCCGCGCGGGTGACTCCCTCGACATTCAGGTTGCCGGCCACGATGAGTGGAGTCTTTCGGTGAGCGTGCGGCCCGACGGTCGCATCACCTATCCCGCCACCGGCGAGATCGAGGTGGCGGGGCTGACCCTCGATGAACTCACCGAGCAGATCGAATACGCACTCGGTCCCGGCGGACGCCATCTTCGCGACCCGAAGGTCTTCATCAACGTGACCGGATTGCGGACACCCGTGGCATATCTTCTCGGAGCAGTCGCGGCCGAGGGATCGGTCGAACTCCCGACCGGCGTGAGCACCGCCACGATGCTTCTGACCATCAACGGCGGGCCCGCTCCGGGAGCGGACCTGAGCCGCGTGACGCTGCACCGCGCCGACGGCGAACGCGAGACGATCGACCTCGCCGCGCAGCTTGATGGACAAAAGCAGCCGACCACGATCTACGCCGGCGACGTGCTGATGGTCCCCAGCACCGAAACGCGCTACATAGGCGTGCTGGGCGCGGCGGGCACGAGGGGCGAGATCCCTCTGCCGCCCGACCAGGACGGCTTTGACATGCTCGATCTGCTCGTGAAGATCGGCGGCGTCTCCGAAAGCGCCGATCGTGACCGGGCGATGATCCTGCGCGCCGACGGCTCCATCGACAGCTTCAATGTCGACCGAGTGATGAATCGCGAGATCGATCCGCCGTGGATCCGCGCGGGCGACGTCCTGTGGCTGCCGCCTGCGCCTCCGGAGCCCGAAACCGAATACTTCTCCGTTACCGGGGCAGTGCGAGCAGCCGGTCGCTACGAGCACCGCGAGGGCATCACGCTGGCCGACGCCCTGGCCCTCTCGGGTGAGTTCTCCGAGGCGGCGAATGCCGAGGAACTCACGATCATTCATGCCGACGGAGAGAAGACGGTCATCGATGTGCGCCCGATGCTCCACGGGCACGACACGGACATGGCGCGCACCCCGATCCAGCCCGATGATATCGTACTGGTCCCCGCCCATGACAAGTCCTACGTGATGCTCGGCGCGGTCGGGCAGACCGGCTTCTTCACATGGGACGAGGATATCCGCCTCGCCGACGCGCTGGCGAAATCAGGTGGCCTGGGCCAGAATGCGGCTCAACGGAAGGTCCTGCTCGTCCGACGCGCCGAGGACGGCGGCTCGCCGACCGTGGTGCAGATCGACGCGCACAAGCTCCTGCAGGGCGAGAATGAGGCTGCCAACTGGAAGCTGATGCCGGGCGACACGGTCTATGTGCCCCAGCGCGAGCCTCAACGGGGCATCCGGGACGCGGTGTCAGAGCCGCTCGCGGTCCTGGGGATCATCGGCGCGCTCGAAAGGGTCTTCAACTGGTGAAACGCACCCTGCTCGCGGCCAGCCTTTATCTACTCATCGGCACTGCGGCTTTCGCGGAGCCGGCCACATCGTCAGTGCCGGATATCCGCGCGTACACCGACGCCATGCGCGATACGCTCGGTCAGATCGG
>JBNJEK010000254.1:0-6386 GCA_051745855.1 Armatimonadota bacterium
AGAATGGCTCGCTCACTCGGACGGTAACTTCGCCGTGACGGGTACGACCATCGGCCCGTCGCCAGGCCTGTCTCCCATCCTGCTGCTGCTCGGGCAGGGCGTTCCGATCCTTGGCTGGATCGGTTACAAGAGGCGACGCCACGCGTAGCATGCCGTAACGCAATACTGGTGGGGCGCCGAAAGCCCATTCGCTGCCGGCGCCCCGCCAAATACAGAATGGAGCCTGCAGCATGTGCACCACCAATACCCGAGAACCGGTCGGCCGGGTGGAAGAGATGACCGATGAGCGCGCTCATTCGATCACGCTGATCTGGGGCGGCGCCGTGCTGATCGCTCTCATCGCCATGTACTGGCATGTCGGCCAGGTGTTCATCGGCCGGTGGTTCGGCGATTCCTCACACTACCACTGCATCGCCGTCCCGTTCATCGCCGGATGGTTCCTCTGGCGGCGCTGGGACCGGCTCAAGGAACTGGAACAGTCGCCGTCGGTCGCCGGAATCGGCCTGCTCATCGTCGGCCTCATACTCTACTGGGCGTCGGCGCGCACCGGTGTCCGGATGCTGGCGGGGCTCACATTCCCCGTCATACTCGCGGGGATCGTCGGCGGCGTCTACGGCATGCGGGTGCTGTGGATCGCAGCCGGCCCGATCGCCATACTCGTCTTCGCCATCCCGTTCCCCGAACACGCCATAGGCATGCTCGCGATGCCGATGCAGCAGATCTCAGCCGTGATCACCGGCGTGGTTGCGCCCCTGCTCGGACTTCCGGTCGAGCAGCACGGCATTATCCTGAACCTGCGTGGTTTCGATTTCGTGGTGGCGCAGGAGTGCAGCGGGATGCACTCGCTCGTTGCTCTGTTTCTGACCGGCTTCGTGCTCGTGGAGCTTTCGGGCCTCAAGTCGTTCCGCCTGCTCGCCGCGCTCATCGTCATCGCTCCGCTGGTGCTCTTCGCAAATGTCGTGCGGCTTATCTTCGTGCTGCTGACCGCCGAGTATCTCGGCGCCGACTTCGCACTCGGCACCGTCGTTCACGGCTTCTCCGATATCATCGTCTATTTCGCGGCGGTGCTCTCGTTCGTGTTGATCATCGGCTGGCTCTATGAAGCGCAGGAACGGAACGCCGAAGCCGCCGACATGGCGGCCGCTCCAGAGGAAGCGCATCGGGAAGCGAGTTGATTGCCGGTGATGAGCCCGGATACGCGTTGGTCTGAACCCATCACTCCGGGAAAGGCAGGAAGATCCGAATGAGGACGCCGCGCAACACACTGCTGATCGCCCTCCTCCTGCTGCCGGTCGGGGCAGCGTCGGCCGATCATTACCACTACGGCGTGGCCGCGGACGAGTTCCTCGGCGACAACGACAGACTCTGGTCGGCGCTCTCCCGCTACCCCGAGTGGTCATCATCCCGCAATCTTCTGCGGGATGATCTCATTGCCAATGACAACGACAGAAGCTCGGGGGATTCGATGTACGACGACCTGACCTGGTACGCGGACAACCTCCAGGCCGGCGACGTGCTGATGTTCAGCTACTGGGGCCATGGCGGGTGGAACTACACGGAGTACGGCTCTGCTGACGAGGGGAGCACCGCACGCCCCGAAGAAAACGATCCAGATCCCGGCGCAGACCCGCCCTACGCGGGGGACGAAGCATTCGGCTGGACCGGACATAGTTCCACAATGAGAGACGATCACCTCACGGACATCTTCGCGGCCTTCGATCCGGGGGTGACGGTGGTCGTGATTTCGGGAGCCTGCCACTCCGGGGGCTGGGTCGGCGGCTCCCATGACATCGACACCAGCGCGCCCGCCACCAACAACGGCCTCTACGCGCTACTCGGCGCGCCCGAGCAGGGCCTCGGGATTGGCGTGGGAGTGAGCGAGGACGAGGCTGAGTTGCTCCTCGCGACCGCTCTGGTGGAAACACTTGAAGCGCACATGACCATGTCGGCGTGGTACGAGGCTGCGATGGATTTCGGCGAGAGTTCGCAGTTCTACGTAAAGTACCCGTGGGAAAGCTCACCGGACTACTATTACTTCTGGCCCGGTGCCGACTGGATCCCGTCGGAGTACGAGAAGACCTACTTCTCGTCGACGGGGCACTGGGGATGGCAGGAGACCTATCTGCAGCTTCGACCGGAGGAACACTCATTCCTCGATGGCTCACACGACTTCACGGTCGGCACGCCGGAACCGGCGACTACGGTCCTGGTTGCTCTTGGCGTGGCCGCCATCGCGTATCGGAGGAAGCGATTGCACTTTGACGGGTGAATCTCGGTCCGTGAGTGGCTCGCGAGACCGCCCGGACCATCCGGCACCGCCGGAAGAGCGAGAGGACCG
Organism: Armatimonadota bacterium; assembly: GCA_051745855.1. Taxonomy (GTDB): domain Bacteria; phylum Armatimonadota; class Zipacnadia; order Zipacnadales; family UBA5352; genus UBA5352. Next base: position 2,339 of record JBNJEK010000254.1, read on the forward strand.
ACTGGAGATAGAAACCATGAAGATCGCAATGCTTGGTGTGAAATCGGTACCGTGCCCCGGCGGCATTGCGACCTACACCGAGCAGGTCGGTTCACGCCTGGCGACCCGCGGACATGACGTCACGGTCTACTGCCGCCGGCAGTACCTCAACGGTGACGCGGGCCCGCCCGTCGAACCCTACAGGGGCATGCATCGCCGCCTCTCCGCAGGGCTGAGCGGAAAGTACACGGACGCGGCCACCCATACGTTTACCGCCGCGGTCGATGCGCTGCGATCAGACTTCGATATCATTCACATCCATGGCTCCGCACCGGGCTTCGTGGTTCCCCTCCTGCGGCTAAAACGCCGTTGCCCGCTGGTGGTCACCATCCACAGCCTCGACTGGGAGGGCGCCAAGTGGGGCGCGCTCGCCACGGCCACCATGAAGGCCGCTGCGCGAGTGCCCGTGCGCCTCGCCGATGAACTCACTGTCGTCTCCAGGCGACTGCAGCGATACTACGAGAGCGTCTTTGACACGAAGGCCACCTACATCGCAAGCGGAGCGCAGGTGGCCGACATACGCCCTCCGGATGAGATTCACCGGCGCTGGGGGCTCGAACCGCATCGCTACATCCTTTTCGTCGGACGCCTGACACCGGAGAAGGGCCTCGAATACCTCATCGAGGCCTACCGCCGGACTCAGACAGAGATGCCGCTGGTGATCGTGGGCGGGGCCAACTACGATGACCCCTACGTTGAGGCCCTCCTCGCGGAGGCCGATGACACGATACTGTTTACCGGCTACCAGTCCGGCGACGTGCTCGCCGAACTCTTCTCGAATGCCTACCTCTACGTGCAGCCCTCGACCCTCGAGGGGCTCTCGATGGCCGTGGTGGAGGCGCTCGGCTACGGGCGGTGCGTGCTCGCCAGCGACATACCGGGCAATGTGGAGGCCCTTGGAGAGTGCGGGCGCACCTTCAGGACGGCTGATGTCGATGATATGCATGACCAACTCGTCGATCTGCTGGGGGATCCTGAGACGGTGGCCGGTCAATTCGAGCGCGCGAGAGAGCGTGTCGCACGGGAGTATGACTGGGAGAAGACCGCCGACGGATTCGAGGCGGTCTTCAAGCACGCAATCGGGCGGACCGGAGGGGAGATAGTCACAGTGAGGGCCGATGCCCCGCAGTAGAGCAGGCGGTGCGCCGCAGTGTCCGTTGCATCTGCAAGCATAGGACGACACGACTGACACACTTTAATGGTGCTATGATGAGTGTCACTAAAGCAGTACTGTGCGTCGGGCGAAGCGCGGGGCCGCACTGGCCGGTCCAACAGCGACAGTCCTGTGCGCTGCTGCCGCTTGGCCGCAAGAGCGTTCTCCAGGTTCTGTTCGAAGAGATTGTGGCGGCCGGCGCGCATCAGATATGCCTGTTGATCAACCGGAACGATCAATCGGTAAGCCAGTACGTGAAGAGCCTGGCCATTGACGACCATTCGGTCGGTGTCAATGGGCAGGCGTGGACTGACTCGGCGACCGACGTCACCGTGGAATGCATCGAATATGAACATGAGCCCGGCCTGCTGATGGCCAGGCGGTTCGTCGGGAACGAACCGTTCATGTGCGCAACGACCGAGATGCCGATCTACCATCGACGGCGATCGGGGTCGCTGCTGTCCCGCATGTCCGCTGCATTCGAGGCCACCGGAGCGGACGGCGTATTGGCAGTGAACGAAGGCGCCAGGTCCAGTCCGGCCAGTAACACATTGATCGAGGCCGTGGGAGACCCGGGAGCAAGTCCGCACTTTGTGGTGGCGGACCTTGTCGATTCCCCACTGTCAAGCGGCCGGCCCATCAACGAGGTGCTGGTAAGCCGTTTCGTGCTGTCCCCCATCGTCTTCGACTATCTCGACGAGAATGGAGCGCCATCAGAGGACGAATGCGATCTGATTGCTGCCCTGAGGAGACTGGCACATGACCGGGAATCTCTCTGGGCCGTGCGAACTCAGAGCGGCGAGGTGCCCTTCGACCTCTCCAGCTTTCTGTTGTACAGCCGCACCTTCATCCACTTCAGCCTGGAAGACCCTGAAGTCGGCACAGCGATCCGGGAGTACATCAGCAGTCTTGCGACGAACTGAACGGGTCTGTCAGCGATGAGGCGATTACACCACTGCGAGGGACGAGCGCGACTGATCTCGCGTGTTCAACCAATGATGTCACGAGTGCTGGTTGCAACCGATCAGCCGAAGGCCAGAGATCGGCTTCGCCGCGCGCTCGAGGCCGAAGATGTCGTTGTGCTGGGCGCCTCGACCGCCGATGACGTCCTGGCGATCCTTGACAGCCATGAACTGGACCTGATCCTCATCCACGCCGGCCTCCCGGGGCTGCCCTCTCACGAACTCGCCGACATCTGCAGCCAGCGCACGGGAGCGCTGGTGCTGGTCGTGGACATGCGGATTGCGCAGGCTATGAGGCCGACAGAGACGCCGGGGCTGTCCAGAGAGCGGCAGTTGGAGGACCGCGCCGCAGCCGGTTCGGGGGTAGGCGCATTGAGGATGATTGACGTGCATGATGACTACAACACGTCAGGGCGCATGCGGCGTTCGAGCCACTGCCTCTCCTCGGGAGACCTCACCCTGTGGCTGGATCAGAACACGGTGACGGTCGGTGAGCGGGACACCCCACTCAAGCCGGTCGAGGCTCGGATACTGCGGGAGTTGCTCGAACACGCCCCGCGGGTCGTTCCTCCCGAACTGCTCATCGCCCGGGTCTGGCCTGACGGTGAGGGGGATCTCTCCGCCCTCGCAACCGCCATCAGCTCACTTCGAGCCGCGCTCGGCGACGACCCACTCAACCCATCCCGCATACAGCATGTTGAGCGGTTCGGCTACAAAATCACCCCGCAGCGGTCGGAATAAAGGCCGGTTCCGCGGGCTCGGTGGCGTGCTTCCCCTCGCCATTCATCTCAAACTTGTACCCGTAGCCCCGGACCGTCACCAGTCGCTTCGGACTTTTCGGATCCTCCTCGATCTTCTTGCGCAGCCGGTAGACGTTCGTCTCGACGATGTGGCGATCATACCCGTTGTAGCCCCAGACCGAGGCCACAAGCTGATCGGCGCTCACCGCCGCACCCGCATGTTCGATGAAGTAGCGGAGGATCTGAAATTCCGTCGGAGACAGTTCAATCAGCTCTCCCTCCACGCAGACCTCGCGCCTGTCGAGACGCAACTCGACACCGTTACACTTCAGGAAGGTATGCGGTTCGCCGGCGTCGAGAACCTCCCCCGACAGGGTCTGCACAGTGCTGCGACGCAGGATCGACCGCACATGGGCCTCAAGCTCCTTGAGGCTCAAAGGCTTGGTTATGTAGCCGTCCGCACCGAGGTCAAGCCCCCTGATCTTCGTGGTCTCTTCCCGGTTGCACGAGATGATGAGCACAGGCATGTTGCTCTGATTGCGCACAATCTCGAGGACCTCTTCCCCACGCATGTCGGGCAGGTTCAGGTCAAGTATAAGTAGATCTATCTGACGCGTCGTCGCGATCTCAACCCCCGAACACCCCGTTCCCACGCGGAGCATTGCAAACCCCGCTTTATCGAACTTCCTCGCAATGGCATCGGCGAGACGGACGTCGTCTTCCACGAGCAGCAATCGGTGACCCGTGTCGCACATGGACATCTCTCGAACCTCCCGATACGATGATCAGCCGGCGGGCTGGTTCGCGCACTGCTTTCCAGGCGCACACGATCAATGCGGAGTTCCACTCTCCGCATGATGACGACACTCTCACATTGCTTCAATCACTGCTGCGATGTATGGAGGGATACACTTGTGCGAGGCAGGCTGCGGTCGGTTTCTTTTTTGTGCGCCATATTTTGCACTATCTAAGGTGTTTTGTCAAGTATCTGACTAAATTGCACCTCCAACTTCCAGCCCGCTACCCCGATTCCTCCACCTCCACCTCACAGGAACCTCACAGAAAACTGTGAGGGAGGCGTGAATCTCTCTGCACTTGCACGAGGAGACAGGCGCGGAGGTGCAATTTAGTCAGATACTTGACAAAACACCTTA
>JBNJEK010000255.1:0-6367 GCA_051745855.1 Armatimonadota bacterium
GACAAAAAGCGGACGTGAACGGCGTCGGGCGTGGGCACGCTCGACGCCGTTGACGTCCGCTTTTTGTCGCGCTTCGCGCGAGGATGGCCTGGGCAGGCCATCCCTCCGGACGGCAAAGGCACACGGCAAACAAACATCGCCGTCCGCCGTTGCCGTCGCCGTGGTCGTCCGGAGGTCGGGTGTGCCTACGCCCGACGCCGTTGGCCGTTGCCGTCGCCGCGGTCGTCCGGAGGTCGGGTGTGCCTACGCCCGACGCCGTTGGCCGTGCCGTCGCGTCTCAACTCCGCACCCAGTCGCTCCACACGCGCATGTCGTAGTCGCCGCCGTGCAGGCGATAGCCACCCCACTCCACTGCCTCCGGCTCACCCTCGCAGTCGATCGCGAGGATCGTGACGCTCGGATCCGGTGGCAGTTCCGGCATCCCGTGAAGGTGGATGTGATCGCCATCCCGTTCAACCGTCACCTCGATGTCCTCACGACCGAGCACGCGGGCTCCGCGGATGTCATTCGCCAGCCCCGCGAAGTGGAAACTCGTCCCCTGCCAGTTCTTCACCCAGATGTAAAGCGTCTCGCCCTTCTGCGTCATGTCGCCTGAGAGAAGATACTCGAAAAGCCGGTTTGCTCCGATGCTGCCGTAGACCGCCTCGGCGTTGCGCTCGGTGAAGCGCCCGAGGTCCTCAAGCTGCTCGCGAGCCCGCTGCGGGAAAGCCCCGTCGCCTTTCGGCCCGAAGTTCAGCAGCAGGTTCGCGCCCGCGCCGAGCGCCTCGGCCATCAGATACGTAAGCTCCGCCCCGGTCTTGTAATGCCGATCGTGCTTGACGTACCCCCACCAGCGGTGCTGGTTGATCTCACAGACCTCCCAGGGGACCGGCACCTCCGACGCCTGGATCCTACGCTCGCTGGAGGCGATGTACCCGGGGCGAGAGTTCCGCGCGAAGGGGCTGTCAGGGAACTGCGCGGGCGGCCCGTGCAGCCGATCGCCGGTGATCATCGCCTCGGGCTGAAGCTCGCGGATGATGTCGTCGATCTCCACCGGCCGCCAGAGATCATGCAGCGGCCACCGCCCGTCGAACCACATCAGGTCGATTTTTCCGTAGTTCGAGCACAGGGCCCCAACATCGGCGTGAGTCTTCTGCACGAGCCGCTCCAGCTCATCGGGGTCGGCGTCGGGGCCGTCGAAGATGACAGGGAACGACCAGTCCTGCAGCGAGTAGTAAAGCCCCACGCGCAGGCCCTCTTCGCGGCAGGCCTCGACGTATTCGGCGACGAGGTCGCGGCCCGGCGCGGTGTTCGGCGCATCGAACTCCCAGGCGGGCGAGTCAAAGAGGCAGTAGCCGTCGTGGTGCTTGGTGGTGAGCACCATGTACCTCATTCCGGCATCGCGGGCCATCCGCGCCCACTCTGATGGATCGTAGTTCGGTGCCGAGAACTGATCTGCCAGTTTGAAATATTCGCTGGGCTTGAGGTGCCCTCGGAACATGACCTGCTCGCCCAGGCCCAGCAGCGAGTAGATGCCCCAGTGCAGGAACATGCCGAATTTCGCCTCATTGAACCACGCGTAAGGGTCGGACTGCGTCTCTGACATGGTGCGGAATCCTCCCAATTTCGCTCACTGCTGCTATGTGACGCCGCTCGAGGCCGGCCCGGTCGTTCTGCCGTTGTCGTTGTCGTCAGGCGCGACCGCAAACGACGGGTACGACCGGGCCGGCCTCGCGTGGCGTTGGCAAACGGCGCCAACGCACGCTCTCCGGCCCCTCCAGAACAACTGGACCACGGCCCCCTTCCCCGCTCCCCCCTACGCCTCCTCCGCCATCGTCCCTGCCGTCGAGCGAATCTCGTCGATCGCCTGCCAGTACTCTTCCAGCCGCTCCCGCCCGTCGTCGGTCAAGCGATAGGTCGTGACGGGCGTCTTCCCCTCGAAGCGCTTCGTGATCTCGATCAGGCCCGCGTCTTCGAGTTTCGCCGCATGCGCGGAGAGGTTGCCGGCGGTCAGGTCCAGCGCGTTCTGGAGGAAGCTGAAGTCCGCTTCCTCCACGCCCAACAGCGCCATCATGATCCGCAGCCTCGTTGGCTGATGAATGATGCTGTCAACTTCGGCCATCACCCGTCCTCCCCTTCCGTGACTTCGCGACTGATCTCGCGCATGCGCTTGAGGGCGTACCGGGAGTAGAAGTGCCCGGCCAGCAGTGCCACGAAGAGGTAGCCCATGAGCGGCCACATCGTGGTTTGCCCCGCGTCATCGGCTATCGTCAGGGGCGCGCCCAGCAGCATCGCCACCGCGTGGAGCGCATACAGCGCCGGCCACAGCAAACCCATCGGCAGCGTGATCTTCCCATCGGTCGCGACCCACCAGACCATCAGCGGAACGAGGTAGCAGGCCACGATCGGCTGCGCGTACTGCATCTTGACGGGCAGTATCCCGGCCACGATGGCAGCGGTGATCAGAGCCGCAAAGATGATCCAGCTTCGCCACGACCACTTCGGGCGCTCACCGGCCTTCGCGATAGCTGCTCCCTCTCGCTCATAGTAACGCTTCGCCAGGTCGGAGCCGAACTGGCTCATCGCGCCGCTGAAGACCGACCAGATCCAGCCTGTGACCGCCGCCAGCAGTATCACGCTGAGCATGATACCGATCGCGATCTGCCCTGACTCGAACGTCACGCGCAGCGCGGTCCCCAGCAAACCGAAGACCGCGAAGCCGATGAAGAAGAGGGTCATCATCAGCAGCGCGGGCATCGTCCGATTGCGCGCATAGCGGTCGGCCCACTTCGGCAGGTCCTTCATCCGCTCATCGGGCACGTTCTGATCCTCCCGGGATTTCTCAGGTGCGACCATCGTTACCATCTCCGATTCAGATTCTGGGGGTGGCGCGTTACTTGCGTCAAGTACTTTATACCACAAAGTGCTCTGAAACACAAGGCGGTCTGCAGGTTTCTGGCGAAGTCAGCGAACGATGCAGTCCGTCGGGGGAGGCAGGGCGTCAGTCTATCCTGCAGGCCGCCGAGAACTCCGACAGCTTCGCGCGGTCGCCCATCACGATGAGGACATCACCCGGCTGCATAACGAAATCCGCCGGCGGATTCGGGATCGCCTTGCCCTCGCGCTGCGCGGCGATCAGCGTCACGCCATGCTCCGCCCGCAGCTTGATCTCAGCCGGCGATTTCCCCGCAAGCGGCGAGCCCTCACAGACAGGGATCGCCGATACGTCATGATGCCAGACCTGCACGCGTTCGTCGTCGCGCAACGCAAGCTCCCGCGCGTCCTCATCGGCCAGCAGCGCGTAACTGTCCGCGCGCAACTGCATCACCATCTGCTCCACGCGATCGGGCGCCACCATGTACGCCCGCAAAACGCGCGCGAACATCTCGACACTCGCCTCGAACTCCTGCGATACCACCTCGTTCGCACCGAGGTCGATGAGGTCGCCAAGCTCGCTGGCGAACTGTGTGCGCACGATCACGTGACAGGCCGGGTTCAGTCGTGTGGCCTCCTGCACCGTCCTTCGCGTGGCAGCCGCGTCCGACATGACCACGGCGAGTACGCCCGCGCGATGAATGCCTGCATGCTCCAGCACCGGCGCGTAGGTCGCGTCCCCGCAGAAGATCGGCTCACCCTCGCTGGAGTAACGCTGCACCGTGGCCGGACTCAGCTCGATGATCAGGTACTCGATCTCCGACGCGCGAGCCGCGCGCGCAATATTCTGCCCGGTGAAGCCGAAGCCGGCGATGATGAGATGATCCTCCATCTCCTCGGAATCCTCCGTCGTCGGCAGCGTGTCCTTGCGGCGTAGAAACTCCAGGCAGCCTGCCTCCGCGGCCGCCTCGCCAGCGCGCTTCGAGACCGCGATCAGCGCCGGCGTGAGCATCATTGTGATCACCGAGACCGCAAGGAAAAGCTGGCGGATCACTTCACTCAGCAGGTCCTCCTGCACAGCCACCTGGAAGACGAGGAATGAAAACTCCCCAACCTGCGCGAGAATAAGCCCGGTCATCACCGCGATTCGCAGCGGATAACGCAGCAGCAGGACGATCGCGCAGATCAGTACGCTCTTGAGCAGGATAACACCCAGCGTGGTACCCAGTACGAGGGGTACCGCCCCGGCGACGTAGCCGACGTTGAGCATCATCCCGACGGAGACGAAGAAGAAGCTGGTGAAGACGTCGCGGAACGGCATGATGCTTCCCAGCGCCCGATGGCTGTGCTCGGACTCGGACACGATCAGCCCGGCAAGGAACGCGCCCAACGCCAGCGACAGACCAAGTTGTGCCGTTCCCCATGCGATCCCCAGCGTCATGAAGACGATCGAGAGTACGAACAACTGGTTCTCGCCGGTGGCGGTGATCCGGCCCAGCACCACAGGCACCACGTAGCGCGCCAGCAGCACGACCGCCGCACCGACAAGGACCGTCTTTAGCAGCAGCCACAGTACCGTTATCCCGACGCCGCTGCCGTCTCCGGCCAGCAACGGCACGAGCAGGAGCATCCCGACAACGATGATGTCCTGGTAGATCAGGATCGCGAGGCTCACGCGGCCCTGCGGAGTGTTGATCTCACCACGGTGCTGCAGCAAGCCCAGCACCACCGCGGTGCTGCTGAGCGCCACGAGGCAACCGATGACGACCGCCTCGCTGAGCGGTACGCCGAACTGTGTCGCGATCAGTGTGGCCAGCCCCCCCGTCACGAACACCTGCAGCGTGCCGCCGAGTAGAACCTGCTCGCGGATACGCCAGAGCTGATTGAGCGAGAACTCGAGGCCGATGGTGAAAAGCAACACAACGACACCCATCTCAGCGAGTATCTCCACGTCCTCCCGGGCGCCGATCAGCCCGATGCCGTGCGGACCCGCCACCGCACCGGTGATCAGATACCCGACGATCCCGGGAAGCTGCAGCTTGCGGAAGATATACACCGCCGCCACCGAAAGACCGATGATGACGATAACATCCTGCAGCAGGGCGAACTCCATGCCGTGTTCCATCTGCTAAGCTCTCACCAATCCCTCTCGCTTGAATCTGACGCAGCTTCAAGCGCCTGTCTTCGCGTCACCCGTGACTACTGCTCGGTCACCATCAGCGCGTTCGCCGGGTCGAGCATCAGCCACCCGCCGCCGTCCTGATGCACCCAGACATCATCGACCACGCCGGTCCCAGGCTCGGTCGGCACCAGCTTCCACCAGCCCGCATCGCCCGCGCCGATCTCGAACTGCTGCCGGTCGATCGACATCTCCGTGCAGTCGTAGGTCGAGATCTCTCGCCCATCCGGCGCGTACAGCGTCGCCGCAGCGGTCTCCCCGGGCGGCCCGGCCGCCAGCCACAGATCCAGCGCCTCCGCGTCCTCGGGCACGTGGACGTAGACCGGGGCGAGGTCGCCGAGGAAGTGCACCCCGCGGCCCTCCGCGTAGTCATGGACCGCCCAGTGCGCACCCTCCACTTCCAGCGCGTAGAATGCGCTCCCGGCCCGGATGATCGCATGGTAGTACTCCGCGCCGGTCGGGTCGAAGATGATGTGCTCGCCTCGCCGGAAGACGTCGCGAAGGATCTCATTGCCCTCCGAGTCGTACACGACGCAGGTCGGCAGCGAGCCGCGGGCATTCATCGCCGGTATCATCAGCCCGATCGGACCAGGCGAGTTCTCGCGCAGGATCAGGTGCTGATTGCCCCGCAGCTTGAAAAGCGGGACCTCCTCCGCATTCGGGATCGCATCCGCACGCTGCACGGAATACGCGACTCTGACCTCATCAGGCGCCTCAAATGCCTTCGTCGGCGAAGTGTACACCGAGTCGCGTTGCTCATTGACGAAATCGCGGAACTCCGAATCATCGAGGTAGAAGCTGGAGTCCGCCGCCTCGTCGAGCATCCCGAAGCGTCGGAGATTCCCGTGCAGCAGCGTCAGGTTCATCCCAAGCCGCTCGAGCCGCACCCGCGCGCTCTCATCGCCGACCTTCGCCTCAGCCGCTCGGTAGAGGCGCTCCAGCTCGCCGAAGTTCGCGGCGTAGACCTCGCGCATCCAATCCTCGGTGAAGCGATAGCTCGCGCCTTCGTTGGCGATGAAGTACTTCTTCGTCGCCTCGTCGAGCATCTCGTACATCGCGCCGATCTCCCCGGCGCCCTCCGCGTAGCAGGCGCGTAGAAAGTCGTCGATCAGCGCATCAACGTCCGCGCCCGGAGCCCACGCGAGCTTCGCCAGCAGGTAGTTCATCAACGCCGCATGGCCCCACGCCTCGTGGCCGTAGACGTACACGCCCTTGAAGTTGTGCTGCTTCAGGCGCGGATAGATGAACTTCAGGATCTCCCTGCCGGGCGGGTTCGGAGCGCCGATCGAGTTGGAGACTTTGTTCGGCAGGTCGTAGTACGCGATGTTCTCGGTG
>JBNJEK010000256.1:0-6324 GCA_051745855.1 Armatimonadota bacterium
CCGCCCCCTCAAAACCATCCGATCGGGTCGCCGGAGATGTCCTGGATGACGTTCTTGAAGCGCATGTAGGTGAAGAGCCCCTGCATCCCGCGCTCGACGCCCGTGCCCGACTGCTTCCATCCGGGGAAGGGGCTCTGCGGGTACACCTGGTTGTATGTGTTCACGTAGACGGTGCCCGACTGCAGCGCGCGGACCATCCGCCGCGCGCGGTCGGCGTCGGTGGTGAAGACGCCCGAGCCAAGGCCGTAGGGCGTGTCATTGGCGATCGCGATCGCATCCGCCTCGTCCTCGAAGGGGATCGCTACGAGCACCGGCCCGAAGACCTCCTCGCAGGAGACCGTCATGTCGTTGGTGCAGTCGGTCAGAAGCGTGGGGCGCACGAACCAGCCGTCACTGAGCGCAGGATCGTCCGGGACGTCGCCGCCCGCGGCGACGGTCGCGCCGGCCTCCTCGCCCCAGCGGATGTACCCGGTGACGCGCTCGAACTGCTCCTCGCTGACGATCGCGCCAAGCTGCGTCGCCTCGTCCATCGGGTCGCCGACGATCAGCGAATCGAGCTTCTCCGCGACCGCCGCGCAGACGTCATCGTAGATGCTCTTTTGCACCAGCAGGCGCGTGCCGGCAATGCAGTTCTGCCCGTTGTTGAGCAGCAGTCCGAAGACCGCTCCGGCGACCGCCTGGTCGAAGTCCGCGTCCTCGAAGACCACGTTCGGCGACTTGCCGCCAAGCTCCATCGATGTGTCGGTGATGTTCTGCGCGGAGAGCTCGATGATCCGCCGTCCGACCTCGGTGGAGCCGGTGAAGGAGACCATCCCGACGTGCGGATCGGTGACGATCGCCTCACCGACCACGCGGCCGGGGCCGCTGATGACGTTGAGCGCGCCCGGGGGCAGGCCGGCCTCGGCGAAGCATTCACAGACCAGCGAGGAAGTCATCGGCGTGATGGAGGCGGGCTTGAAGACGATGGAGTTGCCGGTCGCGAGGGCGGGGCCGATCTTGAGCATGCCGAGGAAGAGCGGGAAGTTCCACGGAGCGATGCCGCCGACCACGCCGTAGGGCTCCCACAGCGAGAAGTCCACCTGTGCGGGGTTCGGGATGTCGATCGTCTCACCGGACGCCGCGTCGGTGACGGAGGCGTACCAGCGGAGGTAGTTGACCGCCGCCGGGACGTCGATGGCGGTGGATTCGCCGATGGGCTTGCCGACGTCGAGCGTCTCAAGCTCCGCGAACTCGTCGGCGCGCTCCTCGATGAGGTCGGCGGCGCCGGCGAGGATCGCGGATCGTTCGGCGGAGGTCATCGCGCCCCAGTCGCCCTCGAAGGCCTCCTGAGCGGCGACGCAGGCGCGCTGCACATCCGCCGCGCCGCCCTCGGCCACGTTGGCGATGGCCTCACCGGTGGCCGGGTTGATGCTCTCGTAGGTCACACCGCTCTCGGCGTCACAGTACTCGCCGTCGATGAAGAGCTTGATCTCGCGCATGGTTGTCCTCCCTGAATCGTGTTTCGTCGCGCCAGTGCCGTTGTGGAGGGGCCGGAGAGTGCCGGTGCCGTTTACCGGCACGATGCCGGCCCGGTCATTTGCCGTTGCCATTGTCGTCCGGCCGAACGACGAACGACGGGAACGGCCGGGCCGGCGTCGGATGAGATAAACGGCACCTCATCCTCTCCGGCCCCTCCACAACGACACACCCTCGCCCTCAGTACCCCTTGTATTCCCGAATTCGCTCGCCGATGAGGATCGCGGCGTCCTCGACGACTACCACGTTCGAGCCACCGCTCGGGTCCTGGGTGAGCGTCATTGTGTTCTCTCCAACGCGCAGCGCATCCCGAGGGATGAGCAGGGTGAAGGTCTCAGTGTTCGCATTTCCGGTGATCGGCACCGCGAACGGCTCCCCGTCGTTGATCGTGGCCATGAGTTCGCGCGGGTAGTCCACATCGTTGCCGGTGATGCGCAGTGCGTAGACCTTGCCCTCCGGCAGTTGATCCATCTCCCATGTGACCGTCTCGTTGGCACCGGCATCGAGGCGAACTCGCCCGGTGACTTCGACCGTCGCCTCAATGATGTCCGGCTGATAGCGCTCACCCGCGGCGAAGATCTCAACATCCTCAGCGTTGGGGCTGAGGAAGGGCGGGATGCGGCCGGCGAGGTAGAATTGCACATCGTCGAGGTTCAGGCCCTCCTGCTCCGGGTCGGTGATCCGCAACTGCCAGACAGCGCCATCCGCGCCCTCGGGGACCTTGACGTCGATGACCTCAAGGCTGTCGTAGTCGCCGACCTCGTTGACGACTGAGGTGCCGCTCGGGTCGATGATGGCGACTTCGGCGCCCTCGCCGGTGACGCTCGCGGAGAGTGCGAAGGGGAACTCCTCCACGCCCTCGGGGACTTTGAAGTGAAGCGGGGCCATCGCGCCGCAGATGTTGACAGGCACGTTCTTCCACGCGACGAGCGCCCACCGGGCGCCTCTGACGGCTGCACGAGCGACGTTCCAGCCGGAGGAGACGCGCACCGCGTGGGTGCCGTCCACAGCGACCTCGTAGTCGATCGACTTCCTCTCGCCGAGCAGCACGATCTCTCGCATCGCCCGCTCGCTCGCCGGGTCGATCACCTCGACGATCACGTCATCGGCGTACGTGTAGCCGGCCTTCTCCACGGATTCGATCTCGATGGCGACCGTCCGGCCCTCAGTGCCCTCGAAGACGAGGAAGTTGTCATGCCTCAACAGCGTTTCCGGCAGTTCCTGTGCGAAACACAGCGGCGCGCTGAGCGCCACGATCATGAGCGTCATCATAAGTCTTCTCATCATCAGACCCCCATCCGGGGTGGTGTCCCGACGGTCCTGTCAACTTATCTCAAGCACCGCGGCGCCCGAGACCTCGCTTTCCTTGACCAGCCGCAGCGCCTCGTTCGCCTCTTCGAGCGCGAACGTCGTCACGGTGGTCTCGAGGGGTATTTCCCCGGCGACGCGCATGAGGCCTTCGCCGTCCTCGCGGGTGGAGTTCATCACCGAGCGAAGCACGCGCTCGCCGTAGATCAGATCGTACTCGAACTGTGGGATCGGCGACATGTGGATGCCCGCGCAGACAAGCTGGCCGCCACGCTCAAGGGTCTCGAGCATCGGCGGGATAAGCTCGCCGACCGGGGCGAAGATGATCGCCGAGCGGAGCTTCACGCCCGGGTCATCGCCGACCTCGCCGACCCACGTGGCGCCCATCTCTCGCGCGAAGTCGCGGTGATGCTGTGTGTGGCTGAAGACGTATGTCCCGCAGCCCCAGTGCTGCGCCACCTGGATGGCGATATGCGCCGAGGCGCCGAATCCGACGAGGCCGAGCGTGGGCGCGTTCTCAGCGTCGGCGATGCACAGTGAGCGGAAGCCGATGATCCCCGCGCACATCAGCGGCGCCGCGTGCGCGTCGTCGATTTCGTCGGGCACCGGGTAGACGAACTCCTCGGGGGCGACGGTGTACTCTGCGTAGCCGCCCTCGACGTCCCATCCGGTGAACTGAGCGCCCGGGCAGAGGTTTTCGAGGCCGCGCTCGCGGAACTCGCAGTCCTCGGGCGTCGAGTGCAGCCACGCGGCGCCGACCCGGTCGCCGACGTCGAAGCGTTCGGCGCCCTCGCCGAGTTGATCGACCTCGGCGATGATCTCGTGGCCGAGGATCACCGGTTTCTTGTGCAGGTCGAGGTCGCCCTCGACCTCGTGGAGGTCGGTGTGACAGACACCGCAGGTTCGGACCTTCAGGCGTATCTCGCCAGGGCCGGGTTCAGGGTCGGGGACCTCCTCGAGGGCCAGCGGCTCCTCGTTAATGTCCGCCTGCTCGTGCAGCACCATCGCTTTCATCGTCTCCGCCACCTCTCGTGCATTTGTGGTCGTGTCGTTGTGGAGAGGCCGGAGAGCGCCCGGTGTCGTCTACCGGCGCGCGACGCCGGCCCGGTTGTTGGCCGTTGTCGTTGTCGTGCGGGCGAACGACCAACGACGGGAACGACCGGGCCGGCGTCGGATGGAGCCAAACGGCGGGCTCCATCCTCTCCGGCCCCTCCAGAACGACTGAGCAACGGCCAGCACGCCTCCTGCGGCAGCGATCTATGTGTGGCGCGGGCTTCCCTCAAGCCCGCGGCCGTTGCAGCCGTTCGCTGTCGTTAGCCGTCCTGCGCCGCCGTCCGCTGCCGTTCACTCCTCGCCCGGCTGGCTGAACCCGAACTGAATAGCCCGCGCGGTGTGGGCCGGGGCCTTCACGTCCCGCGTGCACATCTCGTCATGATGGCCCGGCAGCGGCTGGCGCATCACGGCCTCGACGCGCCTGCGCTGCATCGCCTCCACCTCGGGATTCGCGGCGATCACGTTCTCATCCTCGTGCGGATCGGCGTGCAGGTCGTAGAGCTTCGGGTCATCGTCCTCGAAGCCCGTCCCGATCTGGAAGTTCCAGCGATCATCGCGGACCGAGCAGTACCCCCGCGCCCGGCCCTCGGCCCAGTCCGCCCACGCGATGACCGCGTGATCGCGGATCGAGTCCGTCTCTCCGGCAGCGATCGGCCAGAAGTCCTCGCCATCCATCTCCACAGGGACCTCGCACTGCCCCAGCAGCGTCGGGGCGAGGTCGTGGGCCTGCACGAAGCCGCCGAAGTGCTCGCCGCGCGGGCCGTCGGGGTGGCGTAGATGCATTGCGATCTGCGTGTTGTACCACCGCAGGTTCTTGGGCGACTTGCCGAAGGTCTCGTGGTCGAGAACCTGCGTGCCGTGATCGCTGGTGAGCACCACGATCGTATCATCCCAGAGGCGGAGCCGGTCGATCGTCTCCATGAGGCGGGCGATACACTCGTCCACGAAGCTGGTCTCGCCGAAGTAGAGGGCTTTCACGCGCTCGATCTCCTCGTCGGTGGCGTCGGGGCCCTGGTGGTGCCAGATGAAGTCGATGCCGTCGTAATCCGGCATGTACATGTCCGCGAATGAGGCCGGCGGGTCCCACGGCTCATGCGGGTCGAAGCCGTCCACCCAGAGCATGAATGGCGCGTTCGCGTGGTTGTCCTCGAGCCACTGACTCGCCGACGAGAAGACGCGTGCGGGGAGGTAGTCATCGGCCGACTGCCGGTCGCGGTTGTTGAGGAAGTACTGCAGCATGACCAGGTGTCGCTGCCAGTCGATCGGCTCGCGGCAGACGCGCTTCATCAGCGGCTCAACCATCTCCCGCGTGCCTCCGCGCCAGTGGTCGTCCACCTGCCCGCGCACGAAATCCCACGAGCAGAAGCCGCGCGTATAGTTCATCGTGGGCTTGAACATGTGGTGGGTGTCGGTGACGAGGCCGGTGTAGTAGCCCTGGCGCACGAGGATCTCGGCGAGGGTGTCGTGCTGTGGCGGGATCTTGTGCCAGCCGGCGGCGTGGTGCCAGTGCCCGCGCCGGTCCACGTTGAAGCGCCAGGGGAAGCAGCGCATGCCGGTCATGAATGACCGCCGGGCCTGCAGCGTGGGCTGGCTCTCACCGAAGGCGCGGTCGAAGTTCGCCGACTGCGCGGCAAGCTGATCCATCGCGGGTGTGCGGATCTCGGCCATCGCGCCGTCGTCGCCGACGATGTCCCCGCGGAAGGTGTCGAGGCAGATCACGATGATGTTCATGGGCGGGCTCCTCTCGTGTTTCTCCGTGGCGCGGACAGTTCTGCCCGTGTGCCGTGTCCGTCGTTTGTAGGACGGGCTTCCAGCCCGTCGCCGTTGGCCCCGTGGAGAGGCGACGGCCCGATGTCTCACGGCATTGACGGGCAGGATGCCCGTCCTACAAACGGCTTAGAGGCAGATGACGATGATGTTCATGGGTGGGCTCCTCTTCGTGGCTGCGGTTCAACTTCGTACGGTCTTTCGCCGCCGTTCGCTGTCGTTCCTCGCAACAGAACGCAAGGCGGGCCTGCCGGTTCGCGGCAGGCCCGCGGGGTGGGCACTGTCCCATGGTCAATTCGGACGCGCGAGGAATGGGCGGTACTGACCAATCGGGTTCCGTCCGTGGCCCACGATGAGGTTGTTGTCGCTGATGGCAAAGGCGCGGGCCAGCGTCCAGCCCTGAGAGTTCTGGTCGAGGAGATCGTTGAGGTCGTGCATGGCGCCGTCCCAGGCGAATGCGTGCACCGCATGCCCGCCCGGGGTCACTGCAAAGTCAAAGCCTACGACCAGATCGCTATTGTTGATTCCGTGCGCCTGGGCCTGAGTCCCGCCGAGAGTGCCGATGTCGCGCATCGAGCCGCCGCGGTACACGAACGCCCTGCGTTCCGTCCCTCTGACATACACGCCGACGACGTGCCCGCTGTCGTTGATGTCGAAGGCCTGGCTGCTGTCGCTGCGGTT
>JBNJEK010000257.1:0-6274 GCA_051745855.1 Armatimonadota bacterium
GGGAGTGGTGGAACGATGGGTGCGGAGCACTTTCCCGAAAGCGATCCGAGACATCACACACAAAAGGTCCAGGGCATGCTGCAGGACCTCGCGGATCATCTGCGAGAGGACATCGGGAAGATCGAGGAGCCGCAGGCGGAGGCTATGTTTGAGACGGCGGCCGAAGTGCTGCTGGGGCTGAAGAAAGCCTTCGCAGACTACGAGGAGAAGGACGAGGCCGCCTGGGAGTAAAGCATCCAATCAGATCCGAAGCCGGCCCCGAAGTTCATCGGCGGCCGGCTTTGTTCTCATGTACTGATTGCGTTTCGCCTTGACTCGGACCCCGGCGACTTCTACCCTTCGAATGCTCAACAAGCACAACGTGGGAGGTTTCACAGCCATGCGCACACGCACACTCGGAAAGAGCGAACTCGAAGTCCCTGTCATCTGCTTCGGCTGCTGGGCGATCGCCGGCGGCGCGCTCTGGGGCGAGCAGGATGAGCGCGACGCCATCAACGCGATGCACGAAGCGATCGACCACGGGCTGAACTTCTTCGACACAGCCGAGGGCTACGGAGGAGGCACATCCGAGGAGCTGCTCGGACGCGGCATCAGCGACCGCCGCGACGAGGTCATCATCGCCACAAAGGCCTCGCCGAACCATCACGCCCCGGATGACCTCAAGCAGGCCTGCGAGGACTCGCTGCATAGGCTGCAGACGGATTACATCGACCTCTACCAGCTTCACTGGCCGAATCGGGAGATACCTTTCGAGGACACCTGGGGCGCAGTGCAGGAGTTGGTGGACGAGGGCAAGGTCCGCGCGGCAGGCGTCTCCAACTTCGGCCCGCTCGACCTCGACAGTCTCCTCGTACACGGGCACCCGGAGGTCAACCAGGTTGCGTACTCGCTGCTCTTCCGCGCGGTGGAGTACGCGATCGCGCCGAAGTGCGAGGAGAACGACGTCTCGATCCTGTGCTACTCCTCGATCATGCAGGGGCTGCTGGCCGACAAGTACGCCTCCCCCGATGAGGTACCGGACGGCCGCGCGCGCAGCAGGCACTTCTCCGCCGACCGTCCGAAGGCCCGCCACGGCGAAGAGGGAGCCGAGGATTTGACCTTCGAGACGATCGACGCCATCCGCGAGATCGCCGACGAGGTCGGTGAGCCGATGCACCGCGTGGCGATCGCGTGGCTGATCGAGCAGCCCGCCGTGGGCAGCGTGATCGTCGGGATCCGCGACCCCGAGCAGGCCCGCGACAACATCGCAGCCGCTAATCTGAACCTTTCTGCTGAAGTGATCGACAGACTCAGCGAGGCGACCCAGCCTCTGAAGGAGAAACTCGGGCCGAATGCGGATATGTGGCAGGGGGAGTCGCGTATTCGGTAGCGGGACGATGCACGGACGCGGTGGATGCGGAGGGACATAACGTGATCGACCGAATCGTGGAGAAGGCTCTCGATGGTGAGGATGTCCTGACTCCCGATGAGATAGCGGCGCTTTTTGATGCGCCGCTTTTCTCATGGGAGTCGGCGAGAATCATCGCCGCAGGGCGCGAGAAGGCGTCGCGAGCGTGTGATGCAAAGGCCGAGGTACACGCACAGCTTGGCCTGAACCTCGCGCCCTGTCCGGGGAACTGCCTCTTCTGCTCGTTCGCGGCCTGCAACGGCGTGTTCGAGCATGCGGTGGAACTGCCTGTCGAGGAGGTCATCCGGCAGGCCCGGCAGTTCGAGTCGGACGGCGCAAACGCGGTCTTTCTGATGGCGACCGCGCAGTACCCCTTCGAAAGGTTCGTCGATGTCGGGAGCGAGGTTCGCCGCAATCTGTGCGAGGAGACGGTGCTGGTCGCGAACTTCGGCGACATGAGCGTGGAACAGGCGGCGAAGCTCAAGGACGCGGGCTTCGCGGGCGTCTACCATGCCCTGCGGCTCGGCGAGGGCCGCGACACAAAGCTGAACCCGGACACCCGCGTTCAGACCATGCGCAATGTGCGGGAAGCCGGACTGAGCCTCGGCACCTGCCTGGAGCCGGTCGGCAACGAGCACACCACGGAAGAGCTTGTCGAGAAGACGATCGTCACGCGCGACGTGCAGCCATGCTACTCGGGCGCCGCGCGGCGTATCCCCGTGCCGAATACGCGCCTGGCGAAGTTCGGCGTGACCAGCGAGGCGAGGATGGCGCATATCATCGCCGTCGTGCGCCTTGCCCTCGGCTACGACGTCCCCGGCAACTGCACCCATGAGCCGAATGTGATCGGCTGCGCGGCCGGCGCGAACCTGCTGTGGGCGGAGACCGGGTCGAACCCGCGTGACACGCAGGAGAAGACCGAGGACGCGCGCGGGATGACGGTCCCTCAGTGCCGGGAGGTGCTCGCGGAGGCCGAGTGGGAGGTGCTGGAGGGCCCCTCTGCTTTCTACGGAGGTGCGCGCGAAGAGATCATGGCGACCGTGGCGAAGTAAACAGTGGAGGAGTGCTGAGGATGGCTGAGATCAAGTGTGACCTTGCGGTGATCGGGACCGGCGCGGCGGGACTCGTCGCCGGAACAGTGGCGGGCGGACTGGGCTTTAAGGTCTGCACCGTCGAAAAGGACCGCATCGGCGGCGAGTGTACGTGGACGGGCTGCGTCCCCTCGAAAGCGCTGCTGCATTCGGCGCAGGTCGCGTGGCGACTGCAACACGGGCCGTGGGGCGGAGTGAAGGCAAACGCGGGCGCGATCGACATCTCCGGGGCGATGGAGTTTGCGCGCGAGAAGAGCCGCGCAATCTCCGCGGAGGCAACGCCCGAGAAGCTCCGTGAGCAGCGTGGCTTCGAGGTGCTGATGGGGGAGCCGCAGCTTGAGCCGGATGGGATCGTGCGCGTCGGTGATGACACGCTCATCGCGAGGCAGACGATCCTGACCACCGGATCACATCCCTTCGTGCCGCCGATCGACGGCCTCGATGAGGTGGAGTTTCTCACGAATGAGAACCTCTGGGAGCTTGAGACGATCCCCGATTCGCTGCTGATCATCGGCGCGGGGCCGATCGGGATGGAGATGGGGCAGGCTTTCAACCGCCTCGGGACGGAGGTCACCGTCTTCGAGCGCGGCGAGCAGGTGCTGCATCGCGACGACCACGAGCTTGCCAACCGGCTCCGGGACATGCTCATCGAGGAGGGCGTGAACATCCTCTGCCACGCCGAGGCGACGAAGGTGGCCTCCGAGAACGGACAGCGCGTGGTGACCGCGCAGGTCGATGGCGAGGAGCAGGTCTTCACGGCGGACGAACTGCTGGTCGCGGTCGGCCGGCGGGCAAATGTTGAGAATCTTGGCCTCGACGAGGTGGGTGTCGCGTACACCGAGAGGGGCGTGCAGGTCGATCGGCACCTGCGCACCACAAACCCGCGCATCTGGGCGGCGGGCGATGTGCTGGGGACGTGGCAGTTCTCACACCTCGCCGAGGCGGAGGCGACCACGGCCGTGCGCAACGCCCTCTTCCCGCTCGCCGATGAGATGGACTACTCCGCCGCGGGTTGGGCGACTTTCACCGACCCGGAGCTTGCAAGCTGCGGGATCAACGAACACGAGGCCGAGGAGCAGGGCATCCGCCACTGCGTCTACCGCTTCGGCTTCGACGAGGACGACCGCTCGCGCGTCGACCAGGAGGATCGCGGCGAGATCAAGGTCATCGCCGACCCCAGGAGCAAGCGTATTCACGGCGCGCAGATTCTCGGGCCCCACGCGGGCGAACTGATCCAGGAGTTCATCGTCGCGATGGCGCACGGTGTCCCGATCTCCGAGCTTGCGCGGACCGTCCACGTCTATCCGACGTACTCGATGGCCACTCAGCGCGCTTCGCAGATGTACTGGGATGAGTTCGGGCGGCGCGACTCGATTCAGAAGTACCTCGGCTGGTATACGAGCCTGACCGGCTGGGAGGGAGCCGAGGACCGATGATCAGCATCATCGTCCCGGTGCTCAACGAGGCCGAGGCGCTGCCGGATCAGCTTGAGCACCTCCGCGCCATCGCGCCCCCGGAGGATCGGGACGCGGAGGTCCTGATCGTTGACGGCGGCTCCACCGATGGTACGCGGGAGATGCTTGATGAGTGCGATCATGTGCGGGTCATAGATTCGCAACGCGGCCGCGGCATGCAGATTCAGACGGGCGCGGAGGCCGCGCTCGGTGACATTCTGCTTGTCGTCCACGCCGATGCGCGGCTGCCGCGAAGAGCGCTCGAGCGGATCGAGAAGGCCGTCGGCGCCGGGGCGCGCTGGGGGTGGTTTGACATCCGCTACGATGCGGATTCGACAGCGCTGCGTGTGATCCCGCACTATCTCAACGCGCACGCGTGGCTGCTGGGTGAGCCCACCGGTGAGAACGCGATGTGGGCGACCCGGGACGCGTGGGAGGACGCCGGCGGCTGCCCGCGGATCCCGCTGATGGAGGACCTTGAACTGGCGCGGCGACTCCGACGAACCGGCCGCGGCGCGCGACTCGGGGGGCCTGTCGTGTGCAGCGCCCGGCGCTACGAAGCGTGGACAGCCGTCGGCATGAGCCTGCGATGCATGATGCTGTGGGCGCTTTTCCACCTGGGCGCCTCGCCGGAGACGCTTCAGCGTTTCTACCCGGAGGTGCGATGACCATGACACGCAGACTGGTGTTATTCGCCAAGCCCCCGCTGCCGGGCCGCGCCAAGACCAGGCTGGCCGAGGAGATCGGCCCCGCTTCGGCGGCACGCGTGGCCGAGGCGCTGCTGCGCGACACGATCGCCCTCGCCGAATCGCTGGCGGAGCGGTTCCCTGACGAGGAGACGCGCCTTGTGCTCGCGTACACCGACCGCCAGGACTGGTTCACGCCGGCCCTTTCGCATGACTGGCGCCTGATCGAGCAGCGCGGCGACGATCTCGGGGAGCGCATCGAGAACGCGCTGGCGGACCTCGATCCCGCGCCCGACGATCGCACCATCTTCATCGGCATGGACTGCCCGCAGATGCCGCCCGAGCGCATCGAGGAAGCTTTCGAAGCGCTGGAAGACTCCAACGCCGTGCTCGGGCCGTGCGATGATGGCGGGTACTACCTCATCGGCGTCCGCGGCGGCATCCCCGCGGGCGTGCTCGACAATGTCCGCTGGAGCACCACCGAGGCGATGGGCGACACGGTCGCCGCGCTGGAGAGCGCGAACATGACGGTGGCGGAACTGACGCCCGGCTACGACGTGGACACCGCCGAGGACCTCCAGCGCCTCGCCCGCGAGATGGCCGCCGACACCCTCGACGGCCTCGCGAACCTCACGAAGACCTTAGCGGACCTGGGGATGTGAGCGCCCGCTCGCGCGGCGGATCGCATCGTCACTCGCCGCGTGTCGGCAACCGCCACGGCCTGCGCTTGCGGAACGGTGTGTCGAACTGCTTGCTGAGGACGCCACGCTCCTCGAGGTGCACCATGCATGCGCGCAGGCACCCTCGCCCGCCACACAGCGCCGAGTTGTACCCGGCCACGTTGCCGTAGTAGCTCCGCAGCGTGCTCATCACCTCAAGCGCCCTGTCAGGGGTAAGCTCCGCCTCGCCGGCGAGGATCGCGGCGGCCTCGGGCATGTCGTCGAACGCGTTCTCGGGCAGGAACGGGTTCGTCTCCCGGTTGCTGCCCATGTAGCCGTGGAAGCAGTCCCACTCGGAGATCTCCCCCCACTCAAGGTCATGCCCGGCGACGGTGACGTTGACGGTCTCCTCGGCGCTGATCGCGCTCACCGGACACTCGGCCACACACGCCATGCACCGGTCGCACAGGGCGGGGCCGTCGTAGATCGGGTCGGGGTCGAGCGGGGCGTCGGTGAGCATGAACGCGAAGCGCTGGCGGGGGCCGAATTCGGGCGTCAGGAAGACCTTGGAGTAGCCGATCTGGCCGAGACCGCAGCAGAATGCGGCGATGCGGAACTGGAACATGACATCGGGCGCGGGGCGGTCCTCGGCGACGGGTCGGGAGTAGCGGACGCGGCGGCCGTATTCGGCGGACTCGTCAGGATCGCCGGAGGTGTCGGAGACAGGCATGCGCGAGCCGGTGTTGCGGAAGACCGCGCCCTCGTGGCCGTGGTCCTCCAGCAGACACGCAAGCTCGTGCAGGACCATCGGCGCGTAGACTTCGTTGATATTCGCGTAGCCCATCGAGGGATACTGGTAGAAGTGCGTGCCCTCCTCGATACCGCGCAGGTAGCCGCGCGGGATCCGGAACGCGAGGCCGATGAGCGCTTTCGCGTCGGGGAAGATGTACCGCGGGTCCATCTGCGGCGGCGCGCCTTCGAAGCGGTCCATCGATGA
>JBNJEK010000258.1:0-6251 GCA_051745855.1 Armatimonadota bacterium
CCTGCTGCTCCATCTCCATCACCTGATGCCCCCGCCCTAATACGATTTATATGAATTGCATGATTAGCGTACGCTTTTGCGCGCCCCCTGTCAAGGGCGACGACCCTCTCATAAGACGCATTCTTCGGATACAACGAACTTTGGGGGCTTTCCTCGTGCTTCGACGGGCGGCTGCGGTGAAGGGCGCACCCCCGCCGGCGCGCGAATCATTCGAAGAGAGGCCCCGATTCCTCGGTCAGGGTCGGGAGAGCCACGGTCTGCCAGGGCGTGCCTCCTGTGATCGACCGCTCAACTGCAACCCGCTGCGTAATGACCGCGCTGGTCGCCGGGTCCCAGACCCTCAGAGCGTATTCTCCGATCGGCACCCCCCGGAGGTGATAGCGTCCGCCCCGATTCGTCTGCGTCGCATAGAGGATCCTCGCGCTGTCCGGGCCGAGCAGCGCGACGTCAGCGTCGGGGATCCTCACCGTCTCCATGCTTCGTGTCTCACCCGCAACGCGTGTGATGACCTCTCGCTGAACGACGCCGGAGACACTCCCGAGGTTCAGGTATGTCCATGCAAACGCGACAAAGCCCAGCAGAACGATCCCCCCGACCACCTTGCCGATGTGATCTTTGATCAGCGGCGCTACCAGCGCGCCGCCCAGTGCGAACAATGCGCCCGATGTCATCAGCCAGATGACGACATTTGACTCGCCGGGCAGCAGGTCCTGCTTGCGAAGCCCCATCAAGCAGATGCTCGCCAGCACCAGCCCCACGACCGGCGCGCGCACCGGCCCCCAGCGACTGTCGCGAGCGCCCGCGATCATTCCCGCCATTACAAAGATGAAGGGCTGCGACCAGTACACATAAGACGTGACGCGGTCAAGTTCCGCGGCGCGGGTGGCGGCGTCACCTATCAGCAGATCGAACGCCAGCAGCGACGCCAGCACGGCCAGCGCGCCTGCCGTCACTGCGGCTATCAGCACCAGCCAGGCGGGTTGAACTTCATCATTTGACCGGGCAACCATCGCAGAGGTGACCTCCTGATCCTTTCATCTCCGCTGCTTCTCGGCTGAACGCACATCCGCAATTGCATTGCTCAGTTCCCGTCGGAAACTCTCGTACGCAACTGATGCCGTCAGCGTCTGATGACCGGCGATCACAAGATGATCCACGTGCGCCCTCTCAGCGACCTTCAGCGCCTCAAGCAGTCGATCCCGCGGATGGGGGGAGCCTCCGACCCACAGCACCACCGGCCCGTCGCCGTCGTCTCCGGCGCCGCGTGCTTCCTCCGCCGCGCTGCGTATCGCGATCTCCATGTCTCGGCCCTCGCTCTGCCAGGGCACGTACACCGAAACCACATCGGCGGCCGAACTGCGTGCGAGAGGTCGAAGATCGTCATCCGCCAGTCCCGCTTCCCGGCTCGACGCGGACGAGGTTGGCATCACCAACGAAGCAAGTCGTCTGTCCACCGCCTGGATCGCCGCTGCCGCCGCCAGCAGAAACATCAGCAGTGAATCGCGACGAAAGCGATCGACATCGCTGTCCTGCTCCACCGGCATCTGCCGCTGATTCTCCGCGTGGAAGAGCCGCTGACACCACTCGCAGCGACAGGCCCACGTGCCGCGCGCGGCGTGAAGCGAGGGCTCGTCCCAGAGAAAGCCGGTGCACTCGAGCAGCCACGCGAGCGTCCGCATGTTCGACGAAAACCACTCGAGAAACGCGGGGTTATTCGGGCAGGCCTTCGCCACCCGCCGCCCGCGGCTGTCCACCTGGCAGTTATGCGGGTGTTCCCGAACGTAGAGGCTCTCCGTCGATGAGTCCGGGTCCATTACCCGGCCGTAGCCGAGTGGAACCACCACCACCTCCAACCCGGCGCCCTGGCAGGCGCGCGAGAAATCCGCCGCCATCTGGGCATGCCATCGCATCTCGTCCTCGTAACACGCGAGGAAGACGCTGGCGAACCCGTCGGCAGCCAAATCTCGCGGCTCCAGCCGCTCCATGGCTGACACACCGCCGCCGATGGACAATCCGACCCTCAAGACCGCAGGCGCTCCTTCGGCCGCCCTGCCGCCGAGCCTCGTCATGCAGGGCGACACAGGGAATCAGCGCGTTTCGATCACGGGCAGGCTGAACGCGTGCATCGCGACCCGGACTGGCTCCGAGCAGCCGTCGGGCCTCGACGCCGCTGCCAGGCAGGTTCGCCGGGGAAGGCTCCGCCTCCTTCACGAAGGCTCCTCCCCGCATCGAAAAGCGCACACTGTCTCACCGGCGATAGCCGCCCACCACGGACAGATACCATCCCCCATGCGAGAAATGTCGAACAAGCGTTTGCAGTCAGCCGCCGAATGTGGTAAACTGACGCCGTGCTCTCCAATCCGCGTCGAACACTGCGGACCCTGCGAGGGCGCAGGTCGCGCGCTATCGTCCGCACAACCGGCAGTCACAGGAGGCGGCAACACGCTATGAGCAACGGAGACGAACTCACACCCCGCCGGCGACAGATTCTCGACTTCATCTCAACCACCATCGAGGAGCGCGGCTACCCGCCCACCGTCCGCGAGATCGGCGCTGAGATCGGCCTGAAGTCCAGTTCCAGCGTACACTACCATCTGCGGGTGCTGGAGGAAGACGGGTACATCACGCGCGACGGTTCCCTGACGCGCGCTCTGCGCGTCTCCGGAGCGGGTGACGGCGCGGAGCGTTCCGGGACCACCTATCTGCCACTCGTCGGCCGCGTCGCTGCCGGTGAGCCGATACTCGCCACCGAGAACATCGAGCGCCTTGTGCCGACCTCAAGCGAACTCTTCGGCCAGGGCGAACTCTTCCTGCTCGAGGTCCAGGGCAGCAGCATGATCGAGGCCGGTATCCTCGATGGCGACCTCGTGGTCGTCAATCAGCAGCCCACCGCCGAGGAGGGCGAGATCGTCGTGGCCATGCTCGACGATGAGGCCACCGTCAAGTATCTCCACCGTCACTCCGACAGCGTCGAACTCCGTCCGGCCAATGCGACGATGGAGCCGATCTTCACCGACGACGTGCAGATCATCGGGCGCGTGAGGGGCGTCATCCGCTCGTTGCGCTGACATCTCGCGCCGAGGACGGACCGGCCGTGCAAATGCCCCGGACGCCTCTGCGGCGCGTGCGCTCCCGTCACTCTGGCTTTCTGCGCAGCACGGCAACCACCGCGTCGTCGCGCAGTTCGCCGCCGGAGTGCTCGCGGACGGCCTGCATGACCGTGGTTGCGATCGCACTCGCGCTCGCGCCCTCCATCTCCGCAAGCACTTGCAGGAGGCCCTCTTCGCGGAACATCTCGCCCTTCGTGCCGGCGCGCGCCTCATGGACGCCGTCGGTGGTCAGGACCAGCACGTCTCCCGGCCTCATCCGCGTGGAGTTTTCAACGTAGGCCGGCGTCTGCGTGACACCAACGACCGGCGTGTCCGTGTTCAGCTGGAGGATCTCGTCAATGCTCCCTCCGCGCAGGAGCAGCGGGTAGGGGTGCCCGCAGTTGGTGTACGTGAGGCGGCCGCTTGGAAGGTGAAGCTGCGCGACCACCGCCGAGGCGAAACTCGACGGCTGCATGGCGTCGTAGACCCCGCTGTTGACGCGCTCGGCGATGCCCGCGGGTCCGAGGCCCTCGCGGCTCGCCGCGCGCAGATGTGACTGCATCATCGACACGTGCATCATCCCGTGGACGCCCTTTCCCGCCACATCCGCCACCCACAGCAGCAGGCGGTCACCGCCCACGATCATCACGTCGTAAAGGTCCCCGCTGACGACCCTCGCCACTTCGAGCCTGATCGCGATCTCGTAGTCGTCAAGCTCCGGAAGCTCGTCGGGCAGCATCTGCGCCTGCATCGACCGCGCCAGTTGCAACTCATGCGCCAGCCGAAGGCCCCGCGCGCGCTCCCTCTCACGCGCCCGCAGCACGTAACTGCTCACGAGCGCCAGCACCAGCAGCACCGGAGCCCCATTGCTCCACAGCAGCGCGAGCACCGGGACCGCCCCGAGCTGCCACTGCGCCACCGACTCCTCGGCGAGCACGTAGGCCCCCAGCGCGCCCACGGCCGACAGGATCGCCCCCCGGCGTCCGAACCACATCGCGGCCACGATCACGACGATGTAGTAAAGCTGGAAGAGTACGATGCGATTCTGAACGTGCTGCGTTTGTTCGACCTGGAAGTTCTCCCCACCCCACACGACGATCGCCGTGGTGATCAGGTAGATGTCCACGACAACCGCAAGCGGCCGCTGAGCGGGCAGCCACCGCCCACTCAGACGCGCCACGAAAAGCGCAAGCGTGTACACCGCCCCCACCACGGATGCGATCTGCATCTGCAGCGGCGTCTGACGCATGAGACCGAGGGCCGGCGAGACGATGATTGCAATGATAATTGCGCTTCGTACCAGCGCCACAATGATATCCGACTCGTCGCCCTGCTCCCACTGCCCTTCGTGGTTGATTTCATTCTCCCGCAACCGACGTCACCTCCTCTCCGGTGATCCTCGCGGCCCGGGGGCCAGCCGCCAGACCGCTCTCTTTGACGTGCGAACAAGGACTTCCTCGCCGCTGCCTCGAATACCTGCCACGGCGGATCACACTGAAACACACCCTTAATATTGCCCGCCCGGGCATGCTTTGAACATTCTCATTGCCGGGTAACGAGCAGCGGGAGGACAGCACGTGACTGCACGCACAGCCTTTCGCACCATCGGCTACCGCCGCTTCTCCGCCGACGCCGCGATCCGGCGCATCGCTGCGATCGGGTACGATGGCGTCGAGATATGCCTCGAGCATCCGGGGCTTGAGCCGGAGGAGATCAATGTCCTGCGGGGCGCCGCGCTGGCGACCGTCGCGGCGGGGGAGAGCATAGAGGTCGCGACCGTCAGCTACCACGGGGACCGGGACCCGCTTCGCCTCCGTTGGAAACGCGCCCTCCGGGCCATCGAACTGACATCTTCGATGGGCACCGGCATCCTCATCATCAACTCACCGCGTCCCGGCCCGGAGGCTCCGTCCGACCTTCAGGCGCAGTTCGAGGAGCATCTTGAGGAGCAGCTTGAGCGCGCCGAGCGTCTCGGGGTCATCCTTGCGATCGAGCCGGAGCCGGGACTGCTGGTGGACAACGTGGACGATGCACTCGAACTGATCGACCGGATGCAGTCGGACCACCTGCGCGTGAATCTCGACGTCGGTCACGCCTTCCTGACCGAAGACGACGTGCCTGCGGCGATCCGGCGACTTGGCGACCTGATCGTCGCCGCGCACATCGAGGATATGCCCCGGGGGGAGCACCGCCATCTCATCCCCGGTGAGGGCGACATGGACCTGCCGGCGATTGTTGAGGCGCTCGACGACATCGGATTCGACGGGTGGCTGACCGTGGATCTCTTCGACATCGCGGACGCGCCGGACCAGGCCGCGGAGGCCTCCCTGGCGCGCGTGCGTGAGCTTGTGAGCGAGTAGTGCAACACTCC
The DNA here is from genome assembly GCA_051745855.1 of Armatimonadota bacterium. GTDB lineage: Bacteria > Armatimonadota > Zipacnadia > Zipacnadales > UBA5352 > UBA5352. The sequence goes on from JBNJEK010000258.1 coordinate 5,461, forward strand.
CTTCGGAGACCCGGTGTGATGGAGGATCTGCCCCGACCCGTCCCGCCGCATGACGCTCACACCCGCACCGTCCTCAGCGACGGCGCCGACACTGTGGCGGTGATGGTGCGCGCCGCCGAGGCACTGGCGCTGGACGCGATCGCCATCACCGACGAGGTGCGTCTCGCGACGTCCGCCGACGAGCTTGCGGCCCGGCGGCAGCAGATCGAGCAGGTCGCTTCGCGCAGCAGCGTTGCCGTCATCCCGGGCGGCGAGTGTGAGATCCTCGATGCCACCGGCCGGATCAGCCTTCCCCCCCGCGCGGAGCAGACGCTTCCGCTGGTGCTCGCGTCGATCGGCCCGAAGACCCGCGGCATCGCGCGCGAGGTGCCGGCAAGCGGCTCGCGCATGATGGAGAATGTCTTCGGCGCGTACTCGGCGGTCGTGAGCGAGGAGCGTGTCGATGTGATCGCCGACCCCTTCAACCTCGGTCGCTTCCCGGCGCCGCTGGGGCCGGCGGATCTCCCGCGGGCATACGTGCGAGATCTCGCGCGGCTGATGGTCAAGCACGAGGTGGCGCTGGAGCTTTCGGCACGGGCGTGGTGGTGGCACCCATCACTGAGCATCGGGGAGTTCGAGCGCGCGTGGTCGTCGATCCTCGCCGTCTTCGCCATCGAGGATGTGAAGTTCGTCGCCGGCACCGGCGCGCGCTCGGCGCTCGGCGTTGGCAACAACTATTTCACGCGGCGGATGATGCGCCTGTCGGGGATCGAACTGTCGCAGGTCGTCAACCTCCGCAGCCTCGCGGGGCG
>JBNJEK010000259.1:0-6140 GCA_051745855.1 Armatimonadota bacterium
GCGGAGGATCCGCCCGACGCGCTTGCGGAAGCGCGAACTCAGCCGGCTGGTCTCCTCGATGGACGGCACGAGGCCGCGAAATTGAACGCTCAGTCGGTCGTCGATCGGGAACTCCCGCTCACCCGCGCCGTAGAAGACGACACGCCGCTGCTCCTCGGTCAGGTCCTCGAAGGGCGTGTCGATCGTGAAGCCCGACGCCCACGCCACCGCCGCCAGCATCCGCTCCAGCATCGAGCCGGGCTGCAACTCGCCCCACGGGCTCAGCGCGCCCTCGCGGATCGACAGCGACGGGTCCGGCACCAGCGCCCGGGGATCGGCGCCGCGGCGCGTGCCCAATCCCTCACACGCCGGACACCAGCCCTCGCGATGGTTGAATGAGAACATCCGCGGTGTCAGCGGATCGTACGCGGCGCCGCAGTCCTGACACGAACTGTGCTGCGAGTAACGTTGCTCCGCCCCGCCTTCGAAGCCGGCGACTATCAGCGCGCCGCCACCCAACTTCAGCGCGGTCTCGACAGCCTCCGCGAGCCTCGACTTCCGCCCGCCTGTCAGGTCGATCCGATCGACCACGACTTCGACCGCGTGCTGCCGGCGCCGATGAATGCTCCGCTCGAGTGGCAGGCGCTCGATCTCACCGTCCACGCGCACCCGCAGCCAACCCTGCCGATGGAGGCGCTCAAAAAGATCGCTCCACTCCTCGTTGCCGCGAGGCTCCACCGGCGCGAGCACGAGCAGGCCCTCACCACCGTGCTCGGCAAGAATCTCCGCGGTGATCTGATCCTGCGTCTTCGCCCCGACCTCCGCCCCGCACTCAGGACAGTGCGGCGTGGCCACCCGCGCAAAGAGCACACGCATGTAGTCGTAGATCGTGGTGACCGTCCCGACCGTCGAACGCGGATTGTGTGACGGCTGCTTCTGATCGATGGCGATCGCCGGCGGAAGGCCCGTGATCCGATCGACCCGCGGCTTATCTATCTGCCCCACGAACTGCCGCGCGTAGGATGACAGCGACTCGACGTAGCGCCGCTGCCCCTCCGCGTAGATGGTGTCCAGCGCCAGTGACGTCTTCCCCGACCCGCTCACCCCTGAGACCACCGTGAGCTTGTGTCGCGGGATCTTCGCGTCCACCGACCGCAGATTGTGCTCGCGCGCGCCGCTCACCTCGATGTCTCCGGCCTTGATGTTCTTGCGCCGACGCGCTGACTGCACGTCCGCGCTGTCCACCTCGCCCGCGCCGAGTACCTCGCGCAGCATCGCGCCCGTGTGCGACTCGCCGCAGGCCGCCACCTCCTCGGGCGTTCCGGCCGCCACGACCCGACCGCCCTCCTCCCCACCCTCGGGCCCCAGGTCGATGACCCAGTCGGCGCTTTTTACGATGTCCGGGTGATGCTCCACCACGATCACCGTGTTGCCCTCATCGGCGAAGCGATCAAGCACGTTCAGCAGGTGTTGCACGTCCGCGAAATGAAGCCCCGTGGTGGGCTCGTCGAGGATGTAAAGCGTCCGGCCGGTTCGCGGCCGCGCCAACTCCTCCGCGAGCTTCACGCGCTGGGCCTCGCCACCCGACAGCGTCGGCGCCGACTGCCCCAGCTTGATGTACCCCAGACCCACGTCAGCCATGATCTGCAGCATCGACTTGATCTTCGGCTGGTTGGCGAAGAACTCCAGCGCCTCCCCGACTTCCATCGCGAGCACGTCCGCGATGCTGCGGTCCTTGTACCTCACCGCCAGCGTCTCCTCGTCGTAGCGACGTCCGCCACACGCCTCACAGTCCACCCACACGTCCGCGAGGAAGTCCGACTCGAGCTTCACCGCCCCGTGCCCGTCACACGCCGAGCACCGCCCCTCCTCCACGTTGAAGCTGAAGCGCCCCGGCTTGTACCCGCGCTGGCGCGACTCGGGAAGCTGCGCGTAGAGCGCGCGGATGTGATCGAACACCCCCACGTAGGTCGCGGGGTTGCTCCGCGGCGTCCGACCGATCGGGTCCTGGTCGATCATCACCGTCTTGTCGAGATGCTCGAGACCCTCGATGGCATCATGCTCCCCGGCCTCCGTCTCCGCCCGCTGCAACTCCCGTGCGAGCGCCGGATGCAGCGTGTCCGTCACCAGCGAACTCTTCCCCGAACCAGACACACCGGTGATCGCGATGAAACGCCCCAGCGGGAACTCCACCGTCAGATCGCGCAGATTATTATGCGTGGCTCCCCGCAACGTCAGACGTTCGCCGTCACCGTTGCGGCGCTCCTGCGGCACGGGGATCTCATCGCGACTCGAGAGATAGCGCCCGGTCAGCGACGCCTTCCGCCGCGCGATCTGCTTCGGCGTCCCCATCGCGACGATCTCGCCACCGCGCTGCCCCGCTCCCGGGCCGAAATCCACCACGTAGTCCGCCGCGCGGATCGTCTGCTCGTCATGCTCGACCACGAGGATCGTGTTGCCGCTGTCGCGCAGGTGCTCCAGTGTCTTCAGAAGCTGCCCCTGGTCGCGGTGGTGAAGCCCGATGCTCGGCTCATCGAGGATGTAAAGCACATCGACCAGCCCGCTGCCGACCTGCCCGGCCAGCCGGATTCGCTGCGCCTCCCCGCCAGACAGCGTCGGCGCCGTGCGGTCCAGCGTCAGATAGTCGAGGCCTACGTCCGAGAGGAACTTCAGCCGCGAGCGGATCTCCTTGAGCGCATCTTCGGCGATCGCCGCCTCCGCCTCGGAGATCTCAAGTTCATCGAAGAACGCCCCCGCCTCGCCGATCGGCATCTGCATCAGGTCGGCGATCGAGGCCCCGCCGACGGTCACCGCCAGGCTCTCCGGGCGCAGACGCTGGCCGTTGCAGCTCGCGCAGGTGCCGGTGCGCATCGCGTCCTCGAACTTCCGCCGCAGCGAACGCGCCTTGATCCGCCGGTAACGCCGCGACAGGTGTGACATCAGCCCATCCCACGGGTCGGCGTGCTTCCACTCCCAGCCGCGCCGCGGGTGGACGAACATATACTCGATCAACTCGCCGTCCGAACCGTGCAGCAGATGGTGCTTCTGCGTCTCAGTCAACTTGCGCCACGGGGTATCCAGCGTGAAGCCGTAGTGCGCGGCGACCCCCTCCAGCCAGTGCCGCCACTTCGCGTTGGAGGTCGAGGCCATCAGTTCGATCGCGCCCTCGCGCAGCGACCGGTCGGGATCGGTCACGATCAGTTCGGGGATGAAGTCCCGCCGCTCGCCGAGACCGTCGCAGTCGGGGCACATGCCGCGCGGGGAGTTGAAGGAAAAGTGTGCGTGGGTCGGTGTCTCAAAGCTGATCCCGCAGTCCGTGCAGGCGAAGCGGCTCGAAAGCAGCAGGTCGTGCCACGCGTCCTCCTCATCGTTCTCCTCGATGGAGACGATGACATCGCCCTCCGACAACTCAAGCGCCTGCTCCACCGCATCCGCGATCCGAGCGCGGTAGCGCGACATGATCGTCACGCGATCGGTGACGATCTCGATGTCGTGGAAGCGCTGGCGATCGAGTTGAGGTGGGTCGCGCAACTCGATGATCTCACCATCGACCCGCGCCCGAGCCCAGCCACGCCTCAGCATGTCCTCAAAGAGGTCCTGAAACTCGCCCTTCTGCCGCCGCGCGACGGGGGCGAGGATCATCACGCGCGCGCGCTCAGGCAAATCCATGATCCGCGCGATGATCGCATCCCGCGACTGTGCGCCGATCTGCTCGCCGCAACGCGGGCAGTGCGGAACGCCGATCGCCGAGTAGAGCACGCGCATGTGGTCCGCGATCTCGGTGATCGTCGCCACCGTCGAACGAGGATTGTGACTGCGCGCGGCCTGGTCCACCGCGATCGTGGGCGTCAACCCCTCGATCTCATCGACGTCCGGGCGCGGCAGTTCCTGGAGGAACTGCTTGGCGTAACTCGACAGCGACTCGATGTACCGCCGCTGGCCCTCCGCGAAGATCGTGTCGAAGGCAAGCGATGACTTCCCTGAGCCACTGACGCCCGTGAAGGCGATCAGCTTGCCCCTGGGCAGGTCAAGATCGAGGTCCCGCAGATTGTGCTGACGGGCCCCGCGGATGCGGATGGTGTCTGACACGAAGAAAGCCTCCGAAGGTGAAGCACAACGCGAGCGACCAGCCATCGATCGGATCGAACCCGCGCCGAAATTGTATCAAACAAGTGTTCGCAGGTCAACGGGAGGGTCGCGGGCAACGTGGGTCGTCGGGGATGCGTCGGCTGTGTGTGTTCGCGCTACCCTCCTCGGTTGTTGACGCGTACGCCGGCCGCCATGTTCGACCCGCCCGCGGCGTCGGCCGAGCCGAAAAAAGCGCGGCCCCACCGGAAGCGGGGCCGCGCCTCGTTGTCGCTTCAGACCGTCGCGCTCAGCCTTCGCAGACCCACTGCAGGAACTCTTCGTAGGTCTCCGAGAAGCCGGTCAGCGTGCTGACCGCCGGCACGAAGTCGATGAACTCCTCGGGCATCATCCCGTCCGGCTCGTACGCCTGGCGGAAGATGCTGCTCTTCATGAGCTTGTCGAGGTAGCCGTCCGGCAGTTCCGTCCAGATGCCGTTCGGATCGATCTCGCGAGGCTGCGAGTCATAGTCCTCGGCCTTGTCCGGGAAGATCGTGAGGAAGTTCGGGACCGGGCCGTTGTTGGTGCCGCGCTCGATATTCCAGGCGCCTCGTCCGGAGGCTGCCAGCGGGTAGCTCTTGTTGAAGCCGAGACCACCGCTGCAGGGTGAGTGGTTGAGCATGTGATACTCGCGCTGGCGAATCGCCGTCGTCGCCCACTTCTTGACCTCTTCCCAGTCCTCCAGGCCGGCCTCCTTCAACTGCTCGCCGACCGGGTCGTCAAGCCGCCCGTCCATCTGCGTGCGGAAGCTCAGCGGCGCGTTGCTGTACTTCTCTATCGCGCCCGCGAAAGCGATCTGCTGCGGCAGCGAGTAGTTGACGGTCACATTGACGCCCATGCCCTTCTGCGTCATCCGCTCGGCAGCGGGGATCCCTGCCGCGGTCCCCGGAACCTTGAAGACCGTGTTCGGCGTGCCGCCCAGTTCGTCCTCAAGCTGCCCGTAGACCCACTCCGCCTCATCTACCATCTTGTCGGCGTTCGTGGCCTCCTTGGGGTTGAGCTGCAGGCTGACATACCCAAGCGCACCGTCGGTGATCTCCCAGATCGGGCGGAGCAGGCGCGCGTTGGTCAGAACAACCTGGATGGTCATCGCATACGCCAGCGTGACCGGGTCGCAGCCCTCTCCGTACTTCTCGCGCAGTTCATCGCGCACCGGCGTCCAGACCTCAGGCTGCTCGTGGCGAGCGATGTCCACGAGGACCGGGTTGGTCGTCACGAGGATGGCGCCCTTCTGCATGGCCTTGCGGAGGCCGACCGCGTAGTCGTTGCCCCACCACGTGTTCAGATCGCCCGCCATCGTCATGCGCGTCATCTTCACGAGATTGCTCTGAGCAAGCTGCGCGACCTCGTCCTCCACCCGCTTCGCCTCGTCTTTCGCGCCGAGGTCCTTGAGCAGAGCGACGTTCGCCTGATACTGCTCGTCAAGCTGATCGTCGGTGGCGACCGCATCGCCGTAGGTGTCACTGCACTTGAGGTTCCAGTCGGCAAGCACCGACTTGAGATCGATAGCGCTCTCGGCAATCGTCTCGGCGATGTCGGCCTTGCCGTCGTCATCGGCCGACTTGTACGCCTTCTCCATGTCCGCGCGGAAGTCGCCCAGCCGCTCCCCGAGATCACCCGGCACGGTGTGGAAGATTATGTCCTGCAAAACGGAGGTCTGCTCATTCGTCATTCCCACTACGCTCCTCGCATCTTCTTTTCATGAAAACTTGTGTACGGACGCCACCCTGCATTGGCGGTCGTCACCGTACCTGTTGGTTACTTTTCGACACAGGCGCAAATATCCCTTCATCCGCGTCCAGAAATGCCGAAAACTTCTTCAGAGGGCCCCGCGCTCGTGCATCGACACCCGGGACGACCTTCCTGCCAGGCGCGGATCTCCGATGAAAGCGCGACGATTCAGCTCTGACGAAGGCAATCCATCATCCGGCAGCGAACCTCCGGCCGGCAGGAAACGATTGTGCACTCACCCGTTCGAAGCTCCCGTCCGAGGAGGCACCCATGAACCCGTCTCTGACAGATACCCGATCCCGGCT
>JBNJEK010000260.1:0-6131 GCA_051745855.1 Armatimonadota bacterium
GTTCACGGTCGATGGCCCCCTGCTGCCCGTCGAGCGCGAGGAGGGCTGGCACTGGTTCGACCTGCTGAGCGGCCGGGAGCTTGAGCCGCAACGCGCCGATGGCGGCGCGGCGGTAGGACTCAAGCTCGGGCCCGGTGACGTGGCAGCCATCGCGCGGCTCCCCGAGAGGCTGAAGGTCGAGCGTGCGCCCGCGGGCTACCGGGTCGAGGTTTCCGGCGACCTCGGCGGGATGAAGGTGCAGGTCTGCGACGCGGAGGGGGAGGTGCTCACCGAGCAGGATGCGGAACGCTCCGCCGACCTCGTGATCCCGGGGTTCTCAGACGTGAAGCCCGCATGCGTCAAGCTCACGCGCTACGGGCGATTGATAGACGTCGTCGAGATGCCGTGACGGCGCTTGCGCGGATCGATGCCGTCCGCGGCACGCGACGCGCCCGGAGGAGGATTCCGGGCGCGCCGTCGTGAATCGCCCTCCGCATCATCCGCCCGGTGATTCCCGCAGCACAGGTGATATCATGTCCGCAGGCAATCGCAGTGTGCTGGTCATCCTCGACAGTCGCAAGAGCGCCGCGCGTCGCTCCGCCGATCACACCGTCTTCGCCGCTCTCGATCACTTCGGCGTCGCGTGGGAGGTGCTCGACGGCGGAGATTACATGAGCTTCATCCCGGAATACGTGGCGCCGCGCGCGCTTTACATCGTTGCGCATGATGGCGCGGCGGAGTGGCTCACGCCGGAAACCGCGCAGCAGATCGCGGACGGCGTCGCCGACGGCGCCGGACTGGTGAGCTTCGATCGGGAGGCCGACCGGTGGCCGGGGCCGCTCCGAGGGCTTCTGCCGACCGAGCTTACGCGGGTGCGCACCGGCGTCATCCGCTTCGCCGACCAGTCTTTCATCGGCACCGGCCACGACGCCGGCGAGGAGATCGAACTCGACGAAGAGATCGGCGCCCTCGCATTCCCGCGCGACGACGCGTGGCGGACGATCGTGACCGACGCCGAGGACCGGCCGCTTGTTGCCAGTGGCGTGGCGGGTGAGGGCCGCGTGGTGGTGTTCGGCACCGGCGAGCGGCTCTGGAACCAGAAGGTCTACGGGCATGTGCGCGGCATCGACGGGCTGATGTGGCGGTCGATCGTTCGGGCGGCGGCCAAGCCCTTCCCGATGCGCTGCGTGCCCCCGTTCGTCACCGCGCGGATGGACGACTGCAACGGCGCGCACTCCGCGTTCGGCTACGTTGACGTGATGAATCGCTTCGGCATCGGGCCGAATCTGGGGCTTTTCATCGACGAGATGGGCCCCACCGACTGGGCGGCCGTCAAGCGCCTCTACGACGCCGGCGGCGCGGATTTCTCGATGCACGCCTTCCGCGATGACTTCTACATGGCGCGGCCGGATTACGAGCCATGGGCGGTGCTCGATGACAAGCCCGACCTCTCCGAGGGTGGCACAAAGACGGTCTTCGAAGGGCTCTCGCTCGACCACGACACGGGCCTCGACCTTTCGCCCGAGACGATCCGACGCAATTTCGAGCGCATGGACGCGGCCTTCGCCGAGGCCGGCATCACGCACAGTCGCGTGCTCAACGCGCACTTCGGCGAGGTCGGCTGGCGCGCGGTGCCGGAGTTCCTCGCGCGCGGGGTGGACATGCCGTGCAACAACTCCGCGCTCGGCCAGCTTTACTCCAACCAGCCGGTCTGGCGGCCGCGACCCTACGGGATCCGCGGGGAGACCGGGCGCCACGGTCTGATCATAGATCGCTGCCCGCAGCATCCGGGGATGACGTTCGTCAGCGTGAGCGTTTCGCATCTCGGTACGCACATGGGCCTCGACATCCTGAGCGGCAACGTACCCTTCCTGACTGAATCGGAGACGCCGAAGCTGGATGAGGCGGCGGCGACGGGGATCAGGAACATCTCCATCGGGCTCGACGCGCTGGCCTACGGCATCCTCTTCACACATGAGGAGCGGATCAACGCCATCAGCCCTGAGGACTGGGACTACGTGGTGGAGTCGATCGTGGCCGGGCTGGATGGCTGGGACTGGGAGGGCGCCGGTCGCGAGCATACCAGTGTCATCTGCAAGCGGCTTTTTGACTCGGCGCTGGTGCGCGCGAACGCGACCGAGCGCGGGCTTGAGTGCGAACTCGTCGGCACGACCGGCGGGCCGTCCCCGCTCACGGTCTGGGAGGACGAGGGAGACACGTGCATTCGGCGCGTCACCGACGTCGATGCGATCGACGGCTTCGCGGAGGTCGTCGTCTGACGAGGCGCCCGGGCTTCCAGCCCGCGGTCGTCGTCGAGGACCTCACGGGAAGACTCGGTGCCCGGTCCGCCCGAGGATCGCGTCGATGATCAGCCACAGCCCGGCCGCCGCGTACTCCCCCAGCACCAGGCCGAGGAACGGGACCTGCAGCGCGCGGTAGAGCCCCACCGAGCCATAGCGCGTCACCAGCGCCTTGGCCGTCCACCCGAGGAAGAACGGGAACCACATGCGCGATGCCTCGAAGCCCGACCCGACCACGTACGCCACCGGATGCAGCGGGAACCACAGGAAAAGCTGCCGCATCCGGATCAGCCCCGCGCATATCCCGCCACCGGCCATCAGCGCGATCCAGCGCGAGAGCTCGATCCCCGTCTGATTGTTGATCATGTTCACCAGCCCCGCGGCGTTCCCGCGCGGGCCGCTGATAAAGAACCACCCGTGCATCGCCAGCGCGCCCTTCGAGTACGCTATCTGCAGCGATGCCCAGTACGACACGCCGACGGCCACCACGACCGCCACCGCCATCGCGATGTACATCTGCCGCCGGTCGATCTTTCCCTCGTCGGAGATCTTCAGCCCGTGCATGATCTGCGGCATCAGGAAGCTCTTGAGATCGAACATGTACACGTATTCCGTGAAGTTCAGGATCGTCAGCGTCGCCGGCGAGAAGCTCCGGGAGCCCGCCAGTCCGCTGAGCAGCAGGCTCGGCCGCATCTGCACCGCCTTCGCGAAGAGAATCCCCGACTCCACCACCAGCCGGGCCATCCCCCAGCAGATGATCAGGAAGATCAGGTAGGTCAGCACCGCCACCACCAGCGACATACCCGCGATCGTCAGCCAGATGACGACGATCGCGCCCCCGACGATCAACCCCCAGAACGCGAGTGGAGGCGGCATCGCCTCAGGGCGCTGGCCGGCGCCCCGCGAACCGCCTGTGGCGAAATCGCGCCACATCTCGCCGAGGTGCCCCCGGGCGACCCAAAGTCCGTAGGCCACGTAGACGAGGAACGCGCCCTGATACTGATTCTCCTCGACCCGCGCCAGCAGCGGGCGATTGCCGAGCGCGTCGAAGAGCACATGCTGGAACTTGCTGAACCACCAGAACACCCACAGCGACAGGGATATCTCGGTGGTGAGGAAATACGCGAAGCCGGTGACTGAGAAGTGCAGGTAGATCGGCGATTGCAGGAAGCGCCACGGGCGTGTGGTGATACCCGACAGAAACTGGATGCCCCTCAACTTGACGGTCGGGATCTCGGGATAGTACACCGCCAGCGCGTTGAGGTTGTGGATGATGAACGGGATCGCAAAGCCGATCCACAGGAGCTTGTTGCGGAAGAACGGGACGCTGGAGATGCCGTGGCGATTCGGAAGGATCATCTCCAGCGGAAGCTGCGCCAGCGGGAAGATCAGGTTCTCACGCTCGATCCACTGTCGGCGCACGAGCGAGCCCAGCGAGAACATTGCGAGATACAGGCCGAGGGTCAGGACCGTCCACGCCAGCAGCGGTGTCGCCCACTGGTCCCACGGGATTGGCGCCCCCGGAGGAGCGCCGTCGTAGAACCAGAGGATCGCGGTGCTGCCCGGTTCGGGCGCGATCCACGCGGGGAGGTATTCGAAGAACGTCTCCCCCCAGCGATTCTCCGGCGAGGCCATGTAAAAGGGTGCGGTCATCACGGGGAAGAGGTAGAGCGCCAGTCCGAAGGTCGGGATGCCCGCGGCGACGAGCATCATCGCGGTGACGATCAGGTTGTCGGTGGGGCGGAGCTCGTACTTCCGCGCAATATGCCGCGTGAGCCACGAGATGGGCAGCACGAACACCAGCAGCAGGAAGACCGGGCCGACGGGGAAGTGGTTGCCTCCAAGCTCGGAGGCGAACATAAAGCCGGTGGTGTAGGGGATGGAGACACAGAGGATGACCACGCATGCGAGCCCCACGATGAGGGCTCGTGGCGTGAGTGTCGCGATCCCCGCCGGCGGGGTCGCTTCGGCTCTTGCGGGCCTCTCGTCCACGCTCAACCCATCGCCTCCCGATTGGCTGATCGCCCGTTCCCGGCGCTGCGGTGCGTCATCACTTCCCCGAAGGCCGGCGAGATACCTGCCTCAGACGTGCGCAATGCCGCTCCGGCCGACGGAGGCTTTGCCTGGACGCTGATGTTGCGGTGTCGGGAAGGTGAATACAATTTGAGGGGGAAGAAACCTCCGCGCGATCCGGGGACGAATCACATGGAGAGGGGAGACGCACATGCCGGTGATGAAGCAGTGTTCGCAGTGTGGCGAGGGGTACGATTTTGAGTTGAAGCGATGCCCGTCCTGCGAGTACCAGGGATTCAAGATCATCGACGTGGGGCAATGCGCGCCGTCGGACGTGCCAGGAATGCAGGCAGGCGATGAGAACACCACCAGCCCACCTCCACCCCCGCCGCCTGCGGAGCCTGTGGCCCCGCAACCCGCTGCAGGCGCCGGATCACCCGCAGCGGAGCCGGACGGGCTTGCAGGGATGCGGCAGATGATCGCCGTATCCAGTTGGGTCGTCGTTGGTGTCATGTTGCTCTCCTTCACGATGGTCTGGGCGCAGGCGTCCATCGCAGCGCTGTCCTACTTCGACATGTGCCGACTGCTGCTCGAGAACCTCGAGGACGCGATGAACCTGGCCGGGCTGCGTGTGCTGGGCCTTTTCGTGCCGCTGGCTGCCGCCGGCATCCTCGGGGTTGCCGCACTTTCGAACTCCGTGGAGCCCCGCACACCGGTCGGACACGTTGGCATGCTCGCGGGCGGCCTGCTTGCCCTGATCGCCGCATGGCAGGTCTACGATTACGTCGCGCAGAGCGGTGCCGGCTTCATCGACCTCACGGGGGTGCTCGGCCCCGGCCTGAAGTTGTTCGCCATCGCCGGTTTCGCCGGCTTCGCGGTTGGGATCATCGGGATGATCGTCGCAGCCTCGCCCGGCACCGCGAGCGCGCCCCGCACCACGCCCCGCACCGCGGCCCCCACAGAGGCCGCGGCCACCGCACAGCCGGCTCATTCGGCGCCCTCAGCGCCCGCGCTGCCTGAGGTGGATTGGGCCGCCGCGGCCGGATTCGTGCGCAACCACGGAACCGCATTCATGGGAGCGGGCGGAATTCTGCTCGCATTCATGCTGCTGTGGTGGGGCGTGCCGAAGCTGCAGCATGCTAAAGCGGAGGCGCAGGCGGCGTCCTGCAGGAACAATACGAAGCAACTGAGCACCGCCGTGTCGATGTATTTGGCAGACTACGACGGGTACTATCCTGCTGTGGATGGATGGGGCGATGCGACTTTCGGTTACGTCTTCGACGAAGGGGTGTACACGTGCCCCCTCCGAACCGTGGGTGAAGGCGGCTATGCGATGAACAGCAACCTCAGGGGGGCCTCGGACCGGGAATCCGATCCGAACCAGGCCGTGCTGTTTGAATCCTCCGCGGGGCCGAATCAGTGGGGCCTGCCCAGCGAGTCGATGATCTTTCCGCATTTCGACCGCGGCAACTGCTCGCTGCGCAACGGCCTGACGACCACCGCGGCTCCACACAGTGACATGCACGAGCTGGATGGCTCCCCTCCGGTCTCCGCGGCTGCGTCGAACATAATGCCGCCCGCCGATTCTGTCTCTGACAGCCCTCACCTGCGCCTGGGCGAAGCCGAGAGTCTTCTCTACCGGTGGCGAGATGCGTGGGAGGCTCAGGACCTCGACACGCTGATGGCCTTCTACTCCCCGTATTTCCGGGGGGAGGGGAAGGGCTATGACCAGTGGAGAAGAGAGAAGCAGTCGGCGTTCCAGCGGTATACCTCGATCAACGTTGGTATCTCGAATCTTGAACTGCGGCCCGAGGGCGATGGGGCTCGCGTCACCTTCAC
>JBNJEK010000261.1:0-6114 GCA_051745855.1 Armatimonadota bacterium
GTGGCAGTGGTGAGGTGGAGGTCGGTTCGTGACCGGCCCGACGCAGATGACGGAGAACGCATCGGTATCCCCGATGCGCCGACATGGCTACAGACGGGTTTGTCCGTATGAGCCCCCTACCTCAACCGCAAAGGCCGAGGTGAGCGGATGGTAAATCCAGCGGAGTTTTTCCGGGACGACAGTGCGACACAAAGGCGCGTTTCGCTCAGTGAATACAGCGACGAAGAATTAGTACGATCCGCCCAGGACAACGCCGACAAAGAGGCCTGTGAGTACCTGCTCTACAAGTACCGCAACCTCGTCAGGGCAAAGGTCAAGTCGTACTTCCTGATGGGTGCGGAGCGCGACGACCTCCTGCAGATCGGCATGGTAGGGCTGTGGGAGGCAATCAACGACTTCCGCGCAGATCGCCATACTTCGTTCGCGTGCTTCGCGAAGGTCTGCATTCAGCGGCAGATGATCTCCGCCGTGAAGGCGGCCACTCGCCAGAAACAGGTTCCTCTCAACTCCTCGATCTCACTTGAGGCGGCCCCCGGGGGGGACGATGACGATGAGCGCTCCCTTTCGGAGGTGCTCACCGCCGTTCCTCAGATGGACCCGGAGACCGAGGTGCTCGGACTGGAGGGTGAGCGCCTCCTCAAGGAGTCGTTGCGCGAGCATCTCTCCCCGTTCGAGTGGCAGGTCCTCACCGAGTACCGCACCGGGAAGTCATACAAGGAGATGGCGACTGCGCTGGGCTGCAAGATCAAGTCCATCGACAACGCCCTTTCCCGTATCCGGCGCAAGCTGCCGAAGGTCGCTCCGGAGCAGGCGGCAAGACTGGGACGGATCTGACCGGACAATTCAGCGTACAACAGGTGCCCTTGAGATGACCGGGGCGGGTCTGCTCTGACCCGCCCCGTTGTCATGACGCCGCTCGCGCGCACGCGTCATGGCCGATGGAGGATGATGGCCGCATGACAATTCAGCAGATCTTCGCGACGCTCGACGGTTTCTGGGCCGACCACGGATGCCTGATCGGCGAGGCGTACGACATGGAGGTCGGCGCCGGTACGATGGCGCCGGACACATTCCTGCGCTCCCTTGGCCCCGAGCCGTGGAACGTCGCATATGTGCAGCCCTGTCGCCGGCCCGCCGACAGCCGCTACGGCGAGAATCCGAACCGCCTCGGCCGCTACTTCCAGTACCAGGTGATCATGAAGCCGTCGCCGCAAGAGTTCCAGGATCTCGCGGTGGAAAGCATCGAGGCTCTTGGCATTGACGCCAGAGAGCACGACATCCGGTTCGTCGAGGATGACTGGGAGTCCCCCACCCTCGGCGCCTCAGGGGTCGGCTGGGAGATGTGGCTTGACGGCATGGAGATCTGCCAGTACACCTACTTCCAGCAGGTGGGCGGCCTGCAGTGCCGCCCGGTCGCGGTTGAGCTGACCTACGGACCCGAGCGGATCGCGATGTATCTGCAGGGCGTCGAGGACTACCGCGACCTGAGTTGGTCTGATGCGATCTCCTACGGCGAAATGCGCTTTGAGGAGGAGCGGCAGCATTCGCATTACAACCTCGAGATCGCCGACACCGACATGCTTGCGAAGGTATTTGAGATGTTCGAGGCCGAGGCGAAACGCGTCGCCAATGCGGGCTTCCCGCTGCCGGCATACGATTATGTGCTCAAGTGCTCGCACACATTCAACCTGCTCGACGCGCGCGGCGCGATCTCGGTCTCCGAACGCACCGGCATGATCGAACGCGTTCGTAACCTTGCCGCGATGGTCGCGCGGGCGTACGTCGCGCGCCGCGAGGAGCTTGGCTTCCCGCTGCTCGGCGAGGCGTCCGACGACGACAATAAGTAGTGTACGCGAAGAATTCCCCGGTAGAAGTGAGGCGGACCGATGGCGGAAAGCACGGCTGACCTGCTGTTCGAGATCGGCGTCGAGGAGATCCCCGCGCCCGCGGTGCTCCCGGCGCTTTCACAGCTTGAGAACCTGCTCACCGAGGGCCTCGCGGCCGCGAGGTTGACCCATGGAGAGATCAGCACATGGGGCACTCCGCGCAGGCTGGCCATCATGGTCGGCGGCGTCCAACTGCGTCAGGAGGATCTCGAGGAGGAGATCAAGGGCCCGCCCGCCGCGGCGGCGTTCGACGATGAGGGCAAGCCCACGAAAGCCGCGGAGGGCTTTGCGGCCGGCAAGGGTCTCACAGTCGATGACCTTGAGGTGCGCGAGACGGAGAAGGGAAGCTATGTCTTCGCGCAGGTGACGCAGCAGGGACAGGAGGCCATCGAGGTGCTGCCCGAGATTCTCGACAACGCGGTCTCCTCGCTGAACTTCCCCAAGACCATGCGCTGGGGGAGCCTCGAATTCCGCTTTGCACGGCCGATTCGGTGGCTTTTGGTGCTGCTGGGCTCAAACGTCGTCCCGATGGAGGTGGCGGACCTGCAGTCGGACCGCCTGACCTGGGGCCACCGCTTTTTGAGCGACGGGCCGGTGGAGATCGCCGAGCCATCGGAGTATCTGAGCAAACTCGAGGACGCATACGTCATCGCCGACCATCGGCGGCGGCAGGAGATGATCGAGGAGGGCGCGGCTAAAGTCGCAGAGGAGGCCGGCGGACGGGCGCGCCTCGACGAGGACCTCGTCGAGGAGGTCAACTTCATGGTCGAGTACCCCACGCCGCTGGTCGGGCATTTCGACTCCCGGTATCTGCAGCTTCCCGACGACGTGATCGTGACCGTCATGAGCGGCCACCAGCGGTACTTCGCCGTGGAGAATTCGGATGGTTCGCTGATGCCGCTTTTCATCGCCATCCGCAACGGCGATGACCACGGCCTTGAGACCGTGCGCGAGGGCAATGAGCGCGTGATCGAACCAAGGCTTGCCGACGCCGAGTTCTATCTGACCGAAGATATGCGCACGCCGCTGGAGGACCGGATCGAGGACCTGCAGCGCGTCACGTACATCGAGGGCCTCGGCAGCCTCTACGACAAGACCGAACGCCTGGTGGAACTCGTGAACTGGCTTTGCGGTCAGATAGCAGCGGTTGAGGATCAGCACCAGACGGCCGCCACGCGGGCCGCGGAGCTTGCCAAGTGTGACCTGAACACCAACATGATCGGCGACACGAAGCTTGCGAAGCTGCAGGGGCGGGTGGGCGCCGAGTACGCCCGGCGCTCGGGGGAACCCGAGGAGGTCGCGCTGGCGATCGGCGAACAGTACCGTCCGCAAAGCGCCGCGGACACGCCGCCCGTCACTCGACCGGGGCGCATCGTGGCGGTCTGCGACCGCATCGACCACCTCGCCGCGTGCTTCCGCATCGGCCTGCGGCCAACCGGTTCCGCCGACCCGCATGCGCTGCGGCGCGCCGCGCAGGGGATCGTCCGCATCATCATTGAGGCTGGCTGGCACGTGGACCTGCCCGAGTTGATCGACTTCGCGCTGGACAATCTGCCGGAGGTCGAGCACGAGGACGCCGTGCCGCCGGAGAAGGTGGCGGAGCAGATCCACGAGTTTGTCCTCGCGCGTCTCGACACCGAGATGGAGCGGTGCGGCGTCAGCTACGACCTCACGCGCGCGGTGCTCAACACCGAGTGCCCCGATCTGCTTGACGCCTATCACCGCGCCATCGCGCTGCGCGATATCCGCCAGCGCGATCCGGAGGCATTCGAGACCGTCGTGATCGCTGCCGAGCGCACCGCAAACATCTGCCGACAGGCGAAGGCCGAAGAGGACCTTGCGCTCGCCCCTGACGCTCTCGTCGACGATCACGCGGTGGCGTTGTATGAGGCCTATGAGGCCGCGCGCGAGGCCGTTTCGGACGCTCTTGCGGCCGAGGAGGCCGACTACGAAGCTACGTGGAATGCGCTCGCGGGAATGTGCGACACCATCGACACGTTTTTCGACGAGGTCATGGTGATGGCCGAGGATGAGGCTGTCCGCGCGAACCGCCTGGCGCTGCTGGCCGAGATCGACGACCTTTTCCTGCGCCTGCTGGACGTGCAGGAGATCGTGATCGAGGGCGAGGGGTAGCCTCCCGTGGACGATCGGGCGGCGGGACTGATGGCGGAAGATCGAAAGCCAACAATCCGCGAGCAACTCGAGCAGATGGAGCGCGAGCAGCTTTCGCCGTACGCGACCCTCGCGGCCGAGTCGCGTGGCCGAGCGCGGGCGGTCGAGCCCGACCCCGTCCGCACCGACTTCCAGCGCGACCGCGACCGCATCATTCACCTTTGCCGCTCATTCCGGCGCCTCGCGCATAAGACGCAGGTCTTCATCTCCCCCAGAGAGGACCACCTGCGCACGCGCCTCAGTCACACGCTGGAGGTCTCGCAGATCTCCCGGACCATCACAAAGGCCCTTCGCCTGAACGAGGATCTGACCGAGGCGATCGCGCTCGGTCATGACGTGGGCCACACGCCCTTCGGCCACGCCGGCGAGTGGGCGCTTGATGAGACCTATCGCCGCTTCGACCCCGACGCGGGCTTCCACCATGCCGAGCACAGCATCCGCGTGCTGACGATCATCGAGCGCGAGGGGCGCGGGCTGAATCTCACGCACGAGACGCTCGAGGGGATCGAAGCGCACTCCAAAGGCAAGGCGGACACAGGCGACTCGATGGCGGCGCCGCATGGCCTCACCCTGGAGGGGATGGTGGTGCGGCTCTCCGACCGGATCGCCTACCTCAACCATGACCTCGACGACTGCCTGCGCTCGGGCCTGCTGAAGCTCGCGGAACTGCCCGCGAGCACCGTGGAGGTCCTCGGCGAGGTGCACAGCGATCGCGTGGGGACGATGGTCGAGGACGTGATCGCTCACAGCGCCGATCAGCCGACGCTGTCAATGAGCGAGCACGTCACAGAGGCGATGGACGAGTTGAAGGATTTCCTCTTCGAGCGAATCTACCTCGGACCGCCGATCATGCCCGCGCGTGAGAAGGTCTTCGGCATAATCGAGCGCCTCTTCGAGCTTTACATGGAGGACGAGCGGGCGTACTCGCAGGACATCGGCTCGGTGCCGGGATTCACGGCGATGCGCGCCCGAGGGGTCTGTGACTACATCGCGGGGATGACCGACCGCTTCGCAAGGGACCGCTACGTCGAGCACTTCCTGCCAAGCGGCTATCCTGAGTTCTGACGGCTGCCAACTGTCGCCAACTGCCGTCCACTGGCAACCGGGAACTGGAAGCTGCTACCTACTCCGCGCTGATCTGCGCGTTCACCAGCGCGCTCATCGTCACCGGATCGTCCTTGACGGTGCCGCCGTTCTGCTCAAGGCGCGAGAGCGTGGTCGGCTCGAAGCCCATCTCCCGCACGCGGTCGATGATCTCCGGCAGCGCCTCGACCGAGCACCTGTCGCCCTGGTGCATGAGGATGATGTCGCCGGCCTGCAGGCCCTCGGTGGCGTTGCGGACGATCTGCTCGGGCGCCGGCTTCGTCCAGTCACCCGTGTTCTGAGACCAGAACGCGGCGCCGTAGCCCAGCGAGGCCATCGCGCGCAATCCGCCCGGCGAGCACCGTCCGCCCGGTGGCCGGAACCAGCGCATGTGCTCGCCGGTGACACGCTGCACAACGCGGTCGCAGGACGCTATCTCCGCCCACGCCTCGTCATCCGGAAGGTGGTTGATGCGCCGGTTGGAGTACGCGTGGTTCGCGAGTTCATGGCCGTCGCGCACCGTCATCTGCGAGAGCGCCGGGAACTGCTCGACCTTCTGCCCCACCACGAAGAACGTTGCCCGCACGCCCTTCTGCGCGAGTACCTCGAGCATCAGCGGCGTGATCAGGGGGTTGGGGCCGTCGTCAATCGTGAGTGCGACGTACTGCTCGTCGCGGCGGCCGTGGAAGATAGCCTCCACACGCTCCTGTGCTTCCATCAGCGCTCGCACATGCGCGCCCGAAGCTTCGGCAAGCAGTGGCTCCCATGCGTCCCCAAGCGGCGCATCGAGAAACGCCGCCGCGGGGAAGATGGCAGCGTCTTCGCCGTCGAGGGCGTAGCGTGTGAATGTCGGGGAGTAACGCACGCCATCCAGCGCATCCAGCACCTCGGGCCCCTCCCCCGCCTTTGCGACGGCATCGAGGTAATCGCGCCGCGAGACTGAGAGTGAGAAGACCGGATGGTGCTCCTGCTG
>JBNJEK010000262.1:0-6102 GCA_051745855.1 Armatimonadota bacterium
ACTGGCACTCAGGGCCTGCGGAGGAGGGCCTTCGCACCACGAGAACACCACGGACGCCGTCGCCTTGCCGTCCGTGGCACGGGCGTCTCGCCCGTGCGCCGTTTGTCGTTTGCCGTTTGCCGTTGGTCGTTGGTCGTTGCCGTAGCTGTCGTTGCTTTTGTCGCTGCCGTTGCTTTCGTTGCTGCCGTACGCCGTCGGAGGGGCCGGCCCCGAAGGGGCTGAGTTCCACGAGGCCGTTTGCGAGTGGAACTCAGTCGCCTGACCGGCCCGTCGTTCCTGCCGGCCTCGCGATCCCCTCGCGCCTGAAGATCACGCGTTATCCCCTATCCCCTCGCACTGGCACTCAGGGCCTGCGGAGGAGGGCCTTCGCACCACGAGAACACCACGGACGCCGTCGCCTTGCCGTCCGTGGCACGGGCGTCTCGCCCGTGCGCTGTTTGCCGTTTGTCGTTGGTCGTTGGTCGTTGCCGTAGCTGTCGTTGCTTTTGTCGCTGCCGTTGCTTTCGTTGCTGCCGTTACTTCGAAGGGCTTCTTCGTCATCTCGTCGAACCTTCCGCCATCACCAACCACCACTCCGGAGCTGATCGCGGATGACGTCGAAAGAACGCGTCATGGCCTCTCTCAACTTCCAGCAGCCCGATCGCGTCCCTACCGGCCCGTGGGCCTTCTGGCCCGAGTTCCGCGAGAAGTGGCGCGAGCAGACCGACACCGGTGAGACCATCGACGACCACTTCCTCACCGACGTCTGGATCGCCGTCGGTGACGAGACCCCCTATCCGAGCCTCGCCGGCGAGATCGGCGCTGACGGCGACTACCTCCTCACCCGCGATGGCTGGGGGCAGACCAAACGCACGCGCGAGGGTGGCTCGTTCTACGAGCAAATCGAGGTCGCGTACGACGACCGCGTCCGGCTTCGACACGGGGATTTCGAAGACCCCACGCTCGACTCCCGCTACGAGCGCATCGACGCCGTCATCGAGGACCGTAAGGAGCGCTACTGCGTCTTCGCGAAGATCGGCGGCCCCTTCATCCGCACCGGCTTCATGCGCGGCGAGACGCAGTGGCTGATGGACCTTGCCGCCGATCCCCCGATGGCCGCCGAGATGGCCATGCGCACCGCCGAGCACATCACGCAGATCGGCCTCGAGGAGATGCGCCGCTGGGACCTCTACGACACCGGCGTGTGGGTCTTCGATGACATGGCTGCCACGAAGGGGCCGATGTTCTCCCCTGCCACCGCCGAGGCTGTCCTTGCTCCCGCGTGGGCGCACATCGTTGACAGCTTTCGCGACGCCGGCGCCGCGAAGGTCATCCTTCACTCGGACGGCAACATCGGCCCCCTGCTCGACCTCTTCATCGACCTCGGCTTTGACGGGATCAACCCTGTCGAGTATCACGTCGGCCTCAATCCGCTTGAGTTACGCGAGCGCTACGGCGACCGCCTCGCGCTCCTCGGAGGCCTTGACAACGCGTTGATATTGCCGCGAGGCGACCGCGCGGAGCTTCGCGAGCACATGCTGGAGGTTCTCCGGGCGGGCGCGGGCGGCGGCTTCGTCCTCGGGACACACTCCGTGGGCCCGGACATCTCGGTGGCGACGATGGAGTATCTCCGCGAGCTTTTGTGCGAGTTCGGCACGTACCCCATGCGCTGGCTCTGAAACCGCCATGCCGTTGCCGTCGGAGAGGCCGGACCCCGGGAGATAGACAATATCTCACGGCCTGTGCCGTTGCCGTTCCTCCCCCTCTCCCGCTTGATCGGCGTCGTTTGCCGATCCAGGGAGAGGGGGATCGAGGGGGTGAGGCCGCCGTCGCCGTTCCTCCCCCAAATCCCTTGAAGGCCCTCCTGCCCCCCGCGCCGAACTACCCTCCCGGCGCGTATCCCGCGGATGGGGGTCGTTGATGATGACCGCACGTCTGACTGCTGTTGCCGCACTTCTCGCACTCGCGTTCCAACCCGCGTTGGCGCTCAGCGTCACCTCGGCCACGCAGTTCGGGCCGCCCACGATCCGGCTCGAAGCGGCCGACACGCTTCACGCCAGCCGTCACGCCTTTGTCCAGCTTCCCGCCGGCCAAACCGCTCTCACACTCCCGCTCGCCGAACTCGGCGTCTCCGCCGATGACGTCGTCCTCGGCCTTCAGCCTGACGACTGCGTCCGCCTCGTGGCCGTCCGCTCCGATGAGGACGGCACGCGCTGGATACTCCAGGCATCCCGCGACGTGGAGGCGACACTGGCCCTCACATATCCCGTCGACGACCTCTCATGGGCCATCGAGTACGCCGCCACGCTCACCACCGACGGCTCCCTCGATCTCCACGCCTCCCTGCGCCTCACCAACGATTCCGCGCGCGATCTCGATGACGCCCGCCTCGTCGGCGACTTCGCCCGCGCCACCCTCTCCCTTGACGCCGGAGAGTCCATCACCGTCGAGCAACCGTGGCTCTCGGCGACTATCCGCCCCGATGACCTCGATCGCTCTCTCGTCTACGACAGGGCCCGCCACGGCGATTCCGTGGTCGAGCTTCTGACCATCTCCGGCGACGCCCCGGCACGCGCCACTGCGCTCCCGCCCGGCCCAGTCCGCATCTACGCCGCCCCGGCCGATGGCGGCGAGTTCATCAGGCAGACATCTATCCCCTACACTGCCCCCCGGGAGGCCATCGAGTTCGCGCTCGGACCGACCTCAGGGGTCGTCGTCACACGCGGGCTTGAGAAGTCCGAGGAACTCGACAAGCGCCTCGACGCGCGCGACAAAGTCACCCTTTTCGACCTCCGCGAGACCTGGCTGCTCGAAGTCCGCAACCTCCGCGAGGTCCCCGTAGACCTGCTCGTCCGTGAGCACCATGAGGGCGCGTGGAAGCTCGAGCAGTGCACCGAGCGCTGCGAACGGATCGATGCCGAAACGCTCGTTTTCAACCTGACCGTCGAACCCGGCGAGCGGCGCGAGATCACCTTCTGCATCCGCCACGAGCACCATCAGCCGTGACCGTGCCCGCAGCCGGCGCGGAAAGCGCAGACCCAGGGGAGCCAGCCATCATGACACCCGAGCAATACTTCGCCCGCAAGCGCAAAGTCCATCTCGACATGCACCTGCCCGACGACGCCCCACACATGTTCGAGAATTTCGATGCCGAGCGGTATGTCGCCACCCTTATTGACGCTAACGTGAATTCCGTGACTATATTCGCACATGGCCATCACGGCAACTGCTACTACAACACAAAAGTCGGCCACAAGCACTCGCGACTGGACTTCGACTACGTCCACGAGGTCGCCTCCGAATGTCGCCGCCGCGACGTCGCCGTCATGGCCTACATCTCCTGCGCGTGGAACCACCGCGACGGCGAACAACATCCCGAGTGGACCCAGCGCGACGCCGATGGCGAACCGCGCCCACACCCGCGCTTCTGGTGGTGGATGTGCCTCAACTCCCCCTACGGCGACCACATCATCGACATGACGCGCGAGGTCGCCGAGGGATACCCCGTCGATGGCCTCTGGTTCGATATTACCTACGTAGCACCGCCCTCATGCTACTGCGAGTATTGCACTTCCCAGTTCGAGGAGCTTTACGACCGACCAATCCCTCGCGACGCGGAACCGGGCACCCACGACGCCCGCCTGCTCTACGAGTTCCGCACCGGCACCGAGCAGCGCTTCCGCGACCGCCTCGTCGACACGGTCAAGTCCGCCGATCCCGACCTGCTCATAAGCTGGAACCACGCCGGCGACGTCACCCAGCTTTATCTCGACAATGACCGCAAGTCCGACATCCTCTTCCGCGAGACCCACACGCCCGAGGACTGGCTCCCCTCCATCCAGGCCCGCTGGTTCCAGCATTTCGACATGCCCTTCGAATGTTGCACCAGTCGCTTCCACTACGGCGGATGGTCGAGCTTCAGCTACAAAACACCCGCCAAACTCCACGTTGAGGCCGCTACCGGCCTGGCTCATGGCGGAATTGTGGACATCGGCGACCAGGCCCTGCACGACGGAACCCTCGACGCCGCGGCCTACGATCTCATCGGCGGTGTCTACGCCCGGGCCCGCGCCCTCGAGCAGTACTGCAGCGACACCACCTCGGTCCCGAACATCGCCGTCCTTCACTCCTCGCGCGCTCATCACCTCGGCCAGTGGCTCGAGGGCAACGCCAACCGGCGTCCGATGGTCAGCGTCTACGGCGCCGCGCGCGCGCTCCATGACGGCGGCCGTCACTTCGACATCATCTCCGAACGCGCGCTCAACCGCCTTGGCGAATACCACGCACTGCTCCTCCCGGATCAGCTTGTTCTCACCGATGACGAAGTTCGCACTCTCGCCGCATATGTCGAAGCGGGCGGCGCGATCCTCGCCTCCTGGCGCTGCGGCATGTACAGCGAAGACGGGGAGGAGGTCTCCCCCACCTTCATCCGCGACCTCTGCGGAGTCGATCCGCTCCACTTCGCCGACTACTCCTGCGGCTACGTCACCGATCTCAAATTCGACGTAGCCGCTCCTGACGCTCCACTGCTCTTCCGCGGCCCCGGGCAGGCCGGCCACCGCCTGAAGATCCCCGCCCTTGAATGTGAGCCAATCTCAGCCGAAATGCTCGCCTCGCTCACTCACCCGATCTACGAGCGTACGCGCGAGCACTTCTACGCAGCCAACAACCCGCCCCCGGCCGACCCATCCGGCTACGGGTCGGTCTTCATCAACCGTCTCGGCGATGGCCAGGTCGTCTACTTCCCCTTCGACCTCTTCCGCTTCTACCAGCTCGACTCATACACGCCGCTCCGCAATATCGCCCTCACCATGCTCGATCGCGTCGCCCCCCACCAGGAGGCCACGGTTGACGCCCCCGCGCAGGTCGAGATTGTGCTCCGGCAGCGCGGAAACGTGCGATTCCTCCACCTCATCAACTACGCCAACCAGCGCTTCGGCCAGGGCTTTCACCCGGTCGTCATTGAAGATATCATGCCCGTGGACGGCATTCCGGTCCGCGTGCGCGGCATCGCCACCTCCGTGATCGAGCGCCCGTCAGCCCGCCCCCTGCAGTTTGACTACGACGGCGCCTACACCACCTTCACTCTCCCCCGCCTTGAGGGCCACGCGATCGTCGAGATCACCTTCCCGGATTAGGGCTCACCCGCTGCGTCCGGGGCCCGGGGATGCTTGCTCAGCAAAAGCACTCAGCCTGTGCGCGGCATCGACACACACGCTGTGGATAACCCTGTGGAAGTTTAGGACAACATACCTGTATATGCACAGAGCGCCGCTTCGGCCCCCATCCCCGAGGCGCTGATCGCCTCCTGAGCCTGTCGCCTCCATCCTGCGGCTGGCGCATCTTCTCTCCGCAGAGATGATCAGGGGCCGCGTCCACTTCGCCGCCTTGCCGCCTGATAGACCGGCGCGCTCTCGTTGCGTCCTCCCCCGCTTCATCCTCCGAGGAACCAAACACTATTGTTGGCCGGCCTGCGCCCTGTGCGTTACGCGCACACACCTGTCTTCCTGCAACCAGATCGTGATCACCAAATCGCTCAGGGTGTGTGCTCGCAACGCAGTTGTCTCGCAGGCGAGGCAGTGGATGAGCAGTGGTGACTGCGCTGTTGATAACTCTGTGGAGGATGAGGATAACATAGCTGCACATCAATCTACAGCGCGTTCTGCACCAGGTGCAGTGAGGCCATCGAATAACGACAGATGGCCAGCCTGGCCTTTTCCTCGATCGGAACAGACAACCCACGCTCAGCGCCGTTTTCACCTGAAGGAACCGGCTGTGGTGACAGCAAAGACTCACTCTACCTCGTCGATTCCGCTTGCGCTACACTTCGCCAGTATGCGCTTCGCTTTCAGCGCGACCGCTCAAACGCTGTGTTCAGCGCTACTCGCCGCGCACAGGCGTGTCGTTGCGTGCGCCTCCTGGTGACGAAGTGCGAGCTTCTGGGTCTGACTGACCGCCACAAACGTCCACCGGCCGACGAACTACCCACTCAAAGACCGCCTCAACAGTCTGGATTTCGGCCTTTCAGACGGCGGAAATCCTCGCTGTGCCCAAAAGAGCACGCTCGCCGGTGAGAGAGACGCGACCTTCAGCGGCCCAATCCACAAATGCCTGGCTGAGATT
>JBNJEK010000263.1:0-6069 GCA_051745855.1 Armatimonadota bacterium
GGTGTCGCCCGCTACCTCGATGGTCGAGCCGTCACCGCGCCACAGTTGCGTGCGGCCGTCCTCCTGCTCCTCGGGCAGCCCGGCGATCTTCGGATCGCCCGTCGGCGGGCGGATGATCACCTCATCGCCGCCGAAGCGCCCCACGGGCAGGTTGACGGTGAATTGCAGACCGCTCAGCCGCATCGCCTGCGCCACCGACACGTCGTACTCCAGGCGCAGGCCCTGCGGAAGTGACGTGACAGTCTCGGTGAACTCCAGCGTACCGCCGTCGGTGTTTGGGATGGGCAGCGTGCCCGTGACCTCCGCGCCATCCTCTGCCGGCAGTGCGCGGATGTCGGCGGTCGCGGTGTCCTGCGGTGCATGCTGCCAGCCGGGCCCGTGGGCGTTCAGTTCGATGGTCGCGAGGGCGCCCGCGCCATCGGTGACCTCGATCAGGCCTGATGGCTGCAGCGTCGCGGTGATCGCTCCCTGGGCGAACGTAACCCCTGTCAGCGCCGGGAGCGCGATGATGATCATCAGCAGGGTGATCGTCTGAAGTCTGCTCATGCCTGTCGCCTTTCCTGCGTTCATCGGCGCACGACCTCGTACGCAATTGCCGGCAGCACGCCGAGGGACACCCGGTCGGCGCCCGCCTCCGGTTCGTAGTACGCCTCGACGATCGCGCTGGCGGCGTCGCCGGGGGCCGAGATGTTCGCATCCGCCTTCAATGTCAACGTGAGGCTGTCGGCAGTCACGCTCGCTCCACGTAACGTCACACCGCGCGGGGAGTTGCAGACGCGGAACTTCAGGGCGTCGAGAGGAATCTCCCCGGTGGCTGGCGTTGTCAGGCCGACCTGCGCCGTCGCGCCGAGCGGGATGCGGACGGGATCGTCATCGACCAGCCGCGCCCCCTGCACCAGGGGCTGCCAGACCGCGGGCACCGGCCGCTCGCCTGTCACCGCCACCAGCAGTTCCTCCCGCGGCACGAGGAACCGCCACAGGAACGCCTGCATCATGTCCTCGGCGGGCACAGCCGGGCGCGCGACCGACTCTCCGCCGAGCATCGCCCGCCCCTCGACCGCGATCGGCGTTACCTGACGGGAGGCACCGCGCGGGGCAGTCAGCCTCGCCTCGACCTTTTCCTCATCTGCGGCGATGGTTGGTGCATTCAGCGCGAATCCCTCCGGCGCGTCGGTCAGCGCAAGTTCAATTTCCCCGTCGAACCCCTCGGAGCGCAGCGCGTGGATCTCCACCGTCGCCGACCGCCCCGCGGGCACATTGATCGCCGATGGCACCAGCCGCAGCGCGAAATCCGGCTGCGGCTGCCTGATCTGCAGCCGGTATGCGTACGCCTCCCCGCCCGCTCGTTGAGCGTCGCTGACGACCAGCGTGTACGTGCCATCCTCGGGCAGATCGGCCTGCACAAGCGAGTCCGCGTGATGCGTGAGGAGACCGTGTGCGGGGTCCTTGTGATCGTCATTGAGCGCCAACGTGGCTCCATCCGGGCCGAGCAGGCGCAGCACCGAGTCGAGCGGTGAGTTCAACCTCCGCGCCCACACCTCGGCGACGATCTCGTCACCGGCGCGGCCCTCGAAGGTGAACACGTCCTCGTCGCCGGGGCGGTCGATGCGCCCGTTCACGGCCACCGGAAACGCGACCGCCTGGGCCTCGCTCACCGCGTCATTCGGCTCGCCCTCGGTGGCCTCCGGCAGCGCGTCCACGGCGTAGCGGACCTCGCTCAGAAGGCCCGCGCCTGCCCCGACCGCAGTCTTGCGGACGGCGTCGCCGCCGGGCGCGGTGTGAAATTCCAGCGCGCGCGCCGGCATGTTCCAGCCGTCGATGGAGGTCACGGTCTCCGTGCCCGCCCGTCCGCCGAGCGGAAATGCGCTCATCACGAATGGCAACTCGCCCACCGCGATGCGGTAGACGAAGTCGTCGCGACCGCGGTAGATCGCGTCACGCACCTCCAACTCGTAGATTCCATCCGCCGGGACCTCGACGAGCAGCACCGGGTCCGGGTCGAAGCGGAAGTCATCGTTGTACGCAACTTCCTCGCCATCCGCGTCGTAAAGCGCCAGCGTCGCCTGGAACCAGCCGGGCACGGCGTCCGCAAGGTAGGGGATGAGTCGTCGCGCGTGCAGGCGGATGACCAGCCGCTGGCCCTCGCGGGCACGCAGACGGATACGATCGACCTCGCCGGGGGTGATCTGCCCGTTGAGCATCGCCGGCGGCTCGACGACCTGCGCCGCCGGGCCTCCGGCGAACTGCACCTCGCGCAGCTCAGGGAGCACGCCCACCTGAAAGCACAGCGGGTTGCTTACGCCATCGGGCGAGACGAGGCGAAGCTCACGGTCTCCCGGCGTGGCGTCCGGCGCGATCCGCAACTCGAGCACGACTTTCTCCGCGATCTGATCGTTCGGCTGCTGCTTCGGGTCAAAAAGGCGCGTGCGCAGTCGCGCCAACTCCTCCGGGGTCTTCTCATCGAGGTCGCGCAGCCACGGGTGGTCGGGGAGCGTGTCCTCGTAGATGCCGCCGGAGCCGTCCATCACGCTCGCGACCCAGCGGCGCTTGACGATGTCGCGGAGGAACCGCTGTGTGTCGCGAAGCTCCTGGTTGTTCAGCGCCCGCACGTACTCCACCACCGACGCTCCGACACCCTCACCGGAGATGCGTGCGCCATCGACGCTGGCGAGTGACTGGCCGCCGACCTCCACGGTGACGGTCGTCCCCTGCTGCCCGCCCGCCGGGTAGACGTAGCCGACGGACGGCGCCGCAAGCGCTGGACTGGCCAGCGGGGCCATCAGCGCCATCGCGCACGCGATCGTCACGTTCCATCGTCTCATCACAACGCCCTCGCCATCACATGATCTCCGTCAGGCGACCGGTTGATCGTTCATCCTTCGGCATGACCTCAAGCTCCAGCCCGCGCGAGTTCGGCATCGGGCCGTCCGGGTCGATGCCCATCAGTTCGCAGATACTGCCGAGCAGGTCGGTCGGATAGACCGGCCGCTCCTCGACGTTCTCGCCGGTCGCGTCCGACGCACCGACCACCTGCCCGCCTTTGAACCCGCCCCCCGCCACCACCGCGGAGAAGCACTGGCCGAAGTGATGGCGGCCGCCGTTCCACGGAGGCTCCCAGTCGATCTTCGGCGTGCGCCCGAACTCCCCGCTCCACCACACGATCGTGCTGTCGAGCAGACCGTGATCGTCGAGGTCCTGCAAAAGCGTCGCCATCGCGGCGTCCATCTGCGGCAGCTTCCAGCGGACGGTCTCAAAGTGCGCCTTGTGCGTGTCCCAGCCGCCGTAGTTGATCGTGACGAAGGGAACGCCGGCCCCCACCAGCCTCCGTGCCATCAGGCACGACTGCCCGAAGGTGTTGCGGCCGTAGCGGTCGCGAAGCTCGGAATCCTCGGTCGAGAGATCGAAGAGCTTCCCGGCGTCGCCGAGGATCATCTCGTACGCCTTCTCCTCGGCCTTCTCAAGCTGCGCCACCTCCGGGTGCTCGGTCAGCGCGGGCCGGAGCGCATCGAGCGTGTGCAGCAACTCCCGCCGGTGGGCCTGGCGCTCGTCGCTGATCTCGCCGGACACAACGCCCTCGACCGCGAAGCGTGACGCGTTCGGGTCGCCGCCGGTGGCGAAGGGCTTGTAACGCGGTCCGAGGAATCCCGCTTCGTCGAAGCGGCCCTGCGGCTGTGTGAGCACCACGTAAGGCGGGACGAGGCCCTCGTACCCTCCGTCGTACCCCTTGAATCTCGAGACGACCGCGCCCAGCGAGGGGTAGACCAGCCGTCCTCCGGGCGGCCGGCCCGTCTGCGTGATGTACGCGGCGGTCTCGTGGCCGTTGATCCCGTGGGTCATGCTGCGGATGATGGAGTACTTATCCGCCTGCTGCGCAAGCTGCGGGAGCAACTCGCCAACCTGGATGCCGGGGACGTTCGTGTCAAGCACGCCGTCGAGCGGACCGGTGTAGTCGGGCCCGGCGTCGGGCTTGGGGTCGAAGGTGTCGGTGTGAGGCGGGCCGCCCCACATCCAGATCTGAATCACTGCCTTCGCCGGCGCATCGCCGCCTGGAGCCTGCGCGAAGGCAGGGATCCGGTCGGCGAACGCAAGCCCCGCCGCTCCCCACACCATCCACTTGATAGCATCCCGCCGTGTCATCCCATCGCCCGATCTTCGCTCGGTCATCGCGCCCACGCCCTCGCTCCCCGCTCAGTGGCGGTACAAAAACTCCATGCTGTTGATCAGCGCCCATGCAAGGTCCGTCGCCGGCTGATCGGAGTTCAGACCAGGGTTCGCCCAGTACTCCGCCGCATCCGCCAGTTCGTCCGGCGTCGGCTCACGCGACAGGAGCGTCATGTATATTCCCCGGATCAACTCAGCCCGATCGCTCCCGGCGTTGATAGCAAGCCGACGCAGCATGATACTGTCGTGGATCCGGCGGTAGATGTCGGTTGAGTTCAGCAGGTAAAGTCGCTGCGCGTCGCTCATGTTGGTGCTTCGCTCCGTCTCGAACCCCGTGTCACGGGGCGGGCGGCCGAACATCTGCAGGAATGTGCTTGTGATGCTGCCGTCCGCCAGCGCAATCGAGCGCTGCTCCTCGGGGATCCACGTGAAAGGCTCGGGGATCGGGCTCTGATAGGTCTGCCCCGTGCCGCCGATCCAGTCGAGCGCGTCGAGCAGCACCTCGGCATCCAGCCGCCGCACCGGGTAGCAGGCGAAGAGACGCTCCGCTTCCTCAGGCGCGGCCTGCGCGATCGGCGACTGCTGGTAGGTGCGGGAGTTCGCGATCAGCCGGAAAAGGTGGCGGAGGTCCCAGTCGGCGGCTATCAGTTCCTCTTGGAGGTAGGCCAGCAGTTCGGGGTTCACCGCCGGGTTGTCAGGCCTGATGTCATCAGGCTCGTGGATGATCCCGCGTCCCATCAGCCACGACCAGGCGCGGTTGGCGATCGCTCGCGCGAACCACGGGTTGTCCGGGGAGATCAGCCAGTCGGCGAACACAACGCGCGGGTCCTCGCCCGCCTCGATGCTGACGGTGGCGCCGTCAGGGAAGGTCGCCTGCAGCGGCCCCGTCGCCGCCGGGTCGAGGATGACGATCTCCTCTTTCCACTCATCAGTCGGCTTGAACTCGACTCGCGAGAAGAACGCTGCCATGCCGTCGCGCTGCTCCTCGGGCCATGTCGCCACCCGCGCGCCCATGAACGTCAGCGCGACGGCTTCGGCGAGCCCCTCGGGTTCGCGATTCTGCGTGCCGCGGTAGAAGTTCACCGGCCCCACGCGGAAGTTGCTGCCGCTGGAGGTGAGCAGGGCGCGCGCGAACTCGTCGTAAGGGAGATTGCTCTTCACCGCATCGTGAATCCAGCGGTGGTAGCACTGAACACCGTTAGGCCAGAGATTGACGGGGAACTCGGCCTTCACCCGCAGCAGGTCGCACCACTTGAGCGCCCAGTAGTCGGAGAACTCGTCGCGTTCCATCAGCCGGTCGATCAGACGCGCGCGCCTGTCAGGCCTGTCATCCTGCAGGAAGCTGCGGACTTCTGAGGGTTCGGGCAGTGTGCCGATCAGGTCGAGGTAGACTCGGCGCACGAAGACCTCGTCGGAGCAGGGGTTCGCAGGCTCGATGTTTGCCTGCTCAAGGCGGGCCTGCACGTAGCCGTCCACCTGGCTCTCAGGCACCGACCATGCGTCTGCCTCGAAGACGCTCGATGACTGCGCGTCCGCGGCGGTTGCTCCGCCGATCACTACCATCACTGCGACTGCCAGCATCGCCGGTCGCATCACGCGCAGCACTCCCATGCAGACTGGTAGGCAAAAAACCCCGCGGAGAAGCACTCACTGTCAGCGTATTATACCCGATTCTCGGCTGCCGCGCGCAAACCTCCTCCGGCGGCCGGTGTAAACGCAGACTGTCGGTGGCTGCCTCCGTGTTATCTCTTTCCGGGGAAATCTCGCCCCGAGTCTGGAGTCCAGGCGCCTCGCCTGGACGCCGTTTCCGCTTCAGACGTCGGCCTGAGACGACTCTCCGGGCGATCCACGCCTCCGGCGGGACAGGGGGCGCCCGGAGTCCGGGTTCCTTGCTGAACGCTGCTGCGG
>JBNJEK010000264.1:0-6068 GCA_051745855.1 Armatimonadota bacterium
TCCGCGTCGGACACATGGGCGCCGTCCGCATCGAGCAGATCGAGCAGACGGTGGAGGCGCTCGCTGACGGACTGTCGAACCTTGGACATGAGTGTGACGGCGCAGCGATGGTGAATGCCGCGCGGGAGGCGGCCGAAGCTTCCGAGTCAGGAGCGCGCTGAAGATGCCCACGGTGCTGATCTGCGACGCGATTGCCGAGGAGGGGGTGGAGCTGCTCCGCGACCGCGCGGAGGTGCTCATCGCTGTCGGCTGGGAGCGCGAGCGTCTGCTCGCGGAAATTCCGCAGGCCGATGCGGTGATCGTGCGCAGCGCCACCGAACTCGACACGGAGTTGATCGACGCGGCCACGAAGCTGCGGGTGATCGCACGCGCGGGGGTCGGAGTGGACAATATCGACCTCGACGCGGCCACGCGCCGCGGAATCGCCGTCGTCAATACGCCCACCGGCAACACGATCGCCGCCGCCGAGCACACGATGGCGATGATGCTCGCGCTGGCGCGACGGATCCCGGCGGCCAATGCTGCGCTCAAGGACGGTCGCTGGGCGAAGAAGGAAGCCACCGGCCGGCAGCTTTTCCGCAAGGCGCTCGGGATCATCGGCCTCGGCAAGATCGGCCAGGAGGTCGCGCGGCGAGCACGGGCCTTCGAGATGACGGTGATCGCGCACGATCCTTACGTCCCGGCGGATGCGGCGCGCGATCTCGGCGCTGAGCCCGTGGAACTCGCTCAGTTGCTGGAGAAGTCGGATGTCATCAGTCTTCACGCCGCGCTGACCGAGCAGACGCACCACAT
This sequence comes from Armatimonadota bacterium, assembly GCA_051745855.1. Lineage (GTDB taxonomy): Bacteria > Armatimonadota > Zipacnadia > Zipacnadales > UBA5352 > UBA5352. Next base: position 793 of record JBNJEK010000264.1, read on the forward strand.
GATCGGCAGAGAGCAGCTTCTTCTGATGAAGCCCGGGGCGTTGCTGGTCAACTGCGCCCGCGGATCGCTGGTGGATGAGTGCGCGCTGGTCGAGGCGCTGACCGAGGGCCGCCTCGGGGGAGCGGCGCTCGATGTCTTTGAGCGCGAGCCCGAACCCCGGTGCGATCTCGTCGGCCTTCCGTCGGTGGTGGCGACGCCGCATGTCGCGGCCTCGACCGAGGAGGCGCAGGCGCTGGTGGCGCGCGAGGCCGCCGAGCAGGTGCTGGAGGTACTCTCAGGCGGCAGGCCGCGCTGGCCCGTCAACGTGCCCGCCCTCACGCGCGAGGAGCTTGAGTCGATCGGGCCCTTCCTGCCGCTGGCGGAGCGGCTGGGGAGAGTTCAGGCCGCGTTGCTTGCCGGACCTGCGCGGCAGGCCGCGGTCTATGTCCGGGGCGGCGGAGCGGAGGAGCACCTTGACATCGTCGGTGGGCATTTCCTCGCCGGCCTCCTCGGAACGCTCGCTGATGAACCCGTCAACTACGTGAATGCGCCCGTCATCGCGGCCGAGCGGGGGATTCAGATGAGTCACGGCGTCGCAGCCGATACCCGCGGATACTCGCGTTACATCCGCGCGTCAATTGCCGATGGCGAAGGGCCGGTCGAGGTCGCGGGGGCGGTACTCGACCGCGGCCAGGCTCGAATCGTGGAGATAGCCGGCTTCGGCCTCGATCTCGTGCCGCAGGACACGGTGCTGCTGATCCTCAACTCGCGTCCGGACAGACCGGGATTCGTCGGGACTGTCGGGCGCATCCTCGGGGATGCCGGGATCAGTATCCTTGGCATTCAGGTGGGGCGCGAGGTCATCGACGGGAACGGACTGATGGCCGTCACGGTCGAGGGCGACGTGGCCGACACCGTGCGGAAGCAGATCGCCGGGCAGGCCAGCGTCGCGCGGCTGGAGATCGTGAAGTTCGAGGATTGAGAGCGGGGAGGAACACAACTGTCTATGAGTTTGCGACACGGAGGATCTGTCGTTTGCAGTTAATGAGGGGCGGGGCGCGTCAGCGCCGAGGCTTCCCTGCCCGCGGGCCGTTTATCCCTTGCGACGCTACCAGGAGCAATCATGAAAATACTTGTCACAAATGATGACGGGGTCCACGCCCCGGGCCTGCTCGCCCTTGCGCGAGCACTGGCGCCGCTCGGCGAGGTCATCGTCATCGCGCCCGAGCGTCAGCAGTCCGCCGCCGGTCATGGGATCACGTTGCACAAGCCGCTGCGCATGACGCCGGTTGACCTCGACGCACCGGTCGCCGAGGCGTTCGCGACGAACGGGACACCGGCCGACTGCACGATCCTCGCCGCCGCCGATGATCGGCCGAGGCCGGATCTCGTGGTCGCGGGCATAAACGCCGGCGCGAACCTCGGCGAAGAGGTGCTCTACTCCGGGACCGCCTCGGCGGCGATGGAGGGCGCGCTGCAGGGGATTACGTCATTCGCGGTCTCGGTCACATCATACGAGAACTGCATCTTCGAGCCTGCCGCCGAGTATGCGGCCCGACTGGCGCGTCGAATGCTCGAGCGCGATCTGCCGCCGGATACGTTCCTGAACGTTAACGTTCCCAACGTGTGCGCCGAGGAACTCGGGCCGGGCGTTCTCACCCGCCTCGGCCGCAGAGATTACATAAACTCACTTGATCATCGCGTTGACCCCCGCGGGCGCAGTTACTACTGGTTCTCCGGTGAGCCCAGCGAATGTGACTGTGAGGAGGGCACCGACATCGGAGCCATCCAGGCGGGGCGGGTCTCGGTGACGCCCGTGCATTTTGACATGAACTTCCGCGGGGCCAGGCAGCAGATCAATACGCTGCTGGACGGACTGGTGGAGTGAGGAAGGATGACAGAGGAAGCACCGTCGTACCTGCGGCTGCATGAGAGCGGCGAACTCGACCGCAGGGCGGAGCTTGCGCGCGAGATCCTGCGCGACTGCACCGTCTGCCCGCGCGAATGCCGCGTTGACCGCATCCGCGAGGAAGCCGGATGCATCTGCGGAGGGGGAGAGCGGGCGCTGGTCTGCTCCGCCGCCCCGCACTTCGGCGAGGAGCGGCCGCTGGTCGGCTCCGGCGGTTCAGGCACCATCTTCTTTGCCGGCTGCAACCTCGGCTGCGTCTTCTGTCAGAACTATGAAATCAGCCACGGCCGCGAAGGCAGAGAGGTCTCCGCCGCCGACCTTGCGAATATTATGACAGGGCTGCAGCGTCGCGGCTGTCACAACATCAACTTCGTCTCGCCGTCGCATTTCGTGCCGCAGATACTCGCGGCGCTGGGTCCCGCGATCGAGGACGGCCTGAGCGTCCCGCTCGTATACAACACAGGCGGCTACGACTCGCTGAAGACGCTCCGGCTGCTCGACGGCGTCGTGGACATCTACATGCCGGACGCGAAGTACGCCGACGAGGAGGTCGCAGAGCGCCTTTCCGGTGCCGCGGACTACCCGCGCATCATGCGCGCGGCGATCACCGAGATGCACCGTCAGGTGGGCAACCTGCAGATCAACGAGGACGGTGTCGCCACGCGCGGACTGCTGGTGAGGCATCTCGTAATGCCGAACGGACTCGCGGGGACGCCGGAGATCATGCGATTTCTCGCGTCGCTGAGCGAGGACACATACGTGAACGTGATGGCGCAGTACCGGCCGTGTTACCGCGCTCACGAGTACCCGGAGCTTTCGCGTCGCATCACATCCGAGGAGCACGAGCAGGCCGTGCAGGCGGCGCTTGACGCGGGCCTGCACCGTCTCGACAACCGGCCGACGCAGTTCGGGTAATCCTTCCTGCAGGGCGGGGACCTGTGCCCCGCGAGCCGTTGTCGTCGACGTTCGCAGTTGCCGTCGTCCAGCCGTTTGGAGGGGCCGGCCTCCGTTCCGGCCCGCGCAGCAGAACAAACCAACAGAACCCAACCGAGTCATCCGGCCACATCGAGCAGGGCTATGAGGAGTTGAGGGAAGATGGCAGGAATCGGCGATCAGCTCAAATCAGCAGGCAAGAACGTCTCGAAGCTCGCACAGGAAGCGACCGGCGCGGTCACTGAGTGGTGGGATGAGGTCAATGCCATCAATGCGCGGCGCGCGGAGGTCCGCGACCTTGCACGCGAGCGCGAGAAGACGCTCGTGGAGATGGGCACGAAGGTGTACACGCTGCACCGGCATGGCAAGGTGCAGAACAAAGATCTGCTCGGTGATTGCGAGAGGATAGACGAGATCGGAGAGCGGATCGACCGCCTCGAGCACGAGATCGCCGAACTCAAGCGCAAGGCCGATGAGGCGGGCCCGCGAGAGGTCGAGGTCAGCGATGATTCGCCGGTGGTGGCTGATGAGGACGTGGATGTCTCTGCCGCGGAGGCCCCGGCTGAGACCGAAGAGATCGAGCCGGAGGTCGAGAAGGAAGCGACCGTCCCATGCGCGCACGCGCAGGACGCGGCCGAAGGCCCCGCCGAGGGCGATGAGGCCGGAACGCCCGCCGAGTGTGAGGAAGATGAGGAGAGCGCGGCTGAGCCCGAATCCGAGCCGGAGACCGACGTTGAGGGCTCGATGCGCGAGGCCCATGCGGACGACCCCACGGAGGGGCCTGCCGATGAGGCCGGCGTGGTGGACACTGCCGAGACCGAGGTCGAGCCGGTCGAGCCGCAGTTCGGGGCCTCCCCCGAGGGCGACGCCTCCGAACCGGAGGTCGAGATCGAGGAATCAGGCCGCTGCGCCCACGCCGATGCCGCCGCGGAGGGACCGGCCGACGAGGATGAGCCGGACGCGCGGCCCGGCTGCGAGGACTGACCCGGGCCGTCGCGTGATTGTGTTACACACGGGGCGGCCTCCTTGAGGCCGCCCCAACCGCTTATAACTGACGTGATGGGGAGCCGAATATGACCAGGTACTGCTTTGTGACCGGTGGTGTCGTTTCCGGGATTGGCAAGGGGATCTCCAGCGCTTCGCTCGGCCGTCTGCTCAAGGCGCGGGGATTCCGAATCGCCATCCTGAAGGTGGACCCGTACATCAATGTCGATGCCGGGCTTATGAACCCGTTCCAGCATGGTGAGGTCTACGTGACCGACGACGGCAGCGAGACCGACCTCGACCTGGGGCACTACGAACGCTTCGTCGACGAACCGCTGAGCCAGCTTTCGAACGTCACCACCGGACAGGTCTACGGCTCTGTCATCGCCAAGGAGCGCGACGGCGACTACTACCTCGGCCAGACGGTGCAGGTCATCCCGCATATCACCGATGAGATCAAGTCGCGGATCCGCAAGTGTGCGAACGCCTACGAGGCCGACGTGTGCATCGTGGAGATCGGCGGCACCGTCGGCGACATCGAGGGCCAGCCCTTCTACGAGGCCATCCGCCAGATGCGCATCGAGGAGGGGCGCGAGAACACCTGCTACATGCATGTGACCCTCGTCCCGTTCCTCGATACCATCGGCGAACTGAAGACCAAGCCCACCCAGCACTCCGTGCGTGAACTGCGCTCGATCGGCCTGCAGCCTGACATGCTTGTGGTGCGCACCTCGCGCGAGCTTACGAAGGACGTGCGCCGCAAGCTGTCACTCTTCTGCGACGTCCCCGACGAGAACGTCGTGGAGTGCGTGGACGTCAAGGAATCGCTCTACCACATCCCCCTCGCGCTCGAGCGGCAGAACGTGGCGGACCTGGTCTGCAAGACACTGAAGATGCCTCAGCGCACACCGGACCTCGACGAGTGGCGCGAGATCTGTAATCGCTATGCCGATCCGGACCATGAGGTCACGATCGCGATGGTCGGCAAGTACATGGACCTGCAGGACGCGTATCTGTCGGTGACCGAGGCTCTGATGCACGGTGGCATCGCGAACTCCGCGCGCGTCAACATCAAGTACGTGGACTCCGAGGCCGTTGAGCGCGACGGCGCCGGCGCGCATCTCGACGACGTCCACGGCGTGATCGTCCCCGGCGGCTTCGGCGATCGCGGGATCGAGGGCAAGATCGAGGCCATCGGCCACGCGCGGGAGAATGACATCCCGTATCTCGGCCTGTGCCTCGGGCTGCAGACCGCGGTGATCGAGTTCGCGCGCAACGTCTGCGGCCTCGAGGACGCGAACTCGCGTGAGTTCAAGGAGGACTGCGACAACCCGGTCATCGTCTACCTTAAGGAGCAGGAGTACATCACGGAGCTTGGGGGCACGATGCGGCTTGGGGCGTATCCGTGCACACTTCAACCCGGGACGCTGGCCGCACGGCTGTATGACGCCGACGAGATCTCCGAGCGCCA
>JBNJEK010000265.1:0-6067 GCA_051745855.1 Armatimonadota bacterium
CCGCTGGCTGACCGACTCGGACATCGTCGAGGTCTCCGGCGCCTACGCAGGCGGCTGGGACGAGCGTTACGAGTACCCGGCCACCGTCGTCGGCACCGTCAAGTTCGCCAACGGAGCGATCGGCAAGCTCTCCTCCTCAGTTGACTGCATCATGCCCTACCAGTTCAACGTGGACCTGATGGGCGACGGCGGCGCGATCCGCGACAACCGCGTGTACTCCGCTGAGCTTTTCCCCGAGCAGAGCGGCTGGGCGGAAGTGCCGGCGGTGCTGCCCGATTCAGGGGACGTCGAGCACCATCCCTTCGAAGGCGAGATCACGCACTTCCTCGACTGCATCGAGTCCGCCGAGGACTCCTACGTGGACATCGCCGATGCGGTCAACACGCACGAGGTCTGCTTCGCGATGGACCGGTCGTCGCAGAACGGTGGCGAGACGATCACGCTGCCGATGGAGGATTGATGGCGGCAACGATGGCGGACGAAGGAAACGGGCTCGGAGCGCGCCTGCGCGCGCTCCGAGCGGATCAGCCCGCACTGATCGCGCTAGCACTGGCGACGCGTACCGGCCTGCTGCTGGCGACCGACGCGGATGAGGCGACCGACGCGGACACCCTCGCCGCGCTCGGCGCGGACCTGCTGGCCTCTGCCGAGGCACCCGCGCGAGCGCTGGCGGACGGCGAACCCTGTGAGACAACTACGCGCGGTCCGAACGCTCACGTGATTGCGCTCGCCGCCGGCGACCGCGCGGTGCTCGTGGCGCTGACGGACGCGCTCACGCCAACCTCAAGCGTCCTCCCGGACCTCCGCGAGGCCGCCGCTGAGCTTGCGGAAGGCCTGTGAGCCGGTGGCTGCCATGGACGCGCTCACATTCCCCGAGCCCGAACACAGCAACGTCCACGCCGTCGAAACCGGCGGCGGCTACCTGTGGGCCGGCATCTGCCGCGGTCCGAGCCTGCTGGTGAGGCTCAGCCCCGACCTTCAGACGATCGACGAGATCGAGTTCGACTGCGAGGGCGGTCTGCATGATCTCGCGTTCGATGGCAGCGATCTTTGGGTCGCGCACTCCTCCGGGCACCTCAGCCGCCTCGATCCCGCGACCGGTGACTACGAGACATTCTCCATCGCGGCCTCAGACGGTCAGCGTAATTTCCTCTACTGCCTCACATTCGATGGCGAGAATCTGTGGACCGGGACGTACACCGACCCGGGCCGCATCTTCCGCGTGGCCCCCACGGATGGCAGTTACGAGGAGATCATGCTGCCGGAGGCGCCGAATCACGCCGTCCGCGCCCTGACCACGACGCCGGACGCGCTGTGGGTCGGCCTTTACACCGTCCCCGGGCGCGTGGTGAGGATCGACCGGCGTTCACTGGAGCAGGAGACGATCGATCTGGGCGAGGAGAACATGCTCTGCACTTCGGCCACATTCGACGGCCGCTTCGTCTGGCTGGGCCTCGACACGATGCCCGCCCGCGTGGTCCGCGTTGATCGCGCCACGCGCACGTTCCGCGGGTTCGACCTGTGGCCCGACTCGTCCTGTGTGCGAGGATTGACCTTCGACGGGCGCTTCCTGTGGCTGGGGCTTTACATGGAGCCGGGTGAGCTTGTGCGCTTCGATCCCGACTCCGGCGAGTACCAGCGGCACGTGATGCCGGCACGCTTCTCCAACGTCCGCGACCTCGCGCTGCAGGACCGGACGCTGTGGGCCGTCACGCAGAACGTGCGCTACGAACCATCGGGGATCTGCGGACTGCGGATTGACGAGGTGGAGGACGGGTGAGCGAAGAGGCCCTCGTCAACTCGCAGGACTGGTACCGCGTGCGCCGCGGCGAGGATCAACTCGCGTGGGGCCGGCGCTGGCGGGCGGATGCGCTGCCGGGGATTGTGTTCTCCGAGCGCGCCCGCGGCGAGTTCGCGTTCCTCGAGCCCGAGCAGCGCTCGGCGCTCAAGCAGGCACTGCGCGACATGATGGCAGCTTCCGACGACGCGAAGGGCGCGCCGGTCGCTCACGGCGGCGACCGCCGGATGCTCTGCGTGGGCGAGCTGCGCGTGGTCTTCCGCCTGCGCGAGGGCGAGGTCTGGATCAGCACCATCCGCGGCGGACCGGTGCTTGACCCTGAGCACACCGGCCCGCCGCCTGATAGTGACATGCAGTGGATGCCTGCTTAGCTTGCGGCATCCACTCCCTCACCTCACATCCCCAGCGCCTCGCGGTCGTCGAGCACCTCGCGGATCAGACCGGCGCGCTCGTAAAGCGCCTGCTCGCGCTCGTCCTCGAACTTCTCCGGCGTGGCGCCGTAGAAAGGGTGCTCGCGATTGAGGAGGCGGAGGAGCTTATAGGCGACTGAAGCCGCGATCTCATCTTCAGCATACTCCACGAGCAGGTCGCCGTCCTCGACACCAATGCGCGCAGGCGGCTCGCCGAGTTCGTCGAGTTCGTCGGCGGTCATCTCCGAAAGCACCACGCTTCGTCCTCCCGCTTCTCCGCGCACGATCGGGATCATCGGCCCCTCGACCGCAGGTTCGCCGTCGCGGTTCGGCTCTGAGTGCCAGAAGCGGAAGTACTCCTGCACGCGGAATGCCGCGTACTCCTCATCCTCAGTGGCGTCCTCAGGGATCACGATGCTGCACGCGGCCTCGCCATCCTCGATGAACGGGAAGCTCAGGATCTCCTCGGCGGGTGAAGCGAAGCTGGTGCTCGCGAAGGGGAGCTCCACTGTCCCGGGCTCAGTCACAGTCACTGTGCGCGCATCCAACGTGGAGTACCAGTCATGTATCATCGAGATCGGGGCGATCTCGAAGGGTGCCAGCATGTCGGTGACTTCGATGCGAAGCGTCCGCTCGTGGACATCGCCGGCGAAGCTGACCTCAGCCGTGAAGTGCGCTCGATCACTCGCGAGGGCCATCGGCCGGAAGACGCGCTGCCACGCCGGGGGGATCGTGGTTTGCAGTGCGCACTTCTCGTCCGCGATGCGCTGGACGAGCGGATCGCCGGACACATCCGCAAAGAGCCAGTTCCGCACATCTGCGGTTTCCTGAAGGAACGGAGCGGCATGCGGCAGGTACTCTGTGAAAATCTCGATCTCCCCGCTGATCGCCTCGTCCTCAGGGTTGCAGGCGACCAGCCGCGTCTCCCACGGACCGCGATCTCCGTAGCGCGACAGCCACAGCCGCTCGTCGCCTCTCATCGCCGGGACGGGCTGCCAGCCGGCGCGCACCGTCTCCACGATCTCCGGCAGATCCTCCATCGTGCTCACGATCCCGCTCGCCTGGCGATACATCGGCACGCCGCCAAGCTGCAGGCTCCGCAGGCGCATGAAGCGCGCCATCGCCGCCATATCGTGGCGGGCCTCTTCTCGGGACGCGCTCTCCCATTCGATAAGCCGGAAGAGATCGAACTGATCCCACCAGTTGAGCACCTTCTCCCCCGCGTTCAGGCGATCTACCCAGTCGTTCTTCCACCGCAGCGGCGAGTGCTCGATGAGGATCGAGTCCGCGCGAGAGAGGATCATCCAGTCGCCGCCGTTCGGCACGGCCGCTGCCTTCCGGCCGTCCTGCGCGTCCATCTCGTGGATGGTGTCCATGAGTTGCGCCATCCCGGCGTTCGCGCGGCAATACACGCCCTCATCATCCCACGCGCGGCCCGGACTCGCCTGCGCATCGGGTCCGCGCGCACGACCATCAGAGCCCGCGGAATCGAGGCCGAAGCCGTGGTACTCCCCGCCCGCGAGGACCTCCCGCAGATGGTCCTTCGTCCACGCGAGATACGCCTCGTTCGCGGGGAAAGTCAGGTGCGCCATCGTCACATTCATCCACTGCGTACGCGGCGCCAGCGGGTCATCGATGAGCGCCTCGGGCCAGCGCTCGGCGGCGAGATCCTCATCGGTCCACGCCGGCCAGATGTAGTACATGCCGGCGAAATCACACAGGTCGATGTGCGTGGCTTTCTCCGCCCAGATCTCCTGCAGGCGATCGTAGTCGCCGAATTCCTCCCGCCAGTGCTCCTCGCGATTCGCCCAGTTGCCGGGCAGCCGCCACGACTTCATGCACCAGTCCCAGCTTCCGCCCACGCGCCGCACAAGCTCCGGGGAGCCCTGGTGCCAGCCGACATAGTCGCACCCGGCGCCCGTCGCCCGCGGATCGACGTTCGGACGCTCAATCGCGAAGCTCTCCGGGAAGAGGTCGTGGTAGCGCTCGAAAGCGTCGAGGTAGCCGAAGGTCGCCGGGTGGCCGAAAATCACCAGCGGGAGCTCATACGTCTCCCCCGGATCGACCACGATCCGGCAGCCGAAGTGGAAGCGCCCGTCCTCTGCCCCGCCCTCGTACCATGACATGAGCGCGTCAGCCTCGAGCCCCCACGCAATGCCGGCGCTCTGGCCGCTCAGCGAAACCAGCGGCGTGCACATCTCCGCGGGCATGGAGGGGATATCGTCGGGCGCCGGGGAGTAGTCCGCGTGACCGTTCCAGAAGCCGAAAGGCCCGTCGCTCCCCGGCGTGATGACCGCCCGCACCTCCAGCCAGCACTGCTCGTCGCCGGCGTTCGCGAAGATCACCGGCCAGCGAAGCATGGATCCATCGGGGGCCGGTTGCTGCGAGACGATCAGATCGTCACCGAGATCGCCTGCTTGCGCATCGAGCGCCTCACCCGTCCGGCCGTCGATGATCTCGAACTCCAGTTGCATGTCAGCCTCGCCGATGCTGAGTGTCGCACCGGGTTGCTCGGTATAATCAGCGGTGAGGTCGCCCGCGGTTAACTGCGCCGAGACTGCGGCCGAGGAGATTGTTGCCGCGAGTGTGATCGCTATCATCATCCGCCTGTTCATCACTGCAATCCCTCAAATTCATCGGGAGTAAGCGCCCTGTCCCAGATGCGCACTTCATCCACCAGCGCCTCTGCATATCCAAGGCCCCAGTTACCCGCACCGATGCGGAAGAAGTAGCCGAGGGTCGGCAGTCCGCGACCTGGATCGGCCCGATTGACCTCTTCCCCGTCGATGTACACCACTCGCTCACCGCCGCCCCACGTGTACGCGACGTGGTGCCACTCCCCCGGCTGCCAGTCCACCGGCGTCTGCACGTGGCTGACGTAGTCGCCGTCCGCGACATCCTGCTCGAAAACGCGCAGGTTGCCGCCACGTGTGTCGATGCGGAAGACCTTCGGCGCGAGGTGCCGATCTCGCTCGACCCACCAGTGAATGTATATCCGCCGATCCTCAGGATCATCGAAGAGCCCCTCGCCGGGGTTGATCCAAAGCTCGATCGTCCCCTGTTGGCGGTCGATGTTGCCTGCGGTGAGGTACCATGGTGACAGGAAGGGCTCGATCCCGTGAAAGCCGCCGTGGGCGATCAGCGCCTCACCCTCCTGGCCTCCTCCGTTGTCAGTGATCGCCGCCTGTGCGTCGGTGGTTGTCGGTCCGGCCGCGTAATCCGGCCGATGATCGTGGTCAAATGATACGTGGAAGAGAAGCCCGTCGGGCGCCGCGATCGCGATACCTCCAGCAATAACAAGCACCACCAGGGCCGGCAGGATCGTTCTCATCACACTCACGCTCTCACTGAATCTCTGTCGCTTCGCCAAGCTCTTTCGCCGTTAAACTTCCACCGGCCTCCAGATCGTACAAAGGTGCGCGAGGCTGGTCGTCGAAAAATGAACTACATCTCGTTCAGGTAACCGGGGAGGCCCATCATGAGGCGACCGAACCTGCTGTTCCTTTATACCGACGAGCAGGCGGCGAAGACCATGTCCGCCTATGGGAACGATCACATTGAGACGCCGAATCTCGACCGGCTGGCCGACGGCAGTATCGTCTTTGAGAACACTTACGTCACTCAGCCGGTGTGTACGCCATCGCGCTCATCGCTCCTGACCGGCTTGTATCCGCACTCCAGCGGCTGCACTGCCAACAACGTCCCGCTCCCGCAGGACGTGGAGTGCCTGCCGGAGCTTGCCGATTTCTCCGACTACCGGACCGCGCACATGGGCAAGTGGCACCTCGGTGATGAGATCTTCGCCCAGCACGGCTTCGACGAGTGGGTGAGCATCGAGGACGGCTACCGCCAGTACTAC
>JBNJEK010000266.1:0-6008 GCA_051745855.1 Armatimonadota bacterium
GCAACGCAGGGACTGGAGGCACTCAGGCAGCGCGTGGGCGAGCCTGACGCATACGGGGCGATGGCGCTGGCGATGCTCGACTGGGCGTTGCAGGATGCCCAGTACGCCATCGAGGCGGAGCTCGGCACCAACGCGAAGGCGACCGTCGAAAGCGCGCAGGAGTACATCGAGCAGTTTGACGCGATCATGCAGCAGGCGCGGGAGAATCCGCTACCGGTGGAGGACCCCGATGCCGATGCGAACCCTTACGTGACGGCGCTCAACCGCGGTGCGGCCGGATTCTCGCGTGAGCCCACCGGCTATCGCAAGGGAGACGAGGGGTACCTGCAGGTCGAGAACGCGTGGCAATTCAGGACCCTCGGCAGCAACTGCCTGACGATGGCGTGGGCGCTGACGCACCCTCGCAGCGAGCACCACGGGGATCCGCTGATCGTGGCGAACCTCTTCGACACGATGCAGGGCGTGCTGCAGAATCATCGTGACGGCGACTGGAACCCCGGCCGCCAGGCGCGCTTCGGCGCCGATCCGAATATCCCGCGCTTTACGCTCGGGCCCACCTTTGACGCGTACTGGCAACTGAGGCAGAACCTGCCGTGGCTGATCCTTCCCGCAAAGGACGAGGAGTGGCTGGAGGAGATCCGAGTCTGCGTGGAGCACCAGTACGAAAGCTACGGCCTCAAGAACTTCACCACCGGGACCCACGGCGCGGGCAACTATCCGAACCAGGACGTCTACTATCTGCTCATCTGCGAGCTTGCGCACCGCGTGTGGGGGGATGAGAAGTTCGCCGACCATGTGGAGCTTTTCCTCGACTTCCTCGAGGCGACCGTCTATCCGATGGGCGGGATGATCTACCACGCGACGCAGAATGAGACCTTCGGCTATCACAATCTCAACATAAGCTGGCTGGCGCGTTTCCTCGAGTACACCGGCAGCGAGCAGGCGCGGCGGATCATCGAGAAGACAGTGGACTTCTACCCGATCATGGTTGAGCCGTCGGGGATCGTGGAGAATTACACGGACGCGTCGTGGAAGCACTCGCCTGCATGGGCGCATCCGCACGCCCCTGAGATCGTCGCGACGCTCACCGGAGACCGGCAGAACAAGCGCGTGGCGAATATCGCGCTCGACCGCGGGAGCCCCGGGGCGAACCCGCACACGGTCTTCACGGTCCCGTGGTGGACGGAGATGCCAGATGAGCCGCTGCCCGACAACTACGTGATACTCGATGAGAACGTGCAGGCCCCCCGCGCGCGCTTCGGGCCGTTCTCTTTCGCGATGAACGGGCGGAACTTCGGCGAGGGACAACTCGGCAAGGATACCTTCATCGGCTGCATACATGCCCCACGTGGACTGCCGGAGGGCGAGGTCGGGTCGCTCATGATCGCGACGAGCGAATACCGCCTGCAGCCCGAGGGGATTCACTGGTACAATGCGCGCTACGTCTCCGGCGCCGAGGAGTTCTCGCATATCATTGGTGGTGACGAGTTTGCGTCACTGGCGGTGCGCTATCGACTGACCGTACCAAGGTGGGGCGGCAACTCTGAGATCCTGCCGTGGGAGGGTACACAACAGTGGTTCGCGTCGAAGAATCGCCTCGTGGGCCTGCTGCACATCACCGCTCTGGAGGACGACGAGACCGCGGGGATCTGGGGGCGCCTCCGCTTCGGTCGCGCCACGGGCGTGAATGAGATTGTGCCATCGCCGGTGATGGAGGACACCTTCAAGTACGGTCCGCTGCTTGCTCGCATTCATGCACACAACTACGATCGCATCGAGACCGCGCCGAGCGAGATCTTCTACCGCGACGAACCGGAGAAGTTCAGGGGGCGTGAACTGCTGCTCAAGGACGAGGACAGCGCCACCCCGGAGGATCCGGACATGCGCACTAACTACCCGGCGGGCACCGACTACTGGTTCCTCGCCGAGGTGATGCCCTACACGTCGGAGTTCGCGGGCGAAGTCGAGTCGATCCACGATGAGAATATCCGGGGTCTGCGTTTCGCGGATGAGGACGGGACCTGGATCGTCCTGCACAACCTCTCGGATACCACTGAGCAGTGGAGCGGGCCGGTCCCGGACGGCGCGGCGGTGCGGCTGTTCGTCGGCGGTGAAGAGGGGCGCGGGCAGCTTCTCGGCCGGCAGGGCGGCACGGTCGCGCTGGAACTCGATCCCGGGGAGCATGTCGTGCTGGAGGCGGTGGCGGAGTGATGCACACGCGTGACTGCGCGGTACCCCGCACCCCCTCGCGATGGCGAGGACCTACCGTCTCTTCCGCCCGCGGGTGAAGACGAGGACGCCGAGGGCGAGGATCACGCCGACGAAGATCAGGATGTTCGGCAGTCGTTCGCCGGGCAGGCCGGGGCCACCGTCGGGGGTCGTCGCGTACCAGATCAGCCCCGCGCCGAGCGCGCAGACGGCCCCGAGTGCGCAGAGCCAGATGAAGATCCACTGGAATGCCGAGGCCGCGGCCTCCCAGTCAAAGACTCCCGCTCGCGCCGAACGGCGCGCGTCGGGCGTGTCGCCAAGACGCGTCTCGAAGTGATCGGCGAGGTCGTCGAAGACCCGGTCCATCTCGCCCTCAAGCTCCCCCTCGCGGATCATCGTTATGAAGAACGGGCTGAATGTGTTTGGATAGCGGCTGAATGAGGTCGCGAGTGTGTGTCCCATCTCCACATCCTGCTGCACCTGCTCAAGCACCTCGCGCAGCAGCGCATTCGAGGTCTGCGCGCGCAGAGTCTCGAGGATCTCGAGGATGTTGATGTCCGCCTTCGTCAGCGTGGAGAACTGGCGGCACACGGACGCGAGGTCGGCGTTCGTTATCTGTCGTTCCTTCTGCTCGGCCATCGTGGCATCACCTTTGCGGAATTTCCCGGTCGGGGGAGCATTCACCTTCCGTCGGCTGCGTATCAACGGTCAATGATTTGGGAGACGCGGGGAACGACTCTCCAGGCGGGGGCGCCTGGAGTCCAGAATCGCAAGCAGACCCGGAGTCCGGGCGCCCCGACCGGACGTCGTTCCCATCACTGGCATTCTCCTGTGGCGCGTAAGGGCTTCTGCCGTCGCATCGCTAACCGTTGATACGCAGCCCCTTCCGTCAGTTGATACGACGTGCTCCCTCGAACAAATGTTTCACGTGAAACATTTCATCGACGCTGGTCCGGAGGCAGGTTCGCAGGGGGCGGTTCGCGAAAGGGCGCGGGACACTCTGACCCACTGGCGCTCGGAGGTGCTCGCCATGGCTGAGGAGGCTGTCCCATCGACCAACGTCCTCGTATTCCTCTGTGATCAGCTTCGTATCGACCTGCTCGGCTGCTACGGCGGCGACCTGGTTCGAACGCCGAATCTTGACCGCTTTGCCGAGGAGAGCGTCGTATTCGAGCGCGCGTACACGCCCTGTGCCCTCTGCTCGCCGGCACGCGCGAGCCTGATGACAGGGCTCTACCCCCACGCCCATCACATGTTCAACAACTCCACACCCGGGTACTCCTACTGCGAGCACCTTCGCGATGACCTGCAGACTCTGCCCGACTGGGCCAGGGCGGAGACCGGGCACGAGACCGCGTATTTCGGCAAGTGGCACATCGGCCCGGCGGAAGACCTCTTCGCCTCAAGTTTCGATCACACGCACCCGCGTCCGTACGACGGCGGCCCGGCCTACCTCTCAAGCTCCCACTGGCATCCGGGGCCGTCACTGGCGGAGGTGGGGCAGAGCCTCGCTCGTGGGCGCGCCGGCACGCTTCAGATGCCGATGGACGAGTTCCCGGACGTGTTTGCAGCCAACCTGACGCGCGAGTTCCTCCGTTCACAGGAGGTGCGCGGGGCGCCATTTGTCTGCTTCTGCGCGTTTCCGGGACCGCACAGCCCGTGGTTCGTGCCGGATGAGTTCGGGATTCGATACGATCCGGCCGAGATCCCAATGTGGCAGAACCGCGAGGATGACTTCGCGGGCAAGCCCACCTATCAGAAGAAGCTGCGGCTGCACCAGATCTCGCCCGAGGGCCACAGCCACCTCCCCGGTGGCGACGATCAGCTACGCGAGCTGCTGGCGGGGCTTTTCTCGTACATGGAACTGATCGACGAGCAGGTCGGCCGGGTGCTGGACGCGCTGGATGATGCAGGACTTGCCGAGAGCACCACGGTCGTCTTCACCGCCGACCATGGCGACATGGCCGGCGCGCACGGGTTCCTGAGTAAGGGGGGCTACATGTACGACGAGATCGCGCGCATCCCGATGATCGCACGCCCGGCGGGTGGCTGCGAGTTGCAGCGCATCGACGCGCCCGTGCACCTGATGGACCTCACCGCCACGATCATACACGCGATGGCCGGCGAGCCGGTGGAGGCGATGGAGAGCCATGATCTGCACGGGCAGTCGCTGCTACCGCTGGTTGACGGCGGGGACTGGCCCCGCGAGGTGCATTACGCGCAGTATCACGGCGACTGGTACGGCCATTATTCCGCGCGCATGGTCACCGACGGGCGCTGGAAGCTGGTATTCAACCTGACCGACTACTGTGAGCTTTACGACCTCGAGGCCGACCCGGGGGAGCTTGAGAACCGTTTCTACGACCCCAAGGTCCGCGAGGTGCGCGACCGTTACCTTGAACTGCTCTTCGCGGAAGCCGAGCGCCTCGGCGACCGACATCTGCGGCTCTTTGAGCCCACGCTGGAGGATAAGCTGCCAACCGACTTGAACGCTGGCCTCCCCGCTCCGTGAAGGTTCAGCGCGAATTGCAGGCGAACGATTCGACGACAACAGGGGCGTCGGACGTCTCCGGCGGCGAGAGGAGTACGCCGACCTCCGAAAGCCGACGGCAACGGCATGGTGAAGGCCCGCCTCTTTCAGCGGGGCGCTCGATGCGGAATGCCGGATGCTGATAGCTCCAAAGGGAGATGTGACCTATGCCGCAGGACAGCCGGGCCGACACGCGACCGAACATCCTCTGGATAATGGCCGATGACGCAAGCTGGGGGGACATCGGCTGCTACGGATCGGAACTGATCGAGACGCCCAACATCGACCGCATCGCCGCGGAGGGATGCCGGTTCACCGCCAGCTATTCCGGCTCGACCGTCTGCGCGCCGGCGCGATCGTCGCTGATGCAGGGGCTCCACCAGGGCCATGCGACGGTGCGCAATAACTCCGCCCCCGGTGGCTACCGCCACTCGCTGCAGCCCGAGGACACCACTGTCGCGTCGGTGCTTCAGGGTGCCGGCTACGCCACGGGGCTCTTCGGCAAGTGGGGGCTGGCCTGCTGGAATCAGCCGGGCGTGCCGAGGAACATGGGCTTCGACGAGCACGTCGGGTATCTCAACCAGCGCCACGCGCACAACTACTACCCCGCGTTCCTCTATCACAACGGCGACCGGATGTACTATCCGCAGCAGAAAGACCACGATCACCGCGCGCCCGACGAATATGACGAGGATGGGAACATCCACCCCAACGGCGTGAAGAATCCCGAGGAGGCCGTCCACTCCTTTGACGTGTACTCTGAAGCCTCCGAACGCTGGCTGCGCGAGGTCGCAGGGGAGGGCCCGTTCTTCGGCTATCTTGCGTACACCCTGCCGCACATGGCGCTGGAGGTGCCGAACCTGGCGCCGTACACCGACCGCGACTGGCCGCTCGAACACCGCATATATGCCGCGATGGTGACGTACATGGACAGCGCGGTCGGGCGGATTCTCGAAATCCTCGACGAGACCGGCGAGGCGGACAACACGCTGGTGATCTGGACGTCGGACAACGGCTACTCGCACGCGGGCTTCCAGTGTGATCCGACGCTGGACGAGTTCTTCGACCACTGGGGGCCCTTCAAGGGCCGCAAGGGGAATCTCGACCAGGGCGGCGTGCGGGTACCGACTGTTGCGCGCTGGCCGGGTGTGATCGAGCCTGCGCAGGTATCCAATGACCCGTGGTACTACCCGGACCTGATGCCGACCGCGGCGGAGATCGCCGGAGCCGACTGCCCGGAGACGGACGGAAGCTCACTGGTGCCGCTGCT
>JBNJEK010000267.1:0-5976 GCA_051745855.1 Armatimonadota bacterium
TGTAAGGCGCGGGCACCAGCGTGTACTGGCTGCCGCCCGCCTGGTTGCCGCTGACATTCCTGACATCGCTGCCGTTCCAGCGGAAGGAGATCGGCGTCCCGAAGGTGACCAGCGCGTCCACGCCGAGGTTGTCCACCCCGCTGGCCGCAGCATGTACGACCGGCGTCGCTCCTGGCGCGGGCGGAAGCAGCGAGCGATCTACGTCCGACACCCACTCAGGATCGTGGAAGGGCGGAAGCGAGCGCTGTTCCTCGACCGCCGGTCCTCCGGGAGGCGCTGCCGGGGCGCCGATTCCGTCGATGTCATTCGCGTTGGCCGGATAGACCCACCAGTAGGCATCAGTCGGCCACGCATCGGCATCGGTCCACTCGTAATCCAACTCGAAGCAGTGCACCCGGCCGTAGGTCTGGTTGGGGAGAGTCGCCGGAGCGAGATCCGGGTCAAGCTCACTCGTCAGCACATACACGTACCCGTTGTGTACCACCGGTGTCGACAGCGCGACGACTTCTGCAGTGTCAGAATAACCCTCGATCTCGCGCAGCCACAACTGCGCGCCACCGCCGGCGACGCTTCCGTCAATACAGGCGACCCACCCGGTCCCCTCCGCGGTATCCACGTAGCTGACCAGCACAAGCTGCGGGTAGTCGGGCGTGGCCGCGATCGTCGCCGACGCGTAGCGGGGCGTCGCCATCTCCGGCAGATCCTGGTACCAGATCATGTCGTAGGGGGCGCCCAGCGAGTAGTCAGCCGGCCCGTCGTCGGGCATGCCGTCCCCGTCGCGATCCATCTCGGGCGTCATGTCGAAGGCCATCAGATACGCGGGAGCATCAACGGTCGGGAGGCTGACCGCGTAGAGTATGTCGCGGCTGTGTACTGCTGTCGAGACCACGGCGCCGATCTCCACGGGAACGGTGGGCGCGCCGGGGTCGGGAGCATAATTGCGATCGGGATACTGCCAGGCGATGTCCAGCGGGAAGGGCGCGCGGGCCACGCTGCTGGCGCTCGCGCGCGGAGTCCGGCGAGCCTGCTGCCATCCCTCGCGCGACTGCACGGCATTGAGCGCGAACTTCACATCCGGCCCCTGCAGGAAGTTCGGGGAGGGCCGGAAGTCGGCGTCGGTGGTGTCGCCCTCCTCCAGCCACTCGACCACATCGCGCCCCACCCCGCCGGTGGTGACGAGCACGCTGCCGGAGCCGTAGTCCATCATCACGGCCCACGGCGAACTGCCCGTCTGGGTGCCGTCGTCGGCGTACGCGACATTCTCGATGATCGTGCGGAAGTGCGGGTGGATGAAATCCGGGTCGAGGAAGTGCCCCTCGGCAAGCACGCTGTCGGGCTCATCGGTCTGCCAGAGATCGTACTCGTCGCGGTCGGGCACATCGCCCAGACGCGTGACGGCTGAAGAGCTGAGCGGATGCGGGTCGCGAAGCAGTCCGTTGTTCCCGTCGATCGCGTCCAACGCGTAGATCTGCGTGTCCTCGTAGTCGAATGCGTCGGTGTCCAGCCACGGGAAACCGTCCGCGGCTACCACGGTCGCGCCGGTCGGATCGCCGTCCACGTTCCGCTCGATCGCGTTGTCCACCCACAGCAGCGCCCCGGCCTCCACCGCCGCCCGCAGCCCGTCCTGCTGCCGCGGCGTGAGGTCGAGTTCGCTCGATGAAAGGTAGATCAGGTCCATCCCGACGAGGCGTTTCGCGCTTTCGTCGGTCAGTTCAACGACCCAGTAGCTCGCCTTGCCCTTCGTAACGTAGTCGCTGAAGGCATCTCCCGCGACCGCCGTGGCAGGTGCGAGAGGGTTCTCGAATACCCAGTCATCAGGGGTGAGGTCGGAGCGCCGCATGCCCTCGATGATCCACGGGTTGGGGTTCTCCCCGGGGTCACCGAAGTCGCCGTCGTCATTCACGTCCACGGCGACCACGCAGGCGTTGACGACCCGCTGCGCGGTGTCATACCTGAACGCGGTACCGGCGGCCATGGCCGGCAAAGCGGCCGTGAGCGCCGTCCCTATGAGTGCTGTCAGGAGAGCGAACGTGCGGCGAAACCGCATATCGATTACCTCCGTGCGTTGCCCGAGCAAACGACCCACCGTGGGCCGTTATTCACCGTAGTAGACCATATCCGGGCTGACGGGCAGCAGGGGCAGTCGTGGCAGATTCGCCGCCGGGTTCGTCGCGTTGCTGACCGTCGAAAGGAACCGCTCTATCCGGAGGCTCTCATCAAAGATGTAGTTGACGCTGCCCCATTCCGCCAAATCCCCGCCGTCGTACGCCGCCGGATAGGCCATCTCGTCGGTCCAGTCCCGTGCCGCTTCCACCGATGCCGTGAAGTTCTCCGCGATCGTCCCGACGAACGTCAGGCGGTAGTTGTAACGCCGGTTCTCGATGGCCTCGTCGCCGGTGAGCCCGTCGTCGAAGTACCCCGGGCCGAGGACGTACCAGCAGCCCCGCTCGGCGAAGACCGAGGCATTGACGCGCGCGTTGATCCCGCCGACCGCGTTCCCGTCAGCGTCATACTCCGCGATCTTCCACTTCTTCAGCCAGTAGGCGGTTGAGCCCGCGCCAAGGTGCGGATCTGCGTGGCGCAACACCAGGGCGTTCTTGAGCCCGACCGTCGGGTCCACGTAGCCCACAAGATCCCACGGCAGCACGACAGTATCGTTCGGATCGTCATTGAGCCACGCGCGGTAGGGCGCCCACTGGGGCTCGACCGCGACCACGCCGTACTCCTGCGGCGGGGTGACGGGCGGCTCCTCGGGGAAGAGCGTCTCCTCCGGCACCAGCGCGAAGGTCTCATCGTCCATCGGATCAGGCGCGACGCCGAACTCGTACGCAGTGTAGCTGTTGGTAGCCTCATCCCACAGCATCAGCGCCACACCCGACGGGCCCGGGTCGTTGGCCGTCTGCCTCGCAACAAGGGCCACCGACTCTCCGATCGGCTCGTCGCCCCAGTGGAAGAGCGAGTAGCCCCGCCCGTCCGAACCGGGCGACAGCTCCCAGTGCTTGTTCGGATCTGCCGGATTCAGCGGGTCGTCCGGGGCCGCCGGGGCCGCGCCGAACGTATCCTGCGCCACGATCCGCGTGGCATTGAGGCACACCGAATCTCGCGCGAACAGCGCGACCTTCGTGTTCAGCGGGTCGTCGAAGGGCCGCGCCTCGCCAGCCCGGTGCATGTCGTGATCGTTGGGCGCGAGTATCTGCCCGTCGATGTAGATCGTGCCGCCCGAGATGATCGTCATGTCATACAGCCGGAGGTTATCGACGGTCCAGCCCGCCGGCAGCCGCCCTGACACCCGCACATTGCCCTCGGTCACGATCAGCGGATAGCGGACGGTGTCATCGTCGCCAGTCAGCCACGGTGTCGGGTAGTCCATCACGATCGTGCGGTGCCCTGAGTCACTGCCGGCGCTCGGGCCACCGGCGACATCCGCGGGCACACGCCAGTTCCTGTCATGCCGCGTGATGCGGATCCCGGGCTGACCGGGCTCGTGGTTCGGCCACCACACCTCGTTGCTCGTGACGTTCTGCGGATTCTCAGAGTCAGAGAACGGTCCGGCCGCGTCCTCGGTCGGGAGGAACTCGATCTCGACCGCGGGCGGCGAGTAGGTGGTGAAGAGCGCGTTCCAGCCGCTGTCGGGCATCGGCGTCCCGGGTGTCGCGGACGGGCGCTGCCAGTCGTCAAGCAATGCCTGGATGTCGTGGTCGAACTGGATGTCGGTGAAGTTGTCGATGTAGATGCCGCGGCCGAAGCCCCAGCGGCCGTTGTTCACGTACTCGCCGTCGTCCTGCACAAGCTGTCCGGTGTCCCGGGTCATGCGGCGGTAGCGTTCGAGCATCGTCTCGCCCTCGCCGAGCGTCAACCGCGGCGCCTCCATCCGTCCGGCAAAGCGCGAGTAGCCCTCGGTCACCGCGGTATCTTCGAGTGTCGGCTCGATGCTGGTCTGCTGCCGACCGTCCTTGACCCGCCCGTTGGCGGTCGTGAATGCCGGGTCATCGCTGGGGTGAAGAAAGACCCCGTAGTCGTCAACCGGTGTCCGCACAAGAGCCTGCGCGGCATTGTCCACGTTCGTCAGAAAGTCGATCCCGTCGGTGGCCACGACGGTGTCATCGCGCGGGTACTCACCCTCGGCGATGTCGTTGCGGTCCATGAGCGAGACGAGGTTAAACTGGGTGCTGGCGAAGACTTCGGTCCCGGTGTCGTGGGGCGCGCCGGCGACTCGCAACCGGCCGTTGACAAGGATCGGGCCGTCGAAGGTCGTCGAGATCCACTCAGGCGGTGTTTCGGCGGCGCCAACCGGCCCGGTCTCGATGTTCCCGTCCTGGTCCATGTCGATCCACGGCGAGATACCGAGGAATGCCGGGCGTCCGTCCTGCGTCGCATCATGGACCCACCGCGCGTAGTTGAGCGTCGGGACGGGCTTGTAGGCCACCATCTGGCGGTAGACCTGCGTGCCATCCACACGGCCGATCGACTCGATACTGATATGCCAGTCAGTCGCATCCGGGGGCCGGGTGTCGGCCGCGAGTGGATTCCAGTCGGTGTAGGGATTCCACGGGTCGTACGTCACGCGCAGGAAGAAGTAGCCGCCCCCCACGTCGGCGTTCGTCCGCACGTCTGCTCCGGACGGATGCCGCGGATCGGGGTAGCGCGTGAACCCGCGATTCTCATAGGAGTCGGTGGCCGTGTCGATCACCGGCGCCCAGCCACGACTCAACTCCATGTCGCTGTAGTAGTCATCCTCGGTACCGGGAATGCCGTCGGGGCCGTAGATACCCGGATCATAACTGCCATCGGCGTACATCGCCGGCGGCTCGGGCGGGCGCCAGTCCGCGCCCTCCGGCGAGTTCTCCAGCATGTACGTGGCGTACTGAATCCCCGCTTCCGCCATCGCCTGCGCCGCGAGATTATCCTCGTGACGTATCGACTGCTGCTGGTTATACGTCACCAGCGCCACGAACAGGATGCCCACCAGCAGTATGGCCATCATGAGGAGGACGGCCACAAGCAGCGCCTGTCCGCGGCGCGTCCGTGCACGCATTGTAGGAGATATTAGACGCATTCCCTTCGGCCTCCGCCTGCCGGCTGTATAGCCGCGTCGTCCTCTCAATTGCTCAGATTCCTTACCTTCACCTGGTCCTCAAGCGACACTCTGTCAACGGGAGCGTCGTCGGGAATCACCTTCGCGCCGGTGGTCGTGTCGTCCTCAGGCTCGATATACCGCTGCAACGCGAGCCGCAGGTTCATGACCTCCTGCGTCGAGTAGTCTGCCCTCACCACGAAGTCATCCTCCGGCGACGTCTCATCGTAGTTTCGCCGGCAGTAGTACTGGATGTATATCCCGAAAGTCTCAGGCGTGATCCCCGCGTCGGTCAACATCCGCGGACTCGGCGGGCGAAGCTCGTTGAACCGCACTTCGGCTCGCTGGTCAAAGTCGCTGTAAACGACCGCGAACTGCTGCGGGCCAATCTCCGCCTGCTTGATATTGGAAGTCTCCGAATAGGTCGTCTGATAGACCCGATCGGCCGCGTCCGTCGCCCGCACCACCACGCGCACGCTGCCCGGAACGATCTTTGCCGCCGAGAGATTACCGGCTCTCGTCGGGTCGATCCGGTAGGCGATCGGCATAACCGGATCACCAGGCTGCGGTGTGCTGAAGCTCGGGTAGACCGGGATCAGATCCCAGTTGCGCGGCGAACTCGTGCGAATGCCCTGGTCGTTATACTCATCCGGGTCCGTCGGCGTGATCGCCGGGTCCGGCCACTCGGGCTGCACCTGCAACGGATGGGAATCACCCGCCGTGATCGACAGGTCCGGATCGGGAACATTCACCCAGCGCCCGTTAGCCGAGCCGATCTGGACAATGCCTCGATCGGAATTCCATGTCGCGACAATCTCGGTTCCCCGAGGGTCGAGAGGATCGTTCTCGACATCCTGCCATGTGTCGCGGACCACATCGGTCCTGTCGGCCGGATTCACCAG
>JBNJEK010000268.1:0-5877 GCA_051745855.1 Armatimonadota bacterium
AAACGACACACGACTCAACTGCTTGCCGCGTCACTGCGCGCGGTCCCTTGGCCGTTTGTGGGACGGGCTTCCAGGAATCGTCCTGTGCCGTACCTTGGCCGTTTGTATGACGGGCTTCCAGTCCTCGCCGTGGGTCGTACCTCCGTCGTTCGTATGACGGGCTTCCAGCCCGTCGCCGTTTACCGTGGACTCGCGCCGTGATCGTCGGGATTCAACATAACGTCTGACGGGCTGGAAGCCCGTCCTACAAAAGGCTTAAACGACATACGACTCAACTGCTTGCCGTATCGCGGTCCACTACATCTTCGCCGTCTGTCCGTCCTGCCCGGGACTTCAACGACATCACGAGTCGTCGTACGCTCTGCGAACAAGATCACGGCCCGCGTTCCGGGCCTGATCGAGCGCACCCGGATGGTCGAGGATCGCGCCCTTCCGGTCGGTGTCGCGGAACGCCAACTCGCGGCGCTCAAAGACCTGCAGCGTCCAGTACCATGAGGCAAGGACGTTGCGCGCGGCGTCGAACAGATGCGGAAAGCTGCTGCCACCGACGCCGAGGTAGAGGCCCGCGCGCTCATCTTGCGCCTGTGAGACCCCGCGGCCGAGGCGCCGCCTGACCCACAGCGGCTGGCAGCGATCGACCATCGTCTTGGCCTGCGCGGTCAGGCTCATGAAGAAGATCGGCGAGGCGACGACGATCCGGTCGGCGGTGCGCAGTGGCTCGTAGAGGCGCTGCATATCATCGTCGATCACACATCGGCCGCCGCCACCGGCGCAGCCCCCGCAGTGCCGGCAGGGCGCGATCTGCATCGCGCGCAGGTCGAAGCGCTCGATGCGCGCGCCGGCCTCCTCCGCGCCCTCCAGCGCGGCGGCGAGCAGTATGTCGGTATTCCCACCGCGCCGGGGGCTGCAGGCGAATGCGAGCACAGATATGCCATCGGATGGCGGCGTATCGGTCATGTCGGCCTCCCCGAATACCTTCGACGGAGGGCCCGCGGGCACCTCGCGGAAACAATGGGCGGGGCCACCGAGGGCGTGGTGCGTCCTTCGCGGTCCTCAGAATGTTTCACGTGAAACATTTGTTCGTCCCGTACCGCCATAAGCATTGGGGTGACACGGGGAACGTCTCTCCAGGCGAGGGCGCCTGGAGTCCGGAATCGCAAGAAGACCCCGAGTCCGGGCGGCCCGCCCGGACGTCGTTTCCACTCTCCTGATACGCAGCCGGAGGTATTGCCGCCATACCCGGAGAAAGTCACTGTTCCATGGCCGGAGCTGGCGCGCCGCGCTTCCCGGCGACGATCAACGAAGACATGGCAAATAATGACGCGGAGGAGCAAGCGATGTCGCAGGATAAAGTACGACTTGGCGTGATCGGCCTTGGCGGGCGGGGGCGGTACTTCGCCCGCAATTACGACAACCACCCGGAGGCCGAACTGGTCGCCGTCGCCGACCCTGACCCGAAGGCGCTCGACAACGTGCGCGGGCGCTACGAGGACCGCATCGACTACTACACGGACCTCGACGAGTTTCTCTCCCGCGACGATATGCCCGCGGTGGTCATCGCCACGCCCGACCATGCCCACCGCGACAACGCGGTCCAGTGCTTCGACTACGAGAAGAATGTGCTGCTCGAAAAGCCGATCGCGCAGTCGGTCGAGGACTCCGACGACATCATCCGCGCGTGGAATGACGCCGGCACAGTCCTGTGCGTCGGCCTCGAGCTTCGCTACTCGGCTATCTTCCGGCGGATGCGCAAGATCATCGACGAGGGGCTCATCGGCGAGATCATGACCGGGATCGCGGTGGACAACGTCTCGGTCGGCGGCAACTACTTCTACCACGACCGGCAGCGCACGAAAGAGTACACGGTCTCGCTGCTGATGCAAAAGGGCGTCCACACGATCGACCTGATGAACTGGTACATGGACTCGGGCGCGCCCACGAAAGTCTACGCGACAGGCTCGCTGGCCTACTACGGCGGCACCGCTCCCAATGACAAGCGCTGCCGCGACTGCGATGAGGCGGAAGAGTGCCCGTTCTTCATCAGCCATGAGCGCTTCCAGATGGACTACGACGTGACCATCGAGAAAGAGGACCTCTGCGTCTTCGCCGAGGAGGCGGATGTGAACGACAACTCGCAGGTCATCGTGACCTACGAGAACGGAAAGAGCGCGGTCTACACCGAGAATCACTTCACGCCCGAGTACACGCGCGACTTCTGGTTCACCGGCGACGTGGGGAAGATGTACGCACAGTACAACAACGAGTGCAACTTCGTGATTCGCAACAAGTACCGTCACACCGATCACATCGACGAGTGGCACCCGAAAGGGACGCCGGGCGGGCACGGTGGGGGCGATCCGCTCATCCAGCAGGCGTTCCTCGACTGGGTGCGCGCCCCCGAGGAGATGGACATTCAGATGAGCCTCGACGCGCGCCACGCGACGTGCATCGGCGCGGCCGGGGAGGTCTCCATCGAGACGGGTATGCCGGTGGAGATCCCGCCCGCGCCGGAGGTGAGTTTCTAAGCGAGGCGCAGGCGAGCAATGGCGGCTGAACTTTGCTCCGCGGCGGGAACGACGTCCGGGCGAGGGCGCCCGGACTCCGGGTCTTTTTGCGATTCAGGATTCCAGGCGCCCTCGCCTGGAGAGGCGTTACCCGCGTCACTCCAATCATTCACCGTTGATACCGAACCCGATGGAGGAGCGCGGACCCGCGTCGGTGAATAATCCCTCAATACTACGTTCGCTGCCGTTAAGGCAGTCAATAAGCAGAAAGGAGACAGAGATGCGCAAAGGGTTTACATTGATAGAACTGCTCGTGGTCATAGCGATCATTGCGATCCTCGCGGCGATCCTGTTCCCCGTCTTCGCGCGCGCGAGAGAGAAGGCACGCCAGACCTCATGCCTCAATAACGTCCGCCAGATCATGACCGGCATCGTGATGTACAACACCGACTACGATGAAGTCAATATCATGCGCTACTACGACGTGGAACAGGACGGAAGCTGGGTTAACCGCGTCGAGTGGTACGAGTCCATCATGCCGTATGTGCAAAACGAGCAGGTTTTCGCCTGCCCCTCACATCCACTCCGCAGGTCCGGGTGGGGCCTCACCTACACGATGAACTGTGAGCGGGAGATCAGGAGCATGAGCTATCACGGCAATGCCAATCTCCTCTCGCTCGCCGACGTCAAGGCGCCGGCCGAGTTGATCCTGCTCGGCGAGAGGACGAGTCGATCAAGCCACCGCGTCTGCCCACCCTATCACACCTCAAGCAGCAACTGCGCTCCCATTACCACCGGCGACGTCGACAAGCTCCACAACGGTGGCGCGAACTACGGCTTTTTCGACGGCCACGCGAAGTGGTATCGCGTTGATCAGACCGTGGAACCGAACAACCTGTGGTCGCTGGATCCTGACGATTGAGTCCGACGCAACCGGAGTCTGACAGCACGCGGAGAGCCTCTTAGACACCGGGCGGGGCTTGAAGGATCGGTCCGCCCGAAACCTTCGACGCTTGATCGGGAGCGGCGTCTGGTAGCACCGCCGTGCGACACGGACGTGCCGGGTGCCTCTCCTGTTGATCGCGTTCGACGCGTCACTGATCGGATCATGAAGACGCCAGGGAGGCGACAGACATGCGCAGAGGCTTTACACTGATCGAACTGCTCGTGGTCATAGCGATCATCGCGATCCTTGCGGCGATCCTGTTCCCGGTCTTCGCCCGCGCGCGAGAAAAAGCGCGCCAGACTTCATGTCTCAACAACGTCCGCCAGATCATGACCGGCATCGTCATGTACAACACCGATTACGACGATGTATGCATCAACCGCTACTACGACGTCGAAGAGCCGCCCGGCTCAGGCAACTGGGTGGATCGCATCGAGTGGTACGAGGCGATCATGCCTTACGTGCAGAATCAGCAGGTCTTCACCTGCCCCTCGAATCCGCGACGCCGTTCGAGTTGGCTCACCTACGCCATGAACTGCGAGCGAGAGATACGCGCCTACAGCTACCATGGTGGTCAGAACACCCTTGCGCTGGCCGACATCAAGACGCCCGCGGAGGTCATCCTGCTGGGTGAGATGCCCGAAGGTGGCTCCTCCCATCGCGTCTGCCCGCCCTATCACACGGGCACCCACTGCCGGCCGATCACCCTCAACGACGGTGACAAGCTCCACAACGGCGGCGCGAACTATGGCTTCTTCGACGGCCACGCGAAGTGGTATCGCGTTGATCAGACCGTGGAACCGAGCAACCTGTGGTCACTCGCCCCCAACGACTGACGCCGAGGTACGCCGAAGCTCCGACGAACACAACAAATCCGCCGGCGGCAGAGAGAAGGCCGCCGGCGGATTTCGTCTCTGCAGTGGCGCTCTCCGTCAGCCCACCCACGCCTCGCGATTCGCCACGTCCTCGGGGACATCGAGGCGGCGCTCCCAGTCGCGAAGCAAAGCGCGGTGGTCGGCGAGTGTATCCGCGTACACGGCGTCGTCGGCGAGATTGTTCATCTCGCCCGGATCCTCGATCATGTCGAAAAGCTGCTCGACCGGGTCGCCCGCGTAGGTGATGTACTTGAAGCGGTCGGTCCGCACCGCGCGACCGGTGTTGTTGTTGACTTCCGCGACCGCGAACTCGCGCCAGGTGGTGTTGCGCTGCTCCAGCACCGGCCGGAGGCTCCGCCCGCGCATCTTCGGCGGGGCATCGATGCCCGCGTAGTCGCAGATGGTGGGCATCATATCGAGGCCGCTGGCGAGGTGCGCGTTGTCCGCGCGGCCCCCGGCGATCTCGCCCGGCAGCGCGACCATCAGCGGCACCGCCAGCGCCTCGTCGTAGAGCAGGTTCTTGCGCGTCATCTGGTGGTGCGCGGTCCCCTCACCGTGGTCGGCGGTGAAGATCACCAGTGTATCATCGGCGTGGCCTGACTCCTCGAGGCCACTGAGCACCCGCCCGATCTCGGCATCGACCATCTCCACGTGGCGGTAGTACGACCAAAGGTAGTACCGCCACTGCTCCTCCGACCACCCGTTGCTGACGCCCTCGTTGCCCTCGCGGCGGGAGGCGACCGAGGCAGGCTCCAGCGGGTCGAAGCCGAAGTTGTCGGGCAGCGGCGGAAGCTGGTTCTCGAGGCCGCTGATCGGCAGTTCGTCCATCTTCCGCGAGTTGAGCCGCAGCCACTGGCAGATGTCGTGTGGTTGCACGAAGCTGGCGACGAGCAGGAATGGGTCGGCGCTGGTGCGGTTATCCAGCCAACCCGCGCAGGCGCCGGAGACGGCGGTGTCGGCGATGTTGCCCTGCCCGGCCACGCCGGTGGAGATCACGTCGAAGCCGGGGATGAAGTGTGTCGCGCCCTGCGGCAGGTGCCACTTGCCGGCGTAGGCAGCGTCGTAGCCGCCCCGGCTGGAGAGCCACTGGCCGAGGTTCGGGAATTCCGCGCGGATCGGGCGGCCGTTGACGTGGACGCCGGCCTCGCAGCTTGTGCGGCCGCTGAAGATCGCGCTACGGGCGGGCGAGCAAAGGGGATTCGCGGAGACTGAGTGTGCGAAGCGGGTGCCTCGCTCGGCCAGCGCGTCAAGCGCGGGCGTGGAGATCTGCGAGCAGCCAGCCGCCGAGATGGTGTCGATATGCTGCTGGTCGGTGATGATAAGTAGCACGTTCGGCGGGGTCTGCTGCGCGAATGCGGGGCGCGATCCGAACCCACCCACCCCCGCGGTCAGCAGCCCCGCGGTCGCCGCGCCGCCGATGCGCAAGAAGTCTCGTCGCGTGATGCCGCTGCGGTCACTCATCGCCATCGTCCTCCGTGTCGGGCGCATAGCGCTGCCTGATGCGCTCATAGCGCGCCCCCTGGCTCTCCTGTGCGCCCGCGAATGTCTCCGC
>JBNJEK010000269.1:0-5852 GCA_051745855.1 Armatimonadota bacterium
AACGAGATCGCGGGCCTGGGGATCGAGGCGGAGGGCGCGTCACTCGGCGAGGCGGTCTCGTATGACCTGTCGCTTGCCAGCGGCAGCGACACGGTCGCGCGCGTGACCGTCATCGGCCCGGACGGCGAGGAGCGCCCGTGGTACGCGGACAACGGGCGGATTGCGGATGGCGTGGCCTCGGGCAGCTTCACGCCCGCGCTGAACGATCCGACCGGGACCTGGACGATCCGCGCGCTGGACATCATCACCGGTGAGACGGCGGAGGCAGAGGTTGAGGTACGTGGGTGAGGGGATGTCGTTCGTCGTCCGGAGGGGCCGGCCCGAAGGGCTGCGGTCCACGAACGTCGTTTGTGAGTGGATCGCATTCGCCCGGACTTCGCCTGCGAAGTCGCCGGCCCGCTGTTCTTGCCGGACAACCATCACCCTCAGGCGTAAATGATCGGTGCCCATGACACAACGACGGGCCGGTCAGGCGACTGGGGCGGGATAGGCAAACGGCGCCTATCCCACCCCAGCCCTTCGGGCCGGCCCCTCCGAACGGCCTTACCTTTATACACATCTCAAAAAGAGATGATTCGGCTCGTAGGCCGTCATGGAGGGGCCGCACGAAGTCCGAGCGTCGTTTGCGAGGGCTGAGGTCGGCCCACTGCGGCCGTTTGCGTCGCGGCAGGTCGGACAACCGATGGGCCGACCTCGTTGCGCATAAAACGACATGCGCACTCGTGCGGCCCCTCCGACGGCAAACGACCGCGGTTCGAGATGTGTATAAAGGCAAGCCGAACGGCCACGACGCGTCCCCGCATGGAGGTCCCGCACCCCCTCGCGAACAAGCTTCCCCCGCATCGTCAGCCACTCCAACATGTGGCGCAGGCTTCGAGCCTGCGGTCGTTCCGGGGAGTGAGAGTTATGCTGCGCCGCCGCATACCGCCTCTGCTGATCGCCGCCCTCCTCGCCACCTGTCTGCCCGCCCTCGCACTTGAGCCGCTGGAGCTCGTCAACCCCGGCTTCGAGCAGACCGAGGGCGAGACCGTCGGCGAACCCTCCGCCGACTGGGAGCACGCCGGGGCGCCGCCCGGATGGAGCGTCTGGTTCGGCTCCACCGCCCGCGCGTCCGACGCCGAGATGGTCTGGACCGCCGACGCCGCGCATACCGGCAGCCGCTCCGTCTCCGTGCGAAGCTCCGACGGCCCGACCGTCATCATGCAGCAGGTTCCGGTGGAGCCTGGCAACGCGTATTCGGTTCGCGCATGGGGCCGCCGCAGCGACGCGGATTCGGACGTCTACGTCGGCGCGCGGTGGAAGCAGGCGGACGGCTCGTGGGCCAACAACTCACAGCCCCGGGCGCGGATGCCGGCGGACGTCCCGGCGGGTGAGTGGGCCGAGGTCGAGTGTGTGGCGCAGGCCCCCGAGAACGCGGACTTCCTCGTCGTCATGCTCACCGGCGAGGGACAGGGCGCCGATGACGCTTGCTGGTTCGACGACGTCTCGGTCGGTGAACTCACTGGCGAGGACCTCTACGTCGGCCCGGTCACCTCGTGGATGCACCCGAACTTCCTCCCGGCCGAGGACACCTTCGAGACCAAGCACATCCCGTGGGCGAACCCCCGCGCGGGCGGACCGCTTGAGGTTCTCTTCCTGCTGGGCAACGATCACAACACCCGCGAGGCCGACGAGCTTGCCCAGCGGCTGGAGATGAACTACGACGTCGCGTTCTGCAACGCATACGAAGGCCTGCTTTACTCGCTCAACGATCGCGACATCCGCCGCAAATTCGCCGAACGCGAGTACGATGTCGTCGTGGTCGGGATGAAAGTCACCGAGTCGCTGCAGGAGCCGCTGATGGACTACGTGAACGATGGCGGTGGCGTGCTGCTGGTGGGCTGGCCGGGGATGGAGCCTGTGCTGCCGGAGGTCGAACTCGCGGAAGCCCCGGCCGATCACTACGTCAGCGAGGCCCTCGACGCGCATCCGCCACGCCCGGATGATCCGGATACGCCCTTCGTCCGATGGCTGCAGACCGTGCGGCATGGCGAGGGCCGGGTGGTCAGTCTTCGCTGGTCGGTCGCCTCGCGCTGCCTCACGCCCAAGCTCAGCTACGCCGAGCACATGCAGATGCCGCACAATTACTGGGAGGCGTTCCACGCGACGGTCGGCCGGTGCGTCGTCTGGGCGGCGGGTGAGGAGCCGGAGGAGCCGCTGGTGGCTGAGGCCGACGGCGGTGTGATATCTGCGGCCGGGCCGACCGGGCAGGGCTCACTGGCGTGGAACATCACAGGCGAGAGCGGCATGTGGGGTGCCGACGTTGAGGGCGATGAGACGGCGGTCGAACTCATGCCGCTGATGCCCGGACAGAGCCTGCGGGAGTCAATGCAGGAGCATCGAATGCCACAGGGCGCGGCGTTCTGCATGGCGATGCTCCGTGACGAAGATGGCCAGGTCATCGACTTCGCCTGCACCCTCGCGCAGTCGCCGACCACCGAGCGCATCACCTCCGTAACCCTCGATCGCGAGTGGTACGCGCCAGGCGACACCGTGCAGGTGACGGTCGGCCTCGAGGATGCGGACGGTCTGCGTGTGCGCGTGACGCCCTTCGATGCCTTCGGACGCCAACTCGCGGGCGTGGAGGCCCCCGCGACCGGCAACGAGGTCACGCTCTCGCTGTCGGTGCCCGACGCCATCACCACCGCGCACTGGCTGACCGTGAGGCTCCGCGATGCTGAGAAGACCTTCGACGTGGCCCGCGCGCCGATGCTCGTTCCGCAGCCGCATGAGGATTACTACGCCAACTGGCGGATCAGCACGTGGGGGACAGGCGACGCGATGCCGCCCTATCTCGACATGACCTTCTGCGACCAGCTTCGGCGCACCGGCATCAGTTCGCAGCTTGTCCCCGCGGGCGCGATGCTCGCCAGCGTGACCGGCAGGCAGCGCCCGGTCGGCTGGGGCTACAGCCTCGCGGCGGCGCGGCCCTACGCGGGCGACGACACCGTCCGCCCCGACTGCTTCAGCGACCCCGGCGTGCGGGCGGAGGTCGTGGCGAAGTGCTCCGAGGTCGCCGCCGCGCATCGGCCCTTCGGCACGATCTGCGCCTACCTCGCCGACGAGACCTCGCTGGTGAAGAACGATCGCGAGGTCTGCTCGGGGCCACACTGCGCCGAGCGCTACGAGGCGTGGCTGCGCGATCGCTATGAGTCGATCGGGGCGCTCAACGAGGCGTGGGGGACCGCCTACGCGGACTTCAGCGAACCGGGCTTCATCACCTACCAGGACGCACGCGAGCAGGGCACGTGGGCGCCGTGGGTCGAGTTTCGCCGCTTCATGGACTGGACGTGGACCGAGTCGGTGGACCTGATCCGCTCGGGCGTGCGCCAGTCCGACCCGACCGTCCCCGTCGCCTACCCGAACACCTTCGGACCGAACCCCTTCGCGGGCCGCGACTACTGGCAGCTTGCGCAGGTCAGCGACTACTCGATGGAGTACATGACCGAGGTGCGCGGCGGCGTGGACAGCAACGGCGCCCGCATGGCGTACGAGCCCTTCGTGCAGTGGACGGCCGACGACGTCCCGCACCTCCCGTGGGTCGGCTACGTGCACGATGACGAGGACATCGAGTTTATCCCGTGGTGGGCAAGCCTGCATGGCGCGTCGGGTGTCACGATCTACGGATCGATGTCCAACTTCGCCGGCAAGGCGTCATGGGCGCAATTGTTCCCGGACCTGCGCATCAACAGGCGCGCCAGGCTCTACGAAGAGGCGACGCGCGACCTGCGCGAGGGAGTCGGCAAGCTCCTGATGATCGCCGAGCGCCCGCAGCCGAAGATCGCGCTGCTGTGGTCGCAGCCGAGCATGTATGTCGGCTGGATGCTCAGCGAATTCGAGGGCGATCCCGGCGGGCCGGGCGGGCACGCGGATGACCCCTACGGCTCGCATGGCTGGTCGAAGATGGCGTGGCGGCACCTCATCACCGCATCCGGGCGGCAGTTCGACTGGCTCAGCGCCGAGCAGCTTCCGGAGGCCATCGACGACTACGACTGCCTCGTGCTGCCCGCCACCTACGCGCTGGACGAGCGAGTGGTCGAGGCTGCGGAGAGCCTGCTGGCGCGCGGCGGCACGGTCATCGCGGACATGGGCGTCGGGATCGCGAATGAGCGCGGCCTGCCCGGCGCCCGCGACGCCGAGATCGCCGAACTTTTCGACATCGTGCGAGATGCCTCGCCGACGTGGACGCAGCGGGAGGTCACGCTGGGCGGCGAGACTGTGGAGGTCTACGGCAGTGAGGCGGGAGAGCCGACGATCTTTCGCACGGACCACGAGGGCGGCGGCCGCGCGTTCTTCCTGAACTTCGCGGCCCCGCGCAGCAACGCGATGCTCAGGTGGCTGGACGAAGAGGGCTTCGTGGGCCTGCCGAAGATCGCCGAGATGAGCCACCTGCCGGGCGCTCCGGGCGAATACGAGCTTGTGCCGATGGAGATCGGCACCCTCGGCGTGCTGGGTGTCCTGCGCGAGCGGCGGATGGAACTGAGCGAGGGTCCGCTGACGCTCACGCTGCCGCGCGAGGTCCACGTCTACGACATCCGCGCGCGGGAGTACCTCGGCCAGACTGACACGATCACCGCCGACCTGCGGCCCGGCGAGACCGGGCTCTACGGCCTGCTCTTCTACCGCGTGGATGGCGTCAGCGTGGACGCCCCGGCAGCCACTGCCGGCCAGGCCTGCACCGTGACGGCCAGCGTCACCGCGACGGCCGCGACCCTTGAGGACCACGTGCTGCGCTTCGAGGTGCGCGATCCCTCGGGCGCGCTCAGCGAGGCGTACACGCGGAATGTGGTCTCCGACCGCGGTACCGCGGAGCTGGCGATCCCCTTCGCGCTAAATGACGCTCCCGGCGATTGGCGCATCACGGTCCGCGACATCGCCACCGGCGTCGAGGGGGAGGCGACGGTGCGCCTGGCAGCGCAGGGGTAGGCGCAACGGCGGCGGGCAGGGAAGCTGCTTCGCTGGCGCTCAGCACCCTCGCGCCGCAAACGACGCGGTGCGAGGGCCGCCCCTCCTGAACGGCAAAGGCTTCCCGGCGAGGCCTCATATCCTTCCCGTGGCGCAGGCTTCCAGCCTGCGGCCGTACATACAGCGTCCTCCATCCCCCATCCATGTGGCGCGGGCTTCCAGCCCGCGGTCGTACATGCAGCGCCCCGCATCGTCGATGCGGGGCGCCTGAATATCAGCAGACGGTCTTCCGGTCGTTACGGGCGGAAGATGACGCCGAGGCCGTCATAGGGCCGGTCGCCTTGCTCGAAGTTCTCCGGATCGGGGACCGAGAGCCACTTGCTGTGTCCGTCGGCGAATCCGAAGTTCGCGCCGCCGTTGTGGCGGTCGGAGATGTGGCTGTTCGGGTAGAAGCTGTCGTAGACCACGAAGGTATTCCATGAGCCCGAAATCAGAGCCGTATCGCAGATGAGCAGGAACTCCGCGGGCCGGTCCATCTCGCCGAGGAATACGTTCGTTCCGATGTGCCGGTTGTAGCCGTATGCATGCCGGCCCGTGTAGCTTCCGTCCCAGACTGCCGCACGAGTGGAGGGGCAGTTATATACATCGATGTTGTTGACGTACGGGAAGATGAGCGAGGCCCAGTGCGTGCGCTCACTCGTGTCTCCGTTGGGATGAACGACCGGCGCCTCATTGATCGTCACGTGCGAGGGCGGAAGAGTCTCGTCGTAGTCCTGAGCATACATCAGGAAACCGAGTGAAAGCTGCTTCACGTTCGAGAGACAACTCGCCTGGCGCGCCTTCTCGCGTGCCCGGGCGAACACCGGGAACAGGATTGCTGCGAGTATCGCGATGATCGCGATCACAAC
>JBNJEK010000270.1:0-5818 GCA_051745855.1 Armatimonadota bacterium
CGGCGGCAACGAAAGCAACGAAAGCAAAGAAAGCAAAGAAAGCAAAGAAAGCAACGGCAGCAACGGCGGGAACGGCGGGAACGGCGGGAACGGCACATGCTCGCGAAGGAGACGGGATGGCGGCAGGCGAATACGCCAGTGCGACGCACCGCAATGGGGACAGTGCCGGTGGAGTTCGCGATCCGCACCGAGGAGGTCCATCGATGGCAACCGAGCGCGATGAGTTACTTGCACGCAATCTCGTTGAGATGGGGATAATCACTCCCGAGCAGCTTGACCAGGCGCACCAACACGCCGAGGAGAACGGCACCTCGCTGGTTCAAGCGCTCCTGCGCCTCGAGTTTGCCAACGCCCAGGATCTCGCTCGAGCCGCCGAGCGGGAGCCCTCGGACGAGCCCGCGCAGGATGAGGCCGACGCCGGCCGCGCCGCTGAACCGAGCGAGCAACTGCGGCGACCTCCGCGTGATGGTGGGAAAGCCTCGCTCGAGAGCTACGAGGTTGACCCCGAAGCGCTCCGGGAGGTCCCCAAGCCGGTCGCCGAGGAGCACCTCGCGCTGCCGATCCAGGTCAGCGAGGACCGCATCCTCGTCGCGATGGCCGACCCCGGGAATGTCTTCGCGATCGACGAGATCCGCTCGCGCACTGGAAAGCGTGTCGAGCCGATCGAGGTGGAGGAGGTCGAACTGCGCAACGCCATCGAGCAGTACTACGCGACGCGAGCGCGCTCGCAGGTCTCGATGGAAGGCGCCGCCACCACCGACCTTGAGATGACGGTGACCGGCAGCGAGTTCGCCGGCGAGATCGATCAGAAACTCGTGGAGATGCTCGATCAGGCGCCGGTCGTTGCGATCGTCGAGCAGATACTCAAGGAGGCCGTGCGGATGCGCGCCTCCGACATACACATCGAACCGCGGGCCGATCAGGTGCGCGTACGCTACCGCGTCGACGGCCAGCTTATGACCTTCACCACGCTCCCCACCGACATGCACCGCTACGCGATGTCGCGGATCAAGATCATGGCCGGCGCCGACATCTCGGAGAATCGA
The DNA here is from genome assembly GCA_051745855.1 of Armatimonadota bacterium. Taxonomy (GTDB): domain Bacteria; phylum Armatimonadota; class Zipacnadia; order Zipacnadales; family UBA5352; genus UBA5352. The sequence goes on from JBNJEK010000270.1 coordinate 1,047, forward strand.
CTCCCGCAGGACGGTCGCTTCGCCACGAATGTTGACGACCGCCCCATCGACGTTCGCGTCTCGACGCTGCCAACGTACTGGGGGGAGAAGGCCGTCCTGCGCCTTCTCGACAAGTCGCGCGCGCTCGTATCACTCAATCAGCTTGGGATGGGCCAGGAGACGATGCAGACGTGGGAGAAGCTGCTGCACACCCGGCAGGGGATGATCCTCGTCACCGGCCCCACCGGCTCGGGCAAATCCACCACGCTTTATGCGTCACTGCACACCATCAACGATGAGACGAAGAATATCACGACCGTCGAGGATCCGATCGAATACCAGGTCGAAGGCGTCAATCAGACGCAGGTCCATCCGCGCATCGACCTGACATTCGCCGCCACCCTGCGGCACATTCTCCGCCAGGACCCGGACATCATCCTCGTCGGCGAGGTGCGCGACCTCGAGACCGCCGAGATGGCCTTCCGCGCCTCACTCACCGGTCACCTCGTCCTCACCACGCTGCATACCAACGACGCGTCATCGGCGCCCTCGCGCCTGATGGACATGGGCGTGGAGCCCTACCTCATCGGCTCATCGCTCATAGGCGTGATCGCCCAGCGGCTCGTGCGGCGGATCTGCCCGCGCTGCCGCGAGGAGGTCGAGCCGTCGGAGATCGAGCTTGAGCGCCTCGATCTCAAGCCCGAGCAGGCGAAGAAGATCAAGTTCCACCACGGCCGGGGCTGCGCGATGTGTCGCAACACCGGATACTCCGGCCGCATCGGCGTTTACGAACTGATGCAGATGACGCCCGAACTGCGCGACGCGATCGCGAATGAGGCGACGCAATCTGAACTTCGCCGCATAGCCCTGCGCGGCGGCATGCGCAGCCTCAAGTACGACGGGCTCGCAAAGGTCAACGCGGGCATCACCACCGCCGCCGAGGTCATCACGCTGCTTTTCATCGGCGAGGAGCAGTAGGGGCGGCGAGGTCGTTCTCGTCGTTCGTCGTTGGGCCGCACGATGCGACAACGACGACGACAACGGCCGGGCCGGCCTGGCCTGCAGCAGGACCCCGCACAGCGGGTGTCACGGCACTGCAGGCTCTCCGGCCTCTCCACAAGGGCAAACGCCGCCGCGAAACGCAGGATGTCCGGACGACCGGAACGAGGAGTTGGATGCACATGCGATTGACCGCGCTCATCACACTGACAGCGTTGCTCTCTGGAGGCCTTGCGATGGCTCAGGACAACCTCGTCACGAACGAATCCTTCGAATCAGCGGACGCCGAGGGCGTCGTAGCCGACGGCTGGACCACGCGCGAGGACGGCATCCGCGTCGAGCGCCGCACCGACGGAGGCCGCACCAGCGAAGCATACGTGCGCTTCCACGACGATTCGGCCGAGGAAGGGCAGTTCCTCGAGTGCCAGCGTATCCCCGCGCGCCCCGGCGGAGCGTACGAGGCGTCCGCGTGGCTGCGGACGGACGATGAATGTGAGCCCGGCGTCTACCTCAACTTCTACGACCAGTTCGGCACGCGCATCGAGCACGCGTACGAGCGCGCCTCCGGCCCCACGGACGGCTGGCAGCAGGTCACGGTGACACAGACGGCCCCGGAGAATGTGTGGGAGGTCGGGCTGGCGATCTACGCGTACATCGGAGACGTCGGCGTCTTCGATGCGGACGATGCCGAGTTGATCGTCGAGGGTGGTGCAGAGCCGGGTGCCGCAGGCCTCGAGCGCGCTGCGCCCGGAGATGCCGAGGTCTACGAGATCGGCGAGCGCCTCGAACTGTTCATCGATGATTTCATGATCGACGGGATGAGCGGGGCCGTCGAGCGACGGCTCCACCACCCGCAGCCGCGCGAGGTCATCCTCCAACTTGACCGGCCGTGGGAGGGCGACACCTGCGCGTACTTCGTGGTCCTTCGCGACGGCGACACAGTCCGGATGTATTACCGCGGCAGCAGTGAGGAGAGCGGGCAGGTCGCCTGTCTCGCCGAAAGCGCCGACGGCATCAACTTCGAACGCATCAACGCGGGCCTGATCGAGCACGACGGCTCGACTGACAACAACATCATCTGGCAGGGGCGCGGCGCGCACAACTTCACGCCCTTCGTGGACACGAAGCCCGGCGTGCCTGACGACGAGCGTTACAAGGCCGTCGGGTACTCGCACCACGGGGGCGGCCTCGGGGTCTTTGCATCACCCGATGGCATTCGATGGCGGGAACTGCTCGACCGCCCGGCGATTACCGAGGGCGCCTTCGACTCGCAGAACCTCGCGTTCTACGATCCTCTTCGCGGCGTCTACGTGGATTTCCACCGCAAAGTGCGCGATGGTGTCCGTGACGTGATGACCTGCACCAGCGAGGACTTCCGCCAGTGGACCGACCCGGTCTTCGTGGAGTATGCGGACAATCGCAAGGAGCATCTTTACACCAACGCCATCCAGCCTTACGCGCGCGCCCCGCATATCTACGTCGGCCTGCCCGCGCGCTTCGTCCCCGGCCGCACGAAGCACCCTGAGCACGAGCACAACGGCGTCAGCGACGCGGTGCTGATGAGCAGCCGCGACGGGCTGAACTTCGAGCGCTGGGAGGAAGCGTTTATCCGACCGGCCCCGGAGCCGGAGGTCTGGACGGATCGCAACAACTATCCGGCGTGGGGGATGATCCAGACCGCGCCCGACGAACTCTCCGTGTACTGGACGGAGCACTACCGCCATCCGACGATGCGCCTGCGCCGCGGCACCATCCGCACCGACGGCTTTGTCTCGGTGCATGCAGGCGGCGAGCAGGGTGAGATACTCACGCGACCGCTGGTCTTCACCGGCGATCGCCTCGTGGTCAACTACGCGACCGACGCCGTCGGCTGGCTGCGCTTCGAGTTGTGTGAGATCGATGGAACGCCGATCAACGGGTTCTCGATGGTCGACTCGGAGATGCTCTACGGCAACGAGATCGCGCACGCCATCGCGTGGCGATCCGGAGCGGATCTCAGCGCGCTGGCCGGGCAGCCCGTCCGCCTGCGGGTGCGCCTTGAGAACGCGGACCTTTACTCACTGCGCTTCACCGACTGACACCGACCTCTGAGGTGGGCTTACCTTACCCACGCGTCGCAGTGACGCTATTTGTCGTCAGGGGGCCCCTCCAACGGCAGACGACCACAATTCAGATGTGGGTAAAGGGTAGCTCAGGTCGGGGGGAATCCTCTGCCCGCCTGTCGAAGGGCGTATAAGGTAAGGGACAGCGACCGTCCGATGGGCGCGGTGCACGAGGAGGCGACGAGGATGGAGATCGGAATCATCGGCACGGGCAACATGGGTGCGGCGCTGGCGGCCGCGCTTTCGCGTGCGGGGCACAGCATAATGCTCGGCTCGCGCAACAAGCAGCGCGGTCGTGAGACCGCCGAGTCGATCGCCGGGTCAGTATCAGGCGGATCGAATCAGGACGCCGCAGATTTCTCGGACACGATCATCCTGGCAGTGCCTTTCGACGCCTGCGACGCGATCATCCGCGAGTGCGGAGCCTTCGACGGGAAGACCATCATTGACATCACGAACCCGATCGATGTCGAGGCGCTGCGTCTGAAAGTGGACAGCGACACCTCGGGCGGTGAGGAGATCGCGAAGCTCGCGCCCGGCGCGGCGGTCGTGAAGGCGTTCAACATGGTCCATGCTGAGGTCGCCGAGGACCCGGACTTCGGTGAGGATCTGCCCACCTGCTTCTACTGCGGCGACGACGAGGATGCGAAGGAGCGTGTCGCGGGGGTCATCCGGGACTGCGGCCTCAGCCCGGTTGACTGCGGGCCGCTGCGCGCGTCACGCTACCTCGAAGCGACGGCCGGGCTGATCGTGCAACTTTCGCTGAACATGGGCTGGGGCGTGGACAACGCGTTGCTCCTCATGGAGCGCTGAGAGGCCGCTGTCCACCGCACTGCCGCCCGCTCCGCAACGGGTGGCAGTGCGAGCGTCGGCGGGCTACGTGTTGGCCGAGTTCATCACGATCATCTCGCCGATCACCGCGGATGCGTCGTCGGAAGCGAGGAAGACCGCCACCTTCGCGACCTCCTCGGGCAGCGTCAGGCGCCCGAGCGGCAGGCTCTTGCGCTCCAGCGAATCGCCCTCCTGCCAGTTGCTCATGCTCGTGGCGACCGGGCCCGGGCCGATGCCGTTGATCCGCACGCCCTTCCCGGCCCACTTCTGCCCGAGACCCCGCGTGAGCCCGCGAACGCCCCACTTCGACACGCCGTAGATCGAATTCCCGCCCCGGAAGCCGTAGTCCGAGCCGATGTTGATGACCGCCCCGCCCTCCCGCAGCATCAGCCGCGCAGCCTCCTCGGTGATGAACCAGACGGCCTTGAGATTCGTGTCAATCACGTGGTCCCAGTCATCCTCAGTCCCCGCGGCGCCGTCGAGGTGATGCACCCCGGCGTTGTTGACCACGACGTCCAGCCCGCCCAGCGCATCGCGGGCTTCCTTCAGCCGCTGCCGCGCGGTCGGGACATCGCTGACATCCCACGCCATCGCATGGCAGACGCGTCCGAGATCTTCGACTTCGGCCCGGGTTTCGCTCAGCGCCTCCTGTGTCCGCGCGGTGATCGCGACATCCGCACCTTCTTCGGCAAACGCGATCGCGATGGCCCTTCCGATCCCCCGACTTGCGCCGGTCACCAGCGTGCGGCGGTCTTTCAGTCGCATTCGTCCACAGTCCTTTCGGCGAACGGGTCGCCGCGGTGATATGTCCGCGTTTGATTACACGCCATCTCGTCAAAGCCGCTGCAGCGGGTCTTCGTC
>JBNJEK010000271.1:0-5789 GCA_051745855.1 Armatimonadota bacterium
GCGCCTGGATGATCTGCTCGCGAATGAGCTTGAGGGAAATGGCCGGATGAGCTATGACGACGCACGCGATCGCTACGCCGAACTGGGCGTGGACGCGGACGCGGCCATCGACCGCGCGCTCGGCACGCCGCTGTCGGTGCATTGCTGGCAGGCCGACGATGTGGTCGGGCTGGAGGCGCACGATGAGGCGACCGATTCCGGCGGACTGCAGGCCACCGGCAATTACCCCGGCCGCGCCCGCACTGGCGACGAGATCCGCGCGGACTTCGAGAAAGCTGCGTCGCTCATCCCCGGCGAGCTTCGCTTCAACCTGCACGCGATGTACGCCGAGACCGGCGGCGAGGCCGTCGATCGCGACGAGTTGGCGCTTGAGCACTTCAGCGCGTGGATCGACTGGTGTGACGAGCATGGCTGGGGACTGGACTTCAACCCGACGTGCTTCGCGCATCCGATGGTCCGTGACGGCATGACGCTCTCCTCCGCCGACGATGAGGTGCGCCAGTTCTGGGTGGACCACTGCATCGCCAGCCGACAGATCGCCCACGGCATCGCACAGCGCCTCGGGCCCGGGACCTGCAACATCTGGGTGCCGGACGGCCGTAAGGACGCCACCTCCGATCGGATGGGCCCGCGCGAGCGCCTCGCGGAGGCACTGGACGCGGTGCTGGCAGAGGACCTCCCGGGCGTCATCGACACCGTGGAGAGCAAGCTCTTCGGGATCGGCGTCGAGGATTACACGGTCGGCTCGCACGAGTTCTACCTCGGCTACGCAGCCACGCGCGGTTGCGCGCTGTGCCTCGACATGGGCCACTACCACCCGACAGAGGGGATCGCGGACAAGATCTCGGCCACGCTGCAGTTCGTCAGCCCGATCCTGCTGCATTGCTCGCGTGGAGTGCGTTGGGACAGCGACCACGTCACGCGCTTCAACGACGACCTGCGCGCCGTCTGCGACGAGGCGGTGCGCTCGGGGCGCTTCGACGAGATCATCTGGGCGACGGACTTCTTCGACGCGTCGATCAACCGGCTTGCGGCGTGGACGATCGGGGAGCGCTCGGTGCGCAAGGCACTGCTCTGGGCGATGCTCGAGCCGCACGATCTGGCAGTGGAGGCCGAGTACTCGGGCAACGGTCACGCGAAGCTGGCGCTGGCTGAGATCCGCGCGGAGCTACCGTTCGGCGCGGTCTGGACGGAGCTTTGCGAACGCGGGGGTGTCCCGACCGGCCTCGCGTGGCTGGCGGAGATCCGGCAATATGAGGCGGACGTGCTGAGCGAGCGGCAGTAAGCGGGCGGTGCGGACGAGGAAACGGGAGTGAAGCCCGCCCGCTCGTCCCGATCACCCCGCGCGCATTACTCCCTCTGAAAATCTTCGAAGGTCGGATTGACGATCCTCTCCTCGTGGGGGATGTCGTCGATGGCCTGCATGTCTACCGCGGACAGTCCCCAGTCGAAAAGCTGCATGTTCGTGCGCAGGTGCTCCTCGCTGGTTGAGCGCGGGATGACGATGCAGCCCTTCTGCAGCAGCCACCGTAGCGACACCTGCGCCGGAGTGACGTCATGCTTGTCCGCGATCATCTGGATCGTCTCATCCTGCAGAATCCGTTGGCGGGCCAGCGGAGCGTAGGCGGTCACCGTCACGTCGTTCTCGTGACAGAGACTCACAAGCTCCTCCTGCCAAAGGAAGGGATGAAGCTCGACCTGGTTGTTGGCGATCGGGTGCGGGCTGATCTCCAGCGCCTGGTGCATCCGGTGGGGTTGGAAGTTGCTTACGCCGATGTCCCGGACCTTTCCACGCTCCACGAGATGCTCCAGGGCGTCGAAGGTCTGCTGCATCGGCACATCCGGGTTCGGCCAGTGGATCAGGAAGAGATCGAGGTAGTCGGTATCAAGCTCGAGGAGCGTGGCGTCGCAGACCGCCAGCACGTCGTCGTAGTGCAGGTGCGACGAATCGACCTTCGAGGTGATGAACAGTTCCGCGCGCTCGTAATCTGAGATGGCCTCGCCCACGATCTCGTGGTTATCATACATCTCCGCGGTGTCGATGTGTCGGTAGCCCATCGCCAGAGCATCGGCGATGGCGCGAAGGCCTTCCTTGCCACGCAAATCCCATGTTCCGAGCCCCAGCGTCGGGATCGCCAGTCCTGACGGCAGTTCCAGCGTTTCTGCGACCAATTCGACCACGCCTCCCTCTGTGTCAATATGACGAGTGCGGACCGGGCCTGCTGATCATGAGTTCGACGCTCTCGGGCCAAGGCCCTGCCCGATCACGCAGGGTTCGCGGAGGAAACGCCGAACTTGATGGTGGGATGGACCGGACGGGGATGCATTGACCGAGGGTTCGCGTTCAGACTAAGATGCACGAGACAGGTGATGCACAAGCATACGTATGTCGAGATACGATCAGAGGGGCAGGGTGCCAGTGGCCGAGCAGCAGGGCAGGGAGCAGAGCGTCGCCGTCGGCTCCATCTTGAGCATTGCCGGAAGCGTCGTGGACGTGCGTTTCGGCAGCGAACTGCCCCCTGTGTATCAGAAGTTGACCGCGGGTGAGGATGACGCGATCGTCCTTGAAGTCGTCACCCATCTCAACGACACCACCGTCCGGTGCATAGCGCTCACGCCGACGCGTGGCCTGAGCCGTGGCTCCGATGCCGTCAACACGGGAGGGCCGGTCAGGGTCCCGGTGGGGCGGCGCACGCTCGGCCGGATATTCAACGTGCTCGGTGAGACGATCGACGGCAAGGGTGCGATCGAGGGCGGTGAGTGGTGGTCGATCCACCGGCCACCGGTGCCGCTGCGCCAGCGCTCCACCACCTCGGACATCCTCGAGACAGGCGTCAAGGCCCTCGACCTGCTCGCGCCACTTGAGCGTGGCGGCAAGGCCGGCCTCTTCGGTGGCGCGGGGGTGGGCAAGACAGTGCTGCTGATGGAGCTTATCAACAACATGCTCGAGCAGCACTCAGGTGTGAGCATGTTCGCGGGGATCGGCGAGCGAACTCGCGAGGCCGAGGAACTCTACCGCGAGCTTCAGGATGCGAATGTGCTCGATCAGACCGTCCTTTTCTTCGGACAGATGAACGAGGCTCCCGGCGCCCGCCAGCGCGTAGGACATGCCGCGCTCTCGGTGGCGGAGTATTTTCGCGATGAGGAGCACCAGGACGTGCTGCTGCTCATCGACAACATCTTCCGCTTCATCCAGGCCGGTCAGGAAGTCTCCGGGCTGATGGGCAACGTGCCCTCGCGCGTGGGCTATCAGCCGACGCTGGACACGGAGCTTTCGAAGCTCGAGGAGCGCATTTGCTCCACGCAGACCGGCGCGATCACCTCCATCCAGGCGGTCTACGTGCCGGCGGATGACTTCACCGATCCGGCGGCGGTCGCGACCTTCTCTCACCTGTCGGCGACGATCGTGCTGTCGCGCAAGCGGGCCTCCGAGGGGCTCTACCCCGCGGTCGATCCGCTTGGGTCGAATTCGTCGCTGCTGACGCCGATCGTGGTCGGCAAGCGGCACTACCATCTCGCCCAGGAGGTTCGCAGCACGCTGGCGCAGTACGAGGAACTCAAGGACATCATCGCGATGCTGGGCATCGACGAGTTGTCGCAGAACGACCGCAGCACGGTCTACCGCGCCCGGCGGCTCGAACGCTTCCTGACCCAGCCGTTCTTCACGACCGAGCAGTTCACCGGGCACACCGGGCGCATGGTCACACTCGATCAGACGCTGGAGGGCTGTGAGCGGATCCTCAGTGGTGAGCTTGACGAGTATCCTGAGAGCGCGTTTTACATGATCGGCACGATCGACGAAGCGATCGAGGGGCAGCAGGAGTGAAGCTGAAGGTTGTCACGCCGACGAAGGTCGTGGTGGATGAGCGAGTGGAGAAGGTGACGGTGCAGGGTGAGGACGGCTCCCGCACCTACCTCCCCCGGCACATCGACTTTGTCACCGCGGTGGTCCCTTCGGTGATGTCGTGGAAACCCGCGGAAGGCGAGGAGCAGTTCGCGGCCATCGACGATGGCCTCGTCGTCAAGGCCGGCGACGAACTGCTGGTCTCGACAGCCTACGCGGTGCACGGGCCGGGTCTCGGTCAGCTTCGGGAGACGGTCGAGGGGCAGTTCGAGGAGCGGGGCGAGCGCGAGAAGGGCGCGCGGACGGCGCTTGCGAAGCTCGAGGCGAGCATCGTGCGCAGGTTCATGGAGCTGGGTGACTGATGAAGGGCACAGATGGCACCGGTGGTCCGCGCAAGGACAAACCCTCGGGGGACGAGGAGCGGCCGGAGCCGCAAATGCGCGACCAGCAGAAGCGGCAGGATGAGCTGGCGCGGGAGCTTGGCGCGGCGGAGAAGCGCAAGGTGCGCGCACGAGAGCGCGGCAAAGAAGAAAGCGTCTGGTTCGGGCTCGGCACATTCGGACTGGTGGGATGGTCGGTCGCGATCCCGACACTCGTCGGCCTGGCGCTGGGCATCTGGCTGGATTCGGTGCTGCCGCTGGGTTTCTCGTGGACCCTGACGCTGCTTTTCGCCGGCATCATCGTCGGCTGCATAAATGCGTGGTACTGGATCACACGCGAGCGCATTGAGATCGACGAGCTTCGCGCGGATATTGACGAAGAAGTGGAGAATACGCGCCGCACCGATCAGGAGGACGAGGATGGAGATTGAGCCCATCTATCTGATCATCTCGATGGTGATCGGCGTCATTGTCGGGATGGGGTACTTCGCGGGGCTGTGGATCACCGTGCAGATACTGCCGAAGGCGAGGCGCCCGGTGCTGACATGGGCGCTGAGCGCGCTTGCACGTGTGGCGGGCGCGACAGTGGTGTTCGTCATCCTGCTACGCTGGGGCCAGGCGCAGACAGAGGGATTCGACGCACTCGGCCCCGTACTGGCCGGCCTGGCGGGCTTTGTGATTGCACGATTTGGCTCCACCGTCATCTGGGGGCCGACGCGCGAGCCGAAGATACCGACCCGCAGGAACCGCGACGATCAGGGCACGCAGCCGCCTGACCTCAGACTCGAGGGTGAGGACGATGGGGAGGCCGAGCAATGAACGAGGCCGTGCGGCTGACCCCCGACCAGCTTGTGCTCTTTGAGGTCGGCACCGTGCCGGTGAATGCCACGATGGTGTTCACCTGGGCCCTGATGCTGCTGATGGTCGTGGGCTCGTGGCTCATCACGCGCAGGCTCGCACCGGACGTGTACATCAGCTCCGGGCAGAATCTGCTCGAAGTCATCGTCACCGCTATCCGCGATCAGATCGAGGAACTCGGGGGCGAACGCGCAGACCTTTACATGCCCTTCGTGGGCACGCTCTTTTTGTTCATCGCGATCTCCAACATCTTCGCGGCGATTCTGCCGGGCTTTGAAGCGCCCACCGCATCGCTCTCGACAACCGCTGCGCTGGCCCTGTGCGTGTTCGTCGCGGTGCCGATCTACGGCGTCTCGCAGCGTGGCCTGCTGGGTTACCTGCGGCAGTACATCGAACCCACGCCGCTGATGCTGCCCTTCCAGGTCATCGGCGAACTCTCTCGCACCCTCGCTCTCGCGGTGCGCCTCTTCGGCAACATCATGAGCGGCACGATGATCGTCGGCCTGCTGCTGGCGATCGCGCCATTCTTCTTCCCCATCATGATGCGCCTGCTGGGGCTGCTGACCGGGCTGGTGCAGGCCTACATCTTCGCGGTGCTTGCGATGGTATATATCGCCTCCGCGACGAAGGTGACAAAGGGCGCACCGCCCGAGGACGAAGGCGAACCGGCCGCGGAAGCGGGTTGACGAACGGCTGACGGGCTGGAA
>JBNJEK010000272.1:0-5788 GCA_051745855.1 Armatimonadota bacterium
AGTCCGCGCGGGCTCGTCGATCTCGGCGAGCGTCAGCGGTTTGTACATCGTCCGGCCGTCACGGAACGGATAGCCGAGCATGTGGTTCTGCCCGTAGCCACCGTTGTTGCTCCCGCGGTAGAGCAGGCCGCCGTCCCACGTCGAGTCGGCGTAGGAGGGGCAGGTGTAGATATCGGAGTTGGCGGTGTAAGGAAGCAGCATGTAGGGCCAGTTCTGCCCGTACTGCCAGCCGTTGCCCGGTTCGGTCCGCGTCCAGATCGGGACGACGCGCTCGTCGTAGTCCTGGGCGTACATGTGCCACGCGGTGTTGATCTGCTTGATGTTTGACAGGCAGCTTGCCTGTCGAGCCTTCTCCCGGGCCTGTGCGAAGACCGGGAAGAGGATGGCCGCGAGTATCGCGATGATCGCGATCACGACCAGAAGCTCTATCAGCGTGAAGCCTGTGGATCGGCTGCGTGAATGCATTCTCTACTCTCCTCGTTTGTATTGTCGGTCGCTTTGTCCGCCGCCTCCTGTGAGGCCGCGGGAGGTGTCTCTACCAGGCGTACGAGTAGTACTCGTAGCCCGCGCCGCTGGCCCAGAGGTTCTCGGGGCTGACGTCTGTGCCCGCCTTCAGCCATTTCGCGTGCCCGTCGCCGAAGACGTAGTTCGCGCCGCCGGAGTGCCGCTGATCGACACGGCCCCCGACATAGGTGCTGCTGCTGGGGTGAGCCGGGAAGCCGCCGCTGGCCTTCTCGCCAATGAGGATGACACTGGCGGGTCGTTCGAGGCTCGCGATCGCGATACCCGCGCCCGCATCACCGCGTCGCAGAACGTTCCCGTTGTTGCCGTAGGCGGTCGAGATCCCGGCGTTGGTAGGGCCGTCCGGGAACGAGGGACACTGGAATATCTCGATGCTCTTCACGTAGGGCTGGACAAGTTCGCGCCACGTCGGATTGTACGCGTGACCCGGGCCCATGTAGGCGCCGCCGGGGTAGCGCTCGTCGTAGTCCTGGGCATACATCATGATCCCGATGCCAAGTTGTTTCATGTTGCTCAGGCACGCTGTCTGGCGAGCCTTCTCCCGGGCCTGCGCGAAGACCGGGAAGAGGATGGCCGCGAGGATCGCAATGATCGCGATCACGACCAGAAGTTCTATGAGCGTGAAGCCAGTGCGTCGCGTGTCCACCATCATTCTCACGTGCTCCTTCATTTCAGTCTCTGTCTTCTCCGATGTCCGCTGCGAGGGCGCAAACACCGTCCGCTGAACGTCGTTGCCGCCCCCGATCACACGCCCGCCTGTCCGAGCACCGGCAACAGCACCGCCGCGAATATCGCGGCAAGCACGATCAGAAGCTCAAGAAACGTCGAGCCCATGCGTTCTGACATCGCTCTTCCTCCTGTGCGTTTGACTCGTTCCGTCAGGTGACCGACTTTCAGTGACACAGTGAGGATAGCGCATCGAGGTTAAGCGAAGCTTATGTGCAGGTTAAGCTCTGCTTAAGGCGAGCAGTGGTGTGATGCAGGAGAGGGCGCCGGCAGTGGGGCGCATTAACGAGCAGAGGGGCCGGCGCAATGCCGACCCCTCGTGGTGTGCGGACGAAGCGAGCTTTGCCTACCGCCGCGTGATGACGCGCGTCTCCGCGCCGTAGGCGGGCAGCGTCACCTCGAATGTATCCGTGATCTGCTCCAGCCCCTCGCCATGCAGGTCGCAGACGGAGCACTCGCCGCCGGGATCGACGGTCGCGGTCACCGTCTCCTCCAGCGGGTTCGTCATCAGCAGATACGTGCGGCCCTCATGCTCCCACGCCCGCCAGTGGACGACATCGTCCGGGGACTCGACGGATACGCGGTCGTCGGCCTCGCCGAGCATGACCGGCATCGAAAGCTCCTCGACTTCCGCGTTGATGGCAGGGAACGCGTCCCAAAGCGGCGTCTCCTCCAGCCGCCAGCCCGGGTCGCGGAACGAGTACCAGAAGATCCCCTTGGCGCCGTGGATCAGCGCGAGGTAGACCATGCTGCGCGCCTGCTCGGGCGTCGGCTGATTCATCGGCTCGGGGATCCAGCCTGACTGCAGCACCGCGGTGAGGTTCTGCCACGGCTCCAGCCCCGCCTTCGCGGTGTCCATCCAGTCGGAGACCATCGTCAGCGGCTGGCGCGGAATCGGGTAGGGATCGACCTGCATGATGTCGCAGAAGTTCGCCCAGTACCCAAAGCCCGGCGGCTGGCAGAGCGTCAACTCGATCGGGTGCTCCGGGTCGGCGGCCTTCAGCGCCTCATAGACCTCCGGCACCTCGTCGGTGATCTCCGGGCGGATGTCCGGCTCATCGATGATCTTCCAGCACATGATGGCCGGGTGGTCGGCGTAGGCCTCGATGCCCGCCAGTGAGTCCGGCAGGTTCTCCTTGACCTGAGCGTTGGCGTAGAGCGGCACGTCCATCATCAGGCCGTTCTCGAGGCAGGCGTCAAGGTCGGCCTTGAAGCGCTCGAGGTCCTGCGGCCCGCTGCCCTGCACCGCGTTGAAGCCGGCCTCGGCGAGCATGGGGTAGTGCGGCGGCGAGACGTGGTAGAGGCCGATCGGGAAGAAGGGTTCGCCATCGACGAGGATCGTGCCGGTGTCGGTGAGGTTCGCGGGCTTTCGATCGGTCATCGGCACATGCAGCCACGCCATCCCGCCGGGCGTCTGTCCGAGGCTCGCCTCGACGCGGTAGGATCCCTCATCCAGCGGCTCGGCGAGCGTCACGGTCGCTTCGAAGATGTGGTCATCGACGCGGGCGAGCGTGGTCTCGCTGGCGACCTCACCGTTGTCTGCCTCGAACACGCGGATGTTGATCGGCGGTTCGGTGGCGTCCCAGGGCTCGGCGAGTCGCGTGGTGAATGTTACCTCCCGCGCTCCCGGCTCCGGCGCCTGGCGCTCGGGGCCGATGGTCACGACCGGCGCGGGGGCGGTGCGCTCGAAGGTCACGTCGTCGAACCACGCGGTGCCGGGGCCGAAGAGCCGCAGCAGCAGGCTCGCGCGGTTCACCTCAGGCGGGAACTCGACCTCCAGCACGATCGGCTGCCAGTCGCCCGCGGTGTCGGTCAGGCGCTCGCGCACGTACTTGCCAAGCGGGTTCGCGCCCTCCGCGGTGTACCCCTCGATCTTCATGGCAGCGCTTGTCCGCTCGCCCAGTCCTTCGCCGCGGTACCAGGCGCGAAGCGTGTACGTGGCGCCGCCCTCAAGTTCCTGCACCGCCTGGGCGACGTAGGCATTCGAGGCGCCGGTCTCGTCGCTGAGGCGCAAAGAGGCGTCTCCAGAATGCGCGACCTCCGTGTCCACGGTCGTAAAGTCTGGATGGACGATTGACCAGCCATTCAGCCCGTCCTCGAAGCCGGGATTCGCCAGTTCGATCTGCATAACGTCCTCCTGCGCAAAGCAGGCTCCGCCGAGTGTTGTGATTGCGATGAGCGCAACGAGCGTGCGTGTGGTCATGTCGATCACCTTTCAGTCGAGCGGCATGAAGCCGTATGCCGTCAGGAGGGGCCGGCCCGAAGCGCTGAGGTGGAACGAGTGTCGTCTATGAGTGACGCCTCAGTCGCCTGACCGGCCCGTTGGTCTAAACGGCCCGAACCGGCGGGCAGCATCTTCCTCCCAGCGCTACGCGTCCCCGTCGCGCTCTGTGAAGCCAAACGCGTTCGTGAACGCGGTCCCGCCTGTGCCCACGATCTCTGCGCGAACGTAGTTGTCGATGCGGTCATCGTCACGGTAGCGCAGTGTCGGGCCGTCGTGCACCACCTCGCCATCGACGATCCACCTGTATCCCGCATCACCCAGCGGCTCACCGCCGACCGTCGCGGCGATGGTCAAAGTGCCGTCCCGCTCGCGGTGCGTGATACGGGTGATCACCGGGGTGCCCTCCACCGAGCGGTCCGCCTCCGGATGGGTGCTGACACTGGCAGAGTAAAACGCGCCGGACGTCATCGCATTGCGAAGTTCATCCTCCGTCAGCGCCGGCAGCGGGTAAACCGTCCAGTCCCTGCCCAGATGGCCGATCGAGTGCATGTCATCGTTCGCAAAGGCATGCACCGCACGCCCGGGCATCATCTCCTCGAGCAGCGCATCCCATAGCAAGCGATCGTTCGAATAACGGTTTCCGCAGTTGATGATCTCCAGACCCGCAAGATGATCGTGGCGGCTGAAGATTCCCGCATAACGCTCCAGCACATCCGCCGGCACCGTGCCCTCGGGGGTCAGCTCCCAGTAGCGCCCCGGGTGGCAGAGGAATGCCAATCCGTTTTGTGCCGCGATTTCTTCCAGCGCGGCATCGTGGTCGGTCTCGTCGGTCTCAAGCTGACAGAACAGCGCGTTCGTGTCATGTTGAGCCGAAAGCTCGTTGCCGGAGATCGCCAGCATGCCAAGCTCCGCGGGGTCGCGCCCGTAGTCCGTCCACGGCCAGGTGTTCTGATCGTGATCGGTCAGCGCGAGGATACGGTAGCCGCGCTCATTGTACTCGTCGATCACGTCCGGAGGCTCGATGACGGCACCGCGGCCTGCCGCCGTGTGCGTGTGCAGATTCGCCTTATGCTGACCCACGGCGTCCCAGTCAACGCCTTCATAGGGATTGACCACGAGCGTATTCTCGGCAAGCGCCAGTCCCGCCGCAACCAGCAGGCACAGCGCAATGGTCAGCGGTAGTAGTCGCCGCCACGATGATCCGTGTGCGTTCATCGGTTTCGCTCCCGGTTTTGCACGTGATCTAATCCCCCGTCACCGGAGGGGTGTCCGTAATCTGCCCCGGATCTCGCCGTGCTGGTCACACACCGAGCGGAAGGCGCGCAGTCACCGCGCCCCCAATGCCGCATACTCCCGCAGCAGCCGCAAATACGTGTGATACTGCTCCAGCGACACCCCGGGCGGCGTCTGATGATCGACGCTCGGTACGAACCGGCCGCTGCGCATCAGCGGCAGGAGGCGGTCGAACTCCGCGCGGATCGCGTCCTCGCCGCGATTCATCACCATCTTGTCGTAGTGCCCGATCAGGATGAACTCCGGGTGCGCCTCACGCAGCGCCATCCCGTCCACCCCCGCCTGACGCTCCAGCGGCAGCACGCCCTGCACGCCGACGCGCTTCAGCCACGGGATCATCTCCGTCACGTCGCCGTCGCTGTCGCAGATCGGCGTCGATCCGATCTGCTCGATCACGGGCACAACCTCGCGGTAGTAAGGTTCGAGGAACTCGTCGAACATTCCCCCCGAGAGCATCGGCCCGTGGTTGTACGACATATCCTCGGCGAAGGTCACAAAATCCGGGGTGGCGATCTCCCCCACCCGTCGCAGCAGGCCGATGGAGTGCTCGGCGAGGTCGGCGTTCATGCGGTGCATAAGCTCCGGGTAGTCGAAGAACGCGTAGAAGTGCTGCTCGATGCCGAAGAGGCGGCGTGGGAACCAGAAGAAGCCGTCGATGACCATCCAGAGCACGAAGCTCTCGCGATCGTGCGCGCGCAGGTGCTCCGCCAGCGCCTCGATGCGCGTGTCATTCGGCGGGTAGAGGTGCTCGCGCAGAGCGTCATATTGCGACGGGTCGGCCATGCGCGGCGCCCCGTGCTTCGGCGGAGCGGGGCATCCCGGCCCCAGCGGCATGGTGCGGATGCAGTAGACCGGGTCGAGGCCGAAATGCTCCTGCACCTCGTAGCGCGAGAGCCCCTCCGGCAGGCCCTCCGAGTGCCAGCGGTCGAGGGTCTGATCCCAGTACGGGGCCCACTCGACCATCGGGAGCCTGTCCACCGGCTCGCCACGCATGACGGCGCGGAAGCGGTCGGAGACGGTCAT
>JBNJEK010000273.1:0-5745 GCA_051745855.1 Armatimonadota bacterium
ACTACAACCCGCCAGACCTTGCCGCACTGGATGCGTCGGGTCTCAACTACTCCTGGAACTACTACGGCAATGGAACGCTGAATAACTTCAAGCTCGCGCGCGTCGCTCGACCGTCCGAGGCACTGGTTATCCTCGACAACGACTACTACATCGCCAACCCGTGGCGCGGTGACGGCAGCAGCATCGACAACGAGGGCGTCCCTCGCCACAATGAGGGTGCGAACATCGGCTTTGTGGACGGTCACGGAAAGTGGATGCGGCCGACGAATTACCTCGACCGGCGTCTGTGGGACTGGCGCATTCAGTAGGACCTGACGGGCAGATTCCAGGAGGTCAGTATCTCGGCACACAGGGCCTTCGTGAATCTGCCGCCAGCCACGTCTGACGAATCGGTCTCCATGCCCCCGGCGATCACCTCCCGGGGGCTTTTTGCCGTCCAGACAAAAACTTCTTCCTCTGCCTGCAAAATGTGGTATAATATAAGTCAGTATAATACAAATGCCAGTAGAGGAGTGTTGTTGGGATGATCAGGCGAAATGGCTTTACGCTGATCGAATTGCTGGTGGTTATTGCTATCATCGCGATCCTTGCGGCCATTCTGTTCCCCGTGTTCGCCCGAGCCCGCGAGAAGGCGCGCCAGGCAAGCTGCATGAGCAACCTCAAGCAGATCGGTCTCGCCCACATGATGTACGCGCAGGACTACGACGAGCGCCTCGCTCCCTACGAAGTCAACCATGGGAGCAGCCTCCGACGAGCAGGCGCCACCTATGACGTCATCTATCCCTACACGCAGAATGAGCAGATATTCATCTGCCCCAGCGAGGAGTTCACCTACAACGGTCACGCAGGCGGTACTACACGGAGCGAGTTCGCCGCCGGAACCGGCGTCTTCCGCCAGACCATGCTTGCCAGCTACAGCGTCGTCCGCGACATGAGCGGCAGCGACCGCGTCACACCGACTCCGTTCCCGTCATCCGGGCGCAAGATGGCCCAATTCACCCGGCCTGCGGAAACGATCCTTGTCTTCGAAACACGCAGCGGCTATGTCGGAAACAAGTCCGGCGTCGGCTTCTACGATGACGACACGCCGCGCCCGATGGACAGCAGCGGGAACGTCGGTGTCATGAGGTATCGCCACAACCTGCAGATGAACGTGGCATACGCCGACGGGCACGTCAAATCCATCCCGCAACTCACCGACCTTGACGCCCTCAGGGCCTACTGAGGACCGTCTCTGACTTCGCACACCCTGCACCTCCGGGCCGGCGGTTTTCCGCCGGCCCTTCTCGCGTACATGGAGGACGTGCCGCCCCTTCGGGCGAAGGGGACCGGGCGCACGACGTCTGATCTGAGGGTTGATTGACATGATATCCCTTCCGATGACCTGGCCGGTGGAGGTGGAGCAGTGATGCGCAGGATGAGCACCTTTGCCGTCCGGAGAGGCCGGACCCCGTTCCGGCCTGTGTCGTTGCTGTTCTGCGGGATGATCCTTTTGGCGCTGACCCTCCCCACCCTCGCCGTCGAGATCGGGCCGAACCTCGTGCAGAATCCGGGCTTTGAGGAGGGGATCGACGGATGGCAGGAGCGCGGTGAGCCGATCACGCGTGATGGCGAGGTCGCGCACACAGGCGACTGGTCCCTGCGGATCGACAGCCACCCGGAACTTGAATTCTTCAACTTCCACTACGTCCGCGGCGAGGATATCCCCGCCGAGCCGAATATTCGCTACCACTTCAGCGTGTGGATGCGCGGAGCGCTCGGCGAAGGGGAAAGTCGGCCTCGCGTCCGCGAGGTCGACGCCGAGGGGAATACGATCCGTTACCACGGCCTCGCGCAACTGCACCCGGGCGAACGCGACTGGCGAAAGGTCGAGGTCGAGTTCGTCACCAGCCCGCGCGCTCACGCGCTGCAGCCCTATCTGATCACCAGCAACGCGGTCGGCGCGGTGTGGTACGACGAGGTCAGGCTCGAACGCCTTCCGCCGCCCCCGATTGAGCGCGAGCCCGGAGAGGCAGTCACCTTCCGCGGATCGCCGGGCTCGCTGGAGATGGCGGTGACGAACGTTGAGGCAACCGCGTCCGGTCATCGCGTGACGACGACCGGCGCGGTCTGGGAGATCGACGCGGAAGCGGGCACCATCGTGGGCCGGCAGCGCATCGGCGCCGATCGAGAGATGATCGCGCTGACGGTTGAGCCCGCGCCCGGCGCGATGGAAGTGCTGCGGTCGGACGAGAGCGTCTGTGTACTGCGCAGCCCGCTGCTGGAGGTCGGCGTGCAGTGCGACGGCCTCCTCGTGCTTGCGCCCGATGACTCGACAGAGGTGGAGGCGGAGGGCCGTGTCGGCGGCGAGTGGGCGGAGTTTGAGCGCGGCAATGTGCAGGTGACGGACGATGTGGGGGGCGTCTGCGTCTTTCCGTGGGCGCCCGGCGGATCGGGGCTGGTCGTCGGATACGATGAGCCTCAGGGCGACCTCGCCGAGTCGGGCTGGCGCGCCGGCTGGTCGCTCGGCAGGGGTATGCTGCTTGGCGTGGCGATCTACCCGCCGCGCGAGTTCGACTGGGAGAAGTCATTCGACTGGCAGCTTGCGCACACGGGAGGCTATCCGCCCGATTCGGCGCTGGAGACATGGAGTCGCTACGTGAGGCTCATCACCCTGCACGAGAACATCTGGGCGGGCGAGCAGCCGACGCCGCACACCGGGCCTTACGTCGCGAAGCAGCCCGAGGAACTGCGGCGGATCATCGCTACCTGCGAGCGCCTCGGGGTGAAGCTGCTGGTGTACATGAGCCCGCATTACTACGTCGATCAGAGCATCGACGCGTTCATGACGCAGATGACCGATCTGCGCGACGAGTTCGGCTTTCACGGGGTCTTCTTCGACGGAGTGTACTTCACCGACTGGGTCAAGTCATACGAGGTCATGAGGCTCACGCGCGAAGCGTTCCCCGAGGGTCCGCTCTACCTGCACTCATCCAAGGGCGCTCCGCTGGGCGGCTACGACCTCTGGTGTCCCTTCGTGGACGCGTACGCAGATATTACACTTCGCGGGGAAGGGCGGGTCACCGAGGGCGCCGATGCAGACTACGTGCGCTACGTGGCGGCGGGCTACCGTCTCTCAAACGCCATCGGGATGATGAAAGGCGACCGCTGGGACGTCGCTGATGACGAGCAGACGCGCATCATGCTCGGGTACAACGGCCGCGAACGCATGGTGGCGTACCCCCGCAGCGTTCAGGGACAGCCCGTCTTCCCGGGAGAAGACGGGCTGCTGGACGGCCACTGGACGGAGGTCTACTGGCCACTGCTCCAGCAGATGCGCGCTCGATGGAAGGCTGGTGCGCTGGACTTCTGAGCGCCTACGCAAGCTCCTCGAGCAGCCGCACCTGCGCGTCCACGATCTGACCGCCCGCCTCGGGCGCGAGTTTGCTGCCCCGGCAGAGCGTCGGCTCGTAGCCGCCACCGGCGATCGCCTCGGGTGTCGGCACGTAGCCGACGTTCCCGTTTGCCAGCGAGACGTACATCGTGTGCTCGAATGGGCTGCGGTCTTTGCAGTCAAGGCCGAACTCGCAGAACATCTGCCCGGCGCCCGTGGCGATCCCGAGGTCCCCGATCCGCGCGCAAATCAGCGGGCAGGGCTCCTTTCCTGTCGCCTCAATGTGCTCCGCGAGCGCCAGTCGCTCCCGCGCGAAGACCGCCTCGCGCGAGTAGTCGTCTTCTGCGCGTTCCGCCGCCATCTCGCGGTCGCGCTCAAGCTGCTCCTCTGCAGGCCGTCGGAAGGCCAGAGCCAGCGACTCGCCGGCCACACTGATCTGCGCATCGCCCTCGAACTGCATCTCGGCGAGGAGCTTGAGCGATTCGCCGGAGAGTTTGCGCGCGAAGCGCCGAACGCCCTCCTCGCCCTTCTGCGGCGTGTCGGCCTCCTTGTTGACCTGCGTGACATCGCCCATCGCGCCGTTGAGAAAGACCAGTGGCGCGCCGGTGGCCGCCTCCATCGCGTCACTCCACGCGCCGGGGTAGTCGGCCGAGAAATGCGGGCCGCCCATGATCGTCACGTGGCAGGCGAAGTTGCCGACGAAGCCGAGCATGCGGCCGTCGAGATCCCGCGCGGCAAGCAGCAGGATCTCGGGGTCCTGAGGTCCGGCGCGCTCGATGACATCGTCATCGGCCGGATCGCAGTGCGTGCCCTGCGAGCCATCGGCGAGGTGCCAGCGGCGGTTCCACGCGAGATCCTCAGCGACGCCCGACGCCCACGCGACCTCTGCCGGGACGGCCTCTCGCGCGGCCTCGGCGACTGCGCTGGCGATCTGGCGCACGATCTGCTCGCGGTAGTGCTCATCGGAGGGGCTTCCGAGCACATCGTTGGCGGGGCCGCCGGTGTGCGTGTGACTGGCGGCGATGATGATGTTGCCGGCGGGGGTGGGGGAGAGATCGGCCGCCATCTCCCTTGCGCGGACGAGGTCCTCGGTCTTCAGCGAGACCGCGTCAACGCCGACGAGCGCCAGCGCCGTGTCGTCGCTCAGGAGCGTCCCCGCCCGGACACGGAGCGGGTCGTGAACGCCGTCGCGGTACGCGGGCGCAAAGCCACCCGGGCCGACTGCGCCGATCTGTGGTGTGATGTCTGCGACGTGAAAACCTGCGTGGAGCATGGCTTATCTCCTTTATCTTCATCTGGGGCCGGGTTTCCGCCGGCCGTCGTTGTCGTTGCAGTTAAGTGGCACGGGCGGGAACTCGTATTCCCGAGGTCGGTGGATGAAAAGGCGATGGGCTGGAAGCCCGTCCTACCAACGACGGAAAGACATAAGGCCGCCCGCGGTTGTCGTTGTCGTCACGTGGCACGGGCGTCCCGCCCGTGCGCTGTTCCCCCGATGCGTCTGCTTTCAATTCCGGACCTCGCTGGGACCTGCGGGTTGCGGTGGGTCGAACGACGCACGGGCGGGACGCCCGTGCCACGAACGACATGACGCGATTTCCGTTTGCTTACCTGCCTGCGACCGCCGTTCCCTCTACTTCGGCAGGTCGTCTTCCTCATGAAAGTCAGTGGAAACCCACCAGCCGCGATCCAGCAGATAGTCCTCGTTGGCGAACATCATCGGAGCGGCCTGCATCGCGCAGACACGCGCGTCGCCGCTGAGCGTGACCGTGACCTCGCCATCGACCGCCCGACCCGGCGTCACCCAGCAGGCGTAGTCGCCAGCCGCGACCGCGGCGGTCTCGCGCGCCTCGCCGACGCCCGCCTGCAGCACGCACGGGCCGATCTCGCGCTCCGTATCGCCCGCCAGCAGGCTTACGAGGTAGACGCCGTCACGCTCCACGGGGATGCTCAGCATGAGCGTGTCGCCGCTGACCGATACGCCCTCCACGCGCTCGGGGCTCGAAGTTGCGAAGCGCTCGTCGCGGGTGAGTTCGCCCGCAGGCTGAACGCATGCGTCGAAGCGATCGACGTCGGTGGTGCCGATGTTCACCCGCGAGGTGGGCTGGTAGGGCTGCGTCCAGCGCGTGTTGACGTCCGGGTGGACCTCGGCCACGGCAGTGTCGCCTGCGGGCGTGATGACGAGCTTGAAGTCGTGAATCGTGCCTCGGCGGGCCTTGCCGTCCGCGGTCCACAGCCGCCAGCCGTCGTCGTAACGCAGCAGCGTCCAGCGTACTACCGCCGGGCACATTCCCGGGCCGGTGCACCAGGCGCCCTTCGGGTTGGCGTCGAAGTCCACCGCTCCGGCCGGCAGGTCGACGCGCAGATATTCGATG
>JBNJEK010000274.1:0-5736 GCA_051745855.1 Armatimonadota bacterium
AGGTTGGTGTCGAGCAGCCACGAGCGCGGGAACTTCTGGTCGATCTGATCGAATACGAAGTGGAAGGCCGGGCCTCTCGACATCGGCCCGTAGTACATGACCGGGATCGAGGTCGGAAAGTCGTCCTGCGCTCGGCAAAGCCGCTGCCAGCCTGCCACCATGTCGGCGGCCGAGTCCGGCCCGAAGTGCCGCGTAGCAACCGACATCAGCGCCTCCTCCACCGGCGGCTGTGGCGCGAAGGTCATCTCGCCCGCGACTTCTGTGGCCAGCGAGGGCATGTTGCCGAAGTTCCAGCAGGTCATCATGCCGGTGACCCCGGCCTCCACCAGCGTCTGCCACTTGCGCGCGATCTTCTGCAGCGTCGGCAGATAGGGCACATCCGGGTTCTCATGCGTGGTGCCGATCTGCACCTTCGCGTAGACCGGCAGGCCGCGCTCGCGTTGGAAGTCGGCGACGCCGGTGAAGCGCGGCGACGGGCCGATCACCTTGATCGAGTACTCATCGTTCTTGTACTCGAAGCCGCAGGCCTCCGTCATCTCTCCGCGCTCGTAGTCGCCCATCACGATCACATCTTCGGGCAGCGCCTCCAGCACGCCGCGCTGCGGGTCCTCCTCGTACATGCTCCACGACCAGTTCCACGCGACGATCTCGGCCTCGGGCTTCGCCGCCCTGATGCCCTCGCGCAGCAGGCCGACGATCTCGCCGATGACCTCCTGCGGCGTGCGCTCGGCGCAGCGCGGGCACATCGTTCCGCTCTCGACCATCTCCTCAAGCTGCTCGGCGTTGCCCGGCACGCGCGTGTGACACCAGCAGTGGCTCGGGTACTCCGACGCGGTGATCAGCAGCACGCCGGCAAGCTCGGGGACATTGGCGAAGACGTACTCCGATGACTCGCGCAGGTAGGTCTTCACCTCGACGGTGCTCGAGCAGAGGTAGTTGACCGGCTTGAGGTGGCACAGCGGGCCCTTGACCTGCGGGTGGCGCTGCCAGAAGTCATCGTCCTCGTCGAGGCCCATCGGCTCGTTGAGGTAGAGGTACACCTTCATCCCGAAGCGCGCGGCCCGCCTGCAGAGCTTACGAAGCTCCGCGCAGATCGTCTCAGCGTCCTCACCGAACTCGGGGAAGGCAGAGTTCTCCGCGAACTTGCGCAGCGCCCCGCGGATCCAGATGCCGTTGAAGCCGTGCATCGCCAGCCGCAGGAGCACGTTCTCGTGGTAGAACTCGTCGGGCCCCGCATCATCCTCGATGTACGCCGGGTAGGTGCACTCGCGCGTCTTCCAGTTGCTCTCAAACGGCGGGCCGACGTAGCCGGTGAGTTCCTCCACGTAGAATGGTGAGAGCGCCGAGCGGTGAATCCGGTGCTCAAAAAGCGGCGAGCGCGACTCGGTCACCTGCGGAACGAAAGGGCCGCCGCGCTCGCGCATCAGGGCGATCAGGCGGGAGGTCCCGTGGAGAACGCCGACCGCTGAGGCGCCCGCGACCTCGATGCGCTCCTCGGAGACCGACAGGCGGTGCGCTTCAGGATGCTTGCCGACGCTCTCATCGACGACGAGGCGGATCTCGCGCTGCCCCTCCGCGCGCATCGGCACGCAGTATGACAGCCGCAGCACGTCGGTGAGCAGATCGCTCGAGGAGATCGACGCCGGCTCATCGGAGTCGCGGACCACCGCCCACGAGGCGTCGATGGTGACGTCGCCAGGCTGGGCGGTCGCGCCCGGTCGGAAGGCGATCTCCGTCCAGATCGGCGAGCGCAGGTCAGTTGAGAAGGGGATCGTGTCGGCAAGTCGCATCACATTCACCTCGGGGCGCGGCGATCAGGTCGTTGGCGCGTCGAACTGCGGGCGGGCAGGGAAGCTTCGTCGATGCTCGCACACGACGACCCACTCGCTTCGCTCGGGGTTGGGAGTTCGCGAACAACGCGAACTCCACGCTCGCATCTCCTCACCCTCGTGCCGCTACACGACAGCGTCGCGAGGGCCGCCCCTCCTTAACGACTTCGGAGCCGATGACGTCACTGGCCGAAGCCGATCGTGGTGTAGTACGCGAGCTTCTCCTGCCGGACATCCGCGCGGCCGATCTGCGCGACCACGGGCACGCTCGACCGAAGGCGCAGCGCGTACTGGCCGAAGGGCACCTTGAAGCCGCGGTCGCCGAGCGGTTTGTCCACCCGGAAGCATTTCACCCGGCGCGCGGGGACTTCGACCTTCAGGCCGATCTCCGGCTCGCGGTCCTCGAAATACACGTCGATCTCGATCTGCGCGGTGCTGTCGCCGGTGTTGAGCACGATCAGCGACTCATGCCCCTCCAGCGGCAGGTCCTCGTCACCGGCCGGCGGCAGGTCGCCGTCGGGGAATATCCATGTGCGCTTTCCGTCTGGCATGTGAGTTGGCTCCTTATCCGTTGTTGGAGAGGCCGGCCCCCGGGAGATAGACGACATCTCACGGCCTGTGTCGTGTGCCGTCCAGTCGTTATCCTTGTGGTTCTCGCGCCCCGCGAGGGGTTGTTCGCCGTTCCCCGGCGAGGGCGCCGGGGCCACAACTGCAACGGCTTTACGACTGAACGACGCACGGGCGAGACGCCCATGCCACGGAACGACTACCCCCACGTCTCCGCGAGCCCCGCCGCGGTCGTGTACTCCGCCCCACGATCGCTGAGCATTGTCATAAGTACGCCAAGCTGCTCCAGCGCGTAGTCGCCGCAGTTCTTCACGAGGAAGTAATCCGGGACGACCGAGCCCTCGCCGTAGTGCATCTCGGTTGGCATCTCCACGAACTCCCACGGGTGGAAATAAAAGCACAGCACCACCGGCTCACCGCGCTCCTCGACATAGCCGATGAAGCCGTCGATGTGCTCCATGAGCGCCTCGGCGCTCTCGGTGCGGAAGAGCGGCCACTGGTCGCGGTCGCGCCCGTATTCGTCCTGCGAGTCGATGCTCATGTCCGCGAAGTTCGGGATCTCGAGGATCGACAGGTCACCCTCTGCCGTCCAGTCATCCGCGGACGGGTGATAGGGTGCGAGTCGGTCCTCGTAAAAGTAGAGCGGGTAGGACGCGTCGGCGACGTAGCCGAGGTCCTCGAGCGCGTTAATCATCGGCGTGGAGCCCCACAGTCGCGGCGCTCGGAAGCTGATCGGCTGCCGTCCCAGTGCCTCCGCGACCCAGTCGGTGGCGGTCTGCAGTCGCAGCGGCACCTCCTCGGGCAGCAGCGGGTTCTCGCCCGGAATCTCGAAGAGCGGATCGCCCACGGTCTCGTGGTAAAGCGAGTGGCAGCCGACCTCGTGGCCGCCCTCGTCAACCGAACGCACGATCTCCGGGAAATTGCTCGCGGCGTCACCGGTGAAGAAGAACGTCGCGGTGGCGTCGCGCTCAGCGAGCAACTCCAGCAGCTTCGGCGTCCCCTGCCGGACGCCCTCGTACCACGGCGACCAGCTCCCCACGTCCGTCTCCATGTCGAATCCGAACACGACGGTGATCTCAGACATTGCAATCTCCAGTCTGCAACGATCGGTGGGGCGGGCGACGAACGGTCGCCGCCTCCGCGCCCCCTACTGCTCCCTGACGCTGAGGGCCGCCTCGGGGTCGATGGAGATCCAGCCGGGTATCTCATCACCGAGCATCACCCAGTAGTCGTCGAGCACTCCGACCTCGGCCTCCTCGATGACCAGCTTCCACCATCCAGCGTCATTCGGGCCGACGGCCACCTGCTTGCGGTCGATCGGCCGCTCGACGGCGCGGAAGCTCTCCACCTCGCGGCCGTCCGGAGCGATGAGCGTCCCCAGCACCGTCTCGCCCGGTGGCGTCCCCTGGAGTGACAGGTGGAAGGCCTCAACGCCCTCCGGGACCTCGAAGTAAAGCGGGGTCGCGGCCTTCCCGAGCATGTGCAGGCCCTTACTGTCCACATCGCTGGAGGCCGCCCAGGCGCCTCCCTCAACATCGACGCGGAATGTCGCCGGACCGGCGGTGATCAGGAGGTGGTAATGCGAGGAGCCGACTGCGTCAAGCTCGATCGGCACCTCACTGCTGACCAGTCCGGAGGTGATCTCGGCGCCATCGGCGCCGAGGACCACGTACTGCAGCAGTCGCCCGCGGGCGGTGATGCTGCTGAAGCTGATGGTCGTGACGTCCTCGGTCGGCTGGATCACGAGGTGCTGGTCACCGCGCAGCAGATGGCGCTCGACCGCCTCGGCGTTCGGAAGATCGTCCGCGGCGGCAACCGCAAGTTGCTGCACGTCGGCCGAGCCGGTCGAGGGACTGGGCGCGTTGATCGCCGGCGAGTCCCTGTGCTCGCTCAGCCACTCGAAGAAGTCCGCGTCAGTCATGTAAAAGCTGGACGCCTCCGGATCGTCGAGCATGTCGAACTGGCGCATGTTCCAGTGCAACATCGCCAGGTTCCAGCCCATCCACTCCAGCCGCTGCTGCGCCTTCTCGTCGGTGATCTTCGCTTCGGCGGCGCGGTAGAGGCGCTCGATCTCATCGAAGTTGCGGGCGTAGACGTCACGCATGATCTTCGGAGTGAGTGTCCAGCGCGCGTCGTCGTTCTCGATGAAGTGTCGCTTCATCTCCGCATCCAGCAGCCGGTACAACGCCTCGATCTCCGGCGCGCCCGCGTGGTAGCTGCGCTCGATGTACTCGACGAAGAGCGCCTCGACGTCGGCGTCCGGGTCCCAGGCGAGCTTCGCGAGCAGGTAGTTGCTCGGTCCGCCGCCGCCCCAGGCAGGCTCCCCGTAGACGTACACGCCCTGCATCCCGTGCTGCTTGAGCCGCGGGTAGATGAACTCGAGTATCTCCAGCCCCGGCGGACAGATCGCGCCGGCCTGGTTGCTCAGACGGTTGGGCAGGTCGTAGTACATGAGCCTGTCGGTCAGATCGGTCCACTGCTGCGCCAGCGTCTCCCACGTCTGCTGAAGCTCCGGCCGGAAGAGCGTGTACCCGTAGTCCATGTGCGGCGCCCAGACGGGGAAGAAGTTCGGCTCCAGCGGGATCGGCTCGGAGGGCGGGTAGACGTAGGCGGCGTAGACGTACCCGGCGAGAACCTTGTCCGGGTACTTCTCCGCGACGATGCGCGACACGCCGTTATAAAAGTGCAGCACCGCGGGGGTGACCGAGAGGTTCCCCTCCGGATCGGTCTCATACATCGCCTCACAATCCGGACAGCGACACCATCCACCCGAGTCGGACGGTGAGAGCGAGAAGGTGACTGCGTCCGGCCGCTCATCGAAGTACTCGATCGCCTGTTGCGCGAAGGCTTCGATCAGGTCCGGGTTGGTCAGACAGAGCTTGTACCGCCCGGTCGGCGGCACGCGCTCGCCGTCGAACATCGGGAACCAGTCGGGATGCTCGTCGAACAACTCGGGGGGAATCGTGCGGCGGAAGTTGTGCCCGTGGAAGATCTGCAGCGACTGTCCCTCGGGCCCGTGGCCCCGCGCGACGCGCTGGCGATCCACCCACGTGTCCACGGCGTCCTTGCCGGCCTGGATGTAGGGCAGCCGGCGGTTCGGGAAGAAGGGCGCGTCCATCATGTCGGTCTCAGGGATGGTGATCGTGGGCGTATGCGGAACGTCGGTCCCGATCTCCGTCGGCAGCAGCCAGCGCACGCCGAGGAACTGCTCGATGAACGCGTAGGTCCCGTGGCGGGTGCCGAACGAGGTCCCGCCCTGGGCGGTGCGCTCACCCTCCGCGGTGTCCTGTCCGGCGATGAGGACGTTCCCATCGCGCGTCACGATGCGGAAGCCCTCGAC
>JBNJEK010000275.1:0-5717 GCA_051745855.1 Armatimonadota bacterium
CTCCGGGAGAGGCATTCTGCTCGTTGCGGCCGCCGGCGATGATGCCGGTGCTGTAGGCTATCCGGCTGCGTACGACTCTGTGATTGCCGTTTCGGCGACAGTTGTGTCAAGAGGCTTCTGCACTTTCGGATGAGCGATCTCCCTGGCGCTGGGTGGTGGGTGTTCGATGCCGGTGGGGCGGAGGGAGGGCGAAGCCCGACCGGAGCCCCACCGGCAGCCAGCCTCACGCCGCGTCCTCAGCAGCAAGTCAACTCGCGTCACGCCAGGCGCCGCGACGTCGCCAGTGCCGTGAACGTCCTCGTGCGAAGCCATCAGGGGCATAGCGGAAGTCTTCGAAGACTCTGCTCACCCCGCAAAAAAAATGCGACCCTATGAAGGTAACTTTGCCACGAATGGAGAACGTCATTAAGGTGATGGTGGTATTCGTCAATATCAGTCCGGATTCCAGGAGATAGAGAGGTGACGCGCCATGCACAGGACACGAGGCTTTACGCTCATCGAGCTTTTGGTGGTGATCGCAATCATTGCGATCCTCGCCGCCATTCTGTTCCCGGTCTTTGCAAGAGCACGGGAGAAGGCGCGACAAACAAGCTGTCTCTCGAACGTGAAGCAGCTCAGTCTCTCTTTCGTAATGTACCGGCAGGACTATGACGGCACCTATCCTCGCGTCGGACAGGCTGGCGGCTACTACTCCATTTGGGCGAAGAATCTGGAGCCTTACATTGATACAGTGTCGAACTATCTCAGGGAGTATGAGTCCATTTGGCGGTGTCCCGGCTCATCGACCGTCCCATCATGGGGAAGTGCCTATTACGTCGACTACGGTATGAACACTCGTCTCTCAAATATGAACGAGGCCGCGATCGAGCGGCCAAGTGAATGTGTGCATATTGGCGAAACTCGCTACCATCATCCCAACGGCAACAAGTATGGATGGTATCGCTGGGCCTGGGTTTCCACCACCCGGTACGACCACAACGAAACGGCCAATTTCGGTTTCGTTGACGGCCACGCCAAGGGCATGTCGAAGGGCGCGGCGATGGCCAACAGGAACAACATGCAGTACCCATAACACGGATGAACTGTCCGCGCAGTTGCGGAGCCGAGACATACCTCAGGGTATGCCGGGGTCTATCATCGGTCGACCGTGCGGGGAAATGCGATACGCGCGTCCTGGAGTTAGCCCGGGCGCGCGTATCACGATTCAGGAGGCAGAACAGACCACCTGTCGCGGTACATCTCCGACCGCGTGCGGGTTGATACGGAGCATGTACCACAGATCACCAGGGATCTCGTAGCGGCCACCGATCATGCTCGACGGCTTCGAGGCCCTCTTTACAGCGATGAGTGAGGAGACGCCGATGAAAGTTCAGTGGACGATCTTTGTGGCAGCGACGCTGGTAGCGACGAGCGTATTTGCTCAGGAAGCGCCCGACAACATCGCGGAGGGCGTGGAGTATGAGCTTCTCACGCGGCGCAGCTACGGGCGCTCGCAGGAGAGCGATCTCACGATCCTCACTGATGGGACCTGGCGGGGCGGGTTCTGGACGCGCGCGAACACTCTCGCATGGCGATCTGGACCGGGTGACACCATCGATGTGCTGGTTGATCTCGGGTCTGTCACGCCCATCTCCGGCGTCTCCATCGCCTCAGTCCACGGGCGGGCCGCACACCCGCCGTCAGTGATCGTGCGCGCCGGTGAAACGATGGACCGCCTCTTCGATGTGACCTCATGGGATGCCGGTGAGGGCCTGGAGGTCGCCCCCGATGACTTTGACACGATGCTGTCGCGCAGCCCCGCCTTCCGCGCCGCCGGGCGGTATGTCCTGTTCACGCTGACACAGCCGCCGCTCCGGCCTGGTGGCTCACCACGCTCGGGCCTGATCTGCGTCACGGAGTTGATGGTCCACTCCGGGGAGTTCGACCCGGCCTCGGTAGAGATGACGGGAGAGCCGATCGCGCTGCGAGCGTACATGGAGGCGAAGGATCCCTTCAGCATGATCCCGCCGATCAGCGCAGATATTGAGACACCGCATATTGACTGGGCGCCGGATCCTGCCGGCGGCAGGCCGGACGTGCTTACGGTGGTGGAGTTTACGCTCGGACGCGACCCGGTGGAGCTTGAGCAGCGGGTTGGCATGAATCAGCGGATCTTCTCATTGCTTCGACAGGGTCCGCAGATGAGCTATTTCCGCACGCAGGACCTGCTCGAGGAGCTTGAGGAGGCCCCGGACGTGCTGCTTTTGGCGGGGATTGACTGGGGGTTGCTCAGACCCGAGGCGCAGGCGCATATCATGGAGCGCGTGCGTGGCGGGATGAATCTACTGTGGGTGCATCCGCGCGGGGAGACGGACCAGTTGCGCGCCACGCTCAACGAACTTCCTGAGCCTGCATTCCCGGTGATCGACTCGCCTTTGGAGTCGATGCCCTTCCCGTTGCTGGATGATCTGCGGGATGGCGCCTTCGGCGAGGTCCGGGCGGGAACCGTCGGCGAGGGGCGCGTCGTGGCATGGCGCTACGAGAATGCGGACGGTGAGCGCTTCGTGGAGATGAACTCGGCGCTTTGGCCGCAGATGCCCGGACGCAACACGCCTGAGGATTTCCCGGCATGGGAAATCTACGCCGCGCATCTCGTAAAGATGCTGTGCTGGGCTGCGCACGGCGAGGCCGACGCGATCATCCAGGGGATCGAGACTGAGCGGGTGGGGGCAGAGGGCATCGCGCTGACGGCACCGATCGCGGGCGATGGAGCGCGCCTGAGGGGCGTGCTGCTGGATGAGCATGGGCGAGAGGTAGCCACCGCCGAGGCTGCGCCACCGGCTCTGAGCTTTGAGCAACCGCTGCAGACCGGCCCTCACTGCGCAATTGTGTGGCTTGAAGACGAGCAAGGGCGGCAGATCGACTGGCGGTGCGCACTCGTCGAGGTCGAGGGCCCGAGCATCACTGACCTGACACTCGACGCCAATCGCTACGAGGGTGGCGAGGATGTGGGCGTGACGGTGCGCTCCGAGGGTGCTGGTGGCCTGAGGCTGCGTGCGGAGTTACGCGACCAGTACGACGGTCTCATCGCGGTTGCGGAGGCCGAGGCTGGGCCCGAGGCCATGCTCACGCTGTCGACGGATCTGTCCCGCTCGCTCACATGCATGCTGCATGTGACGCTGACGGATGGTCAGCGGCTGGTGGATGAACGCTTCCGCCTGCTGCCGACGGTGCTGCCCGAGGACCTCGCTGAATATCAAGTCGGGCTGTGGGCGAGCTACGGATCGTACATCGGCAAGCGCCACTGGGGCGATGCGATGCTGACGGCGCAGGAGGATCTGCTGGTGGATTTCGCGATTGCGGGGCACCCACCGGGCTACCCGCGGCACGGCATGCGCCCATGCCCGGAGAACATGTACCGCATCTTCTTCAAAGGCGCTGATCGCTACGAAGAGATGAACCTCGCGGCGCCGGGGTTCCGGGAGGAATTCCTCGAGACGATCCGGCCCAGGGTCGAAGATGCGTATGACTGGGGCGCGTACGACTACTCAGTGGGCGATGAGTGCGGGTACGCGTTGCGCGAGGATGAGCACACGCTGGCGGCCTTTCGCGAGTGGCTTCGCGACCGCCATGGTAACGCGGAGGCGCTTAACGAGGCGTGGGGCACGAGCTTCGCGACCTTCGAGGACGTGCAGTTCGGTGAGGAGGCTCCGCTGGCGCAGGGCCTTGCGGAACGCGTCTTCGGCGACTGGCTCTTCGCCGACACCCTGATGGCCGCGCTCAGGGCGGGGGAGACCGTCGATCCGCACAACCGCGTGGGGATCTCCGGCACCCGCGATCCGGCGCATTACATCGGCTTCGACTGGTGGCGGCTGATGAACACGCTGACGCACCTGACCTTCTACGACGGCCTGCAGCGCGAGTGCATCCGCTCGTGGCGCAAGCCCGGCGACATGCTCACCAGCTTCATCGGCTACGACTACGCGGACACAAACGAGGTGATGGCGCGATACTTCCCGTGGCTGGAGGTCTTCAGCGGGATGCAGGGGGTATCGATCTACTCCGCCTCCAGCGGCGACCTCGGCGGCTACGTGCGGCCGGACCTGACGCTGACCAACCGGGCGCGCTGGCATATCGAGGAAGTATCCGAACTCAAGCGCGGGATCGCGAAGGCGCTGCTGACCGCCGAACGCGCGCCGGCGCCGCTGGCGCTGCTTTACTCGCAGCGCAGCATCCACCTGGCGAAGATGCTCGGACGGCCGGCGCTGGCGAACCTGACCTCCGCCTCGGAGATCATCAAGGACATCGGTCTGCAGTTCGACTTCATCTCCAGCGAGCAGCTTGAGGCGGGCGCCCTCGCCGAGGGCGACTATCGCGTCTTCATGCTGCTGGACGCCCTTGCGCTCTCAGACGCTCAGCTTGCGGCCGCCGATGCATTCGCCCGCGCGGGTGGCACCGTTATCAACTTCGGCCCATCCGGCGCCTTCACCGAGCACGGGAAACCCCGAGAGGGCACGGACGTGGAGGCGCTGAGGTGGGAGAGACGCGAGGAGCCGCTCGACCCCGCGATGCTCGAAACGCGTTGGGATCGAACCGCCGTCGGCGAAGGCGAGCGGATCGACTGCGACTTCCTGGTCGATGAGTACCGGCAGTTCCAGCCGTCCGGCGTCGCGGGCGAGACGGTCGAACGCTACTCCGCGAAGGAAGACACCGCGAGGGGCTGGCAGAGTCTTTTCAGGTCGCTTCTGATGGGCAAAGAGGTGGCGCCGCCTGCGACGGTGCTCGACCTCGACGGCACTGCGCGTGAGTACATGGAGGTCGTGCAGTTCGAGCGTGGCCCTATCGGCTACCTTGGAGTGCTGCCACGCTACTTCGGCGGGCGCTACTGGCGGGGCGGCGGTGAGATGAGCGTTGACGACACCGACTTCTCCCCGGCGGTCATCCATCTGCCGGATCAGGCGCACGTTTATGACATGCGCGCGCAGAAGTACCTCGGTCAGGCCCATGAGATTGAAGCCGCGCTCGCGACCGGCGTCGCCCGCCTCTACGCTCTCCTGCCGTACCGCGTGACGGACATCACCCTCGACTGTCCGGCGCGTGTGGAGGCCGGCGGGCTGCTGACGGCTCGCTGCAACCTGACCGCGAGGGACGAAACCCCCGGCGACCACGTCGTGCACTGGACGCTAACTCGGGGCGCAGAGGTGCTGCCACCCTTCGCCCGTAATACGGTCGCTGCAGGGGGCAGCGGCGAGGCGTCTTTCCGGCTCCCGCTGGATATGAGCGGAGAGTGGACCCTGACCGCGACGGACGTCATCAGCGGAGAGACGACAAGCCGCACGGTGACCATCGAAGCACTCGAGCGGTGAGTGGTTCGTCGAAGATGCGTCCTGCATCCCGGTCAGATTACTGATAATTCATCGCAGAATCGCGTTCTACGCTGCAATTTCGCTCAACATCACTCGACGAGCGGCGGGGAACCGTCCAGAGGTCACCTCTGCGATGGATGCCCTGCCGGTCAATCGACCGGTGATCCACGGGCTGATCGCAATCCGAAAGGAGCCGCCGCCATGGCCGAGCGACCGGATATCCTCCTCATGGCCAGCGATCAACGCCACGGCTTCCACGATCGAATCATCGGGGATATCGGCTCGCGGGTCCTGGCACGAGGTCTGTTTCAGTGCATCGCGCTGAAGGCATCAGTTCCAACCGCACTCAGCCCTCCGGCGACAGCGGCGCGT
>JBNJEK010000276.1:0-5710 GCA_051745855.1 Armatimonadota bacterium
CGTTTCTTCTCCGGACGACAAACGGCGGGCGGGCAAGGAAGCTGACCCCGCCCGGGGGCGGGGTCACCCTCCCGTCGCAAACAACCGCGACGCTCGGGCCGCCCCTCCTTAACGGCATACGACGCGTTCCGCACCTACTCACGAACGCCCGGGCGCCATTGCTCGGGTCGGAAGTCTCGCTCGTACCTCGGGTACATCTTCATCAACACGTCCATCAGGTCCTCGCCCTCGATCTCGCGAATGTGCGCGTTGATCACGCGCGTGGCCTCGCCGGGATCCTCCTCGTCCCAGGTCGGCTCCTTGCGCTCATCGCGAAACACCACCGGCGTCTCGAGCGTCAGCGGCTCGACTCGCTCGATCGCGTCGGCCGCCTGCTCTGCGCCCTCGCGGATCAACTCGCGGGCGCGTTCGGGCGCGGTGGTGAGCGCGGAGAGTGCGCTCGTCCCCTGCTTGACCGCGACGGTGACGCAGCCGGGAACAAGCTCCTGCATCTCCCGACAGAGGTGCTCGTCGCCGGCGGCGAAGACGAACGGAACGCCGAAATGCCCGGCGATCAGCGCCTGCAGGCCGGTCTCGCCGACCTCGATGTCGTTGAACGTCCAGCGTCGGATCGCGCCGCTCATTGTATGCGACAGATTCGCGCCCTCCGTCCCCGCCTTCGCGTGGGCACCCACGGCTCCGGTGGCGTCGCAGGTCTCGTCGAGAAAGGGCAGCCAGAACGGCCGCTCAAGGCCGTGGTAGTACACCGCGCGAGGGTCGGCGATCTCGTAGTCGATCGTCGAACCCGCGCCGTGGCCGTCGTTGACGATGATGTCATCAAAACCCGCGGCAGTCAACCCGTCGATCGCCGCGGTGACCTCTCCGGCAAGCAGTCGGCTCAGGCGGGCCCTGCGGAGAGTATTCCACGGACCGTCATCGTCGCGGTTCTCCCACCGGCAGACCCCGGCCACGCCCTCGAGATCGGTCATCAGGTAAAAGCGCATGCGTTACACCTCCCGCTTCCAGATCGGCGTCCAGTCCGGGTCATAGTTGTACTTCACATCCAGCACCTGCTTGATCGTCGGCCCTTCGATCTCCAGCGTGCGGCAGTCGATGATATGCTTCCTGTCGGCTTGCCTCTCCGGGTCGAAGACCGGCTCCTCGTGCTCCTCGCGGAAGACCACGGGCGCGTCGAGCGAGAGCGGCTCGACCTCACCGATGCGCTCCACCGACAGCCGCGCGCCCTCCTCGATGATCTCGCGGGCGCACTCGGGAGCGGCCGTCAGTGCCGAGAGGCGACTTGTGCCGAACTTCACCGCCGCTCCGACGCAGCCGGGGACAAGATCCTGCATCTCGCGGACAGCCCACTCGTCGCCCGCGCAGAAGACATAGGGCACGCCGTAGTACCCGGCGAGGAACGCCTGCAGACCGGTCTCTCCCACGCTGATACCGTTGAGCGAGTAGTCACGCACGTCTTTGCTCATCGTGTGGTGCAGGTTCCCCTGCGTGGTGCCCGCTTTCGCGTGTGTGCCGACGCTGGCGATGGCGTCGCAGGCTTCGTAAAGGCCGGTGCAGTAACTGGGCCGCTCGAGGCCGTGGAAGACCTGAATTCGCGCGTCGAAAAGCGCAGGGTCCATCGTGCTGCCGGCTCCGTGGCCGTCGTTGACGATGACCTCGGTGGCGCCTCCGGCGAAGAACCCGCGGGCGGCGGCGTTGACTTCTTCGGTGAGCAGCCGGCCGAACTGCTCCCGCTTGAAGGCGGCATGGGGCGTGTCGCCCTGATGGCGCGGATCCCACTGGCTGATCCCCGCCACGCCCTCAAGGTCGGTCACGATGTATACCCGCATCACGTCGCCTCCGAGATGCGCCACTGTCCGGAGAGCATACCTTCGTCGCGGCGGCGGGGAGTCCTTCTGAGAAGACGCGCCGGTTCGCCTGTCGTTCGCTGACATTTACACACAGGTACCCGCGGCCGGCCGGCCGCACGCCAGAGCGCGCCCCCTGTCGGCAGGCCCCGCTCCCGCGCGTCACGAACACTCCTGTGAAGGCTCCAGGGCGCGCTGTGGGAGGGCAAGGGAATGTACGAGACTGCGGAGGAGTTACTCTCGAGGCCGATGGTCGTGAGGGGGCTGTGGGCACTGGCGGCCGTGATCGTGGCTGTGATCGTAATCAGGCTCGCGCAGCGCTCGATCAACCGCTACGTGAAGGACCCCGATGCGCGCTACCGGGCGCGCAAGTCCGTGTCCACACTCGGCTGGCTTCTACTGATCATCTACGTGGTGCTGCTGTTCAGCGACTCCCTCGGCCAGGTGGCGGTGGTCCTGGGCGTTGCAAGCGCCGGGATCGCGTTCGCGCTGCAGGAGGTGATAGTGAGCTTTGCCGGATGGATTGCGATATCCTTCGGCAACTTCTTCCATGTTGGCGACCGTGTGCAACTCGGCGGGACGAAGGGCGACGTCATCGACGTAGGCGTGCTGCGCACGACGCTGATGGAGTGTGGCGAGTGGATCCAGGGCGATAACTACACCGGCCGAATCGTGCTGGTCGCGAACTCGTTCGTGTTCAAGGAGGCCGTGTACAACTACTCGATGGACTTCCCGTTCCTGTGGGATGAGCTGAAGCTACCGGTTCGCTACGGTGGCGACTACGACCTGGCGAAGGAGATTCTGCTGGACTCGGCGGAGCAGATCGTCAGCGACTACACACAGTACGCCAACGAGCACTGGAAGCGGATGCTGCGCCGCTACCGGGTGGAGCCCGCGCGGGTGGAGCCGGCGGTCACGCTGGTGGCGACCGACAACTGGGTGGAGTTCACACTCCGCTACGTGGTGGATTACAAGCGCCGCCGCGGAATCCGCGATGAGATCTTCCAGGCGGTCCTGCGCCGCATCGATGAGAGCGACGGGAAGGTCGAACTCGCCTCCGCGACTCACGAGATCGTCGGCGTGCCGGAGATGGACGTGAGCGTGCGCGGGCGGTAGCGGGTGGCGAAAAGAGAGCGGTAAGAACGATCGACTATCGCGAGGCATCGCCTCTCCGAACGGCCACAGTGACGTGCAGGTGTTCGAGGACACACCGGAGAAATGCTTTCCAGTGTGCTCAGCCGATCCGAGGTGAGCTTGTGGCCGCGTCATCCGAAGGTTCATTCTTCAGCCAACTTCCGGCGGCTATGCGGCACCCGCTGCCAGTGGTGCTGGCGGTGGGCACCGTGATCGCCGGCGTGGTCCATCTGCTTCTTGCGATCCCGGGGGCGCTGGCGTGGGCCGTGGCCACAGGCGTGATAGCGGGTCGCCGCGCGACTGATAGGTCAGCGCCGGACGTCCGCGCGCTTCCGCCGAGCATCCAGGCGGACCTGATGGGCGTGACAACGGCCCTCGACCACCTTCAGGACGCGGTCCACTCGGTCCCGTCCGAGCAGCGACCGATGTTCGAGAGCATCGAGCGCGAGGCCCGGCAGGTTCGTGACTCGGTGATCGCACTTGGGCTGAGGGCGGGTATGTTGCACAGGCATCTCGAAGCCACCCGGCAGGATGAAGGCGAGCGCCCGGCCAACCCCGAGCGTCGCGAG
This sequence comes from Armatimonadota bacterium, assembly GCA_051745855.1. Taxonomy (GTDB): domain Bacteria; phylum Armatimonadota; class Zipacnadia; order Zipacnadales; family UBA5352; genus UBA5352. Next base: position 3,548 of record JBNJEK010000276.1, read on the forward strand.
CGGCTGATGGAGCGCCTCGCGCGCTCCCGCGAGACGCTCCAGTCGCTTGAAGCGACGGCCGGGGAGTTGGCCGATCGCGCGATGGACCTCGCGGCGGGAGCGCCGATGGAGTATGATACATTCGACGATCAGTCGCCGGAGCGCAAGATCTCGGAGATGAAGGCCAGCGTGGCGGCCATTGAGGAAGTCATGCGGACCGAGACTGAGACGTTGTAGGACGTCCGATCGGTAAGATGTTGCGCAACCCGACCAGCGCACGCAGAGCCGGGCGAAAACGCCCGGATCACACTCGGAGGTGACGTAGCATGTGGCAGCGCATCAAGGCAGTCTTTCGGTCGATGTTTGGTTGGATGATCCGCGGCATGGAGAATCCGGAGATGCTGCTGCGCCAGTACATGGAGGATATGCGCAACACCATGCCCAGGCTCAACGCGCAGGTCGCAGAGGTCGTAAAGCATGAGAAGCAGCTTGAGATGGACGTGGAGCGCAGGCGCCAGCAGGTCGCGGACCTCGAGCCGAAGGTGGAGATGGCGGTGAAGATGGGCGAAGAGAAGAAGGACCTCGCCAAGCGCCTGATCGGCTCACTGCAGACCGCGAAGGCCGAGCTTGCCGACCTCGAGCAGCAACTCGAACGTGCGAAGCAAAACTCCGCTCAGATGATGCGCCAGCGGGCAACCTATGAGGCGCGGATCAAGCGGCAGATCGAGGAGGCCAAGCGGCAGCTTTCACGCGCCAAGCGCGCGGAGGTGGAGAAGCAGATCGCATCCACGATGGCGTCATTCGAGGTGGGCGACCAGTCAGACACCCTCGAGCGCATGACCGAGAAGATCGACGAGGATCTCGCGAGGGCGCAGGCACGGCAGGAGGTCGCCGCTCAGACGATGGACGCGCAGCTTTCGGAGTTGGAGTTCGACGTCGCCGACCAGCAGGCCGAGATGGAGTACGTTGAGTACCAGCGGCAACTTGGCCTGATTCCTGAGGAGGAGGCCGAGCGCACGATGGAGACCGTCGCCACGGAGGGCTCCACCGAGCATATCACCGAGGGGGTCAGCGAAGAGGAGATGCGCGAGCTTGAGGCCCGCATGCAGGCTGAGCAGACCGAGTCGGAGCAGCAGGAGTGAGCCCGACCTCCATGCCAGCGAAAAGCACCGCACCCGCGGAGCCCGGATGGGCCGCCGAGATCCGCGCCGACTTCACCAGCGGCGCGGCCTCGGTGTTTCTGCTCCACGGCGTTCGCGACCTCGTCCGCTTCCGCGGCGAGTACTACCCGCTGCCCGATTTCATCCACCGCGCGTTCTGCGGCAACAAGAGCGCGGTATTCTACGACATCGGCCAGGGAATACACTTCCCCACTCCCGAGGATGAGCGCGAGTTCAAATCATTCCTCGAGATCCGCGCGGCCCGTGGTGAGCCGGCATTCGCGATGCGTGACAGCTACCAGCCGTCACTGGCGATCCCGGTGCTGCAGGAATATCTCATGAGTCGCAGCCGCGTGGCGCTGGTCATCGACTTCGTGGACAAGGTCTTCCCGCAGCAGGAGGACCGCTTCATGAGCGCGGATGAGCGCCGCCTGCTCGCAACCGTGCGCTCACTGGCCACCGATCCGCGGTTGATGAAGCGGAACTCGTTCGTGATGATGATCGCCGAGTCACTGGCCGACGTCCACGAGGACCTTTACTCGCGCGGCGGCGGCACCTCGATCGTCGAGGTTCCGCTTCCTGAAGAGGGGCAGAGGCTCGCGTATATCCGTCACCTGCTCGACAGCTCCACGCACGACGACGGCCCACCCGCCGACAGCGGCGACCTCACGATCTCCCGCGAGGTGCTCGCGCAGGTGACCAACGGGATGACGCTGGGGCAGATCGCCGCGATGGTCCGCTCTGCGCACGCCGAGAACCGCGCGCTGGGCCTCGCCGAGGTCGGCGACCACAAGCGCGACGCGATCAGGACCGAGATCGGCAATCTCGTAGAGTTCACCGAATCGCCATTCGGCCTCGACGCCGTCGCGGGCGTGGAGAAGCAGAAGCAGCTTCTCCTCGACACCGTCCGCGCATTGCGCGAGGGTCGCCGGGGCCTCGTCCCCAAGGGCATCCTGCTGCTCGGACCGCCCGGGACCGGCAAGACCTTTACCATGCAGTGCTTCGCGCGAGACATCGGCATCCC
>JBNJEK010000277.1:0-5667 GCA_051745855.1 Armatimonadota bacterium
TTCCCAGCAGGTGGGCGACTACTCCGACGGCTACGGCTGGCTGCCGGACGTGGAGGGCGCGAAGGTCTACAAGATCAACGACGAGCACGGCTTCGTGGATGTGTCGGAGGCGTCGCGGCCGCTGGCGATCGGCGAGAAGCTGCAGGTGATTCCCGCGAGAGCGCCTACCTGCCTGAACCTTTATGACTGGATCCACGCGATCCGTGACGGCGTGGTGCAGGACGTCTGGCGAGTGGCGGCGCGAGGGCGGAATACTTAGGCGCCGAGGAGTCGTTGTAACTCCTGAACCAGGCGCTGCGCGAGATGGACGGCTTCGCGCAGCGCTTCGTTCCTGTTGACCCCGTGGTAATCGCGGAGTAGCATTGCGGCGTCGCGGGCAGCACGTCGCTTCATCACGAAGAACACATTCGTCAGCTTCAGAAGCTCTTCGGCGAGTGCGCGGGGTAATACCTCAATCGCTGCGCGGGCGATCTTTTCCGGACTGCTCGCTGCATGCGCAAGCAGCATATAGGCGTCATAGCCGTCCTTTCCCTTAGCGCCCTTGTTCCCATATGGGCGCATTTTGCTGAGCAGGAGAGCCGGCAGTGGCAGCGCCGGGATATCCCCGGAGGCTTCGGCTATCATGACGAGTTGGCTCGCAACGACATCCACCGGTGCTTCCATCTGCTCGCCGTAAAGTTTGATGGGGATCCAGACACGGTCAGCGTCGTTAGGATCGGGCCGGGCCCCTGCGTCCAGCAGTGTGCGCTCCAGCGCATTCCGTGACTGCGGATCCCCCGTGGCGATGTCCACGTCCAAAGTTCCCACATAGTCAAACGCGCGCTCGCCCGCGCTGTCTTCGAGGACCATCAGGACCGCGCAGCCGCCGATGACACGGTACTCTGTCTCGGAGTCTTTGAGGATGCGGCACACGGTGACAAGCGCTGCTCTCGAGATGGCCCTGCTGCGCTCAGTGTAGGCAGACATCAGAAGCTCAGGTGCTCGCGTCGCAGTATTTCAGCGGTTTCCTGCCCTCGGTCGCCGAGCCGCCATAGATCCAGGTATATCTGCAGCGGATCGACGATGCAAACCTTCTCGACTGTGCGCGTATTGATGAAGACGCCCTCATCCCATGGAGGCGAATTGACGAGAAGATTGCCCATACCCGAAACTCTTTCAGCGCCCATCTCCTCGAACGCACTCAAAGCATCTTCCTCCGCGTAGACTTGCACGGCCCCCCCCCAACTGTGCGGGACGAGCATTGCAGCGGCCGCCAGACCCGACAATGCACACCTCGCGCCCATTTCCCGAACCGCGCTGGTGAGTCGGGCGGCCTTAACATCGTCGGACAGGCACTGCCAGGAAGTCCAACTGATGCGCCTGCGCACATAGTCTGCGGTCCATTCATCGAGAAGTGCATCCGGATCGACAACTCGCACCCCGGCCTCAGTTCGCTCAACATATCCAGCCGCTGCCAGTTCGGACACAATGCGACTCACGTAGCCGGATGACACTCCAGTCGTCTCGCCAATCCGATTCTGAGCAATAGGGGCAGCGGGGTCATGCAGGAGCACGCGCATCACGCGACTTGCCTTGGGCGAGAAGAGGCTCACTTCTCTATCTGGTGAGGGAGGAGCCTCTCTGCCTCGGATATCGACGTGTATACTGTCATGATGAAGATAGGCATTTCCAGCGAGGTCGAGGTAGGCGAGTCCGAGTTCTCTCGCAGTTTCAGCGACACCGGGCCACATATAGGGGACCACAAGAACATGGAGCGTCCCTCCGCGCGAGATCGCGGAGCGCTGAGCCAACTCTGCCGCAACTCTTCGCGATGCACCCGTCTTCACCGTGATGGCGAGGGGAAAGCTCTCGGTCTCGACTCTGAGTTCCCCAATCAGATCGTAGTCTTTCTCCCTGCCCCGTGCTGGCGTCAACTCAATCTCAACATCATCGACGGCTCTGTACAGATCTTTGAAAAGCTTGCTGACCGCGGCTTCGACGCATTCACGGCTCAGGCTGTTGCTGTTCATGATATTCTCATTTTACTATATTGCAGGGTTTACTCGCAAGTAAATCATGCAAAATAGTAAACGCTGGCGAAGCCCCGTTGCTGCTCGGGTGAAGGCTCCCGCTACGCCCTCACAAGCTCAAAGATCGGCAACTCCGGGGGGCAGTTGAGCCGGAACGGAACCGCCGCCATGCCAATCCCGCGGCTGATGTATACCTGCGATGCCTCCGTCTGCACCAGCCCCTCCGTGTACTTCCGCTTGTTGACGAACCCCAGCGGGCCCAGCAGCGGCGGGCGGACCTGGCCGCCGTGCGAATGACCGGCCAGCATCAGCTTCACGCGCGGATCATGCATCTCATCGGCGTAGTCCGGATTGTGAGTCAGCAACACCACCGGCTCGTCGGCCGGGACGTCGCGCAGCGCCCCCTGCAGGTCCTGCCTGTCCTCCCACAGGTCGCCCACTCCGGCGATCCACATCCGCTCGCCATCCCGCTCAAGTGGCACCGCGCGGTTGTCGATCATGCCGATCTTCGCGTGTTTCGCGCCATCACGGCTGGCCCTGATCCCGTGCCACCAGTCGTGATTTCCCATCACGCCCCACGAGCCAAGCGGCGCCTCCAGCGGCGCCATCGCATCCCACACCGGCGGCACCGACCACTCCTTCTTGTGCGAGAGGTCGCCGGTGAGCACGAACATATCGGGCGATTGCTCCAGCGCCAGAGCCACCGCGTCATGCACATGCTCCAGCGCGAGGAACGGGCCGTGATGGATGTCGGTCAGTTGGCAGATGCGAACGCCATCGAATGCCGCCGGCAGTCCGGGGATCGCGATCCGTGGGCGCGTGATCTCTATCCAGTTGTTCTGTGGTGTAAGACCAAGCGCAGCGCCGCCGAGCGCAACTCCGGCGGCGGCGAGCCCGAATTTCTTCAAAAACGAGCGTCTGTTTTCGGTTTCCTGCATCATTGCCTCCAACAGCGGTACGCGACTTTGACCGGACGCGAACCGCTCACGCCCGCATACGTCCTATAAGACGTGATGAACGCGAAATGGTTCTTCTCATCGAGATGGCGACGCACATGGTTCGCGCTGAGCATGGTCGTTGTGCTGGTCTGTGCGGTCATCGCCGCGCGCTGGCTGGCCATCGAGAGACACCGGATGGCGCTGATGAACGCCAAATACGAGCGGCCGCCGGAGGGGATGGTCCTCGTGCCCGCCGGGTACTTCTGGATGGGCACCGACTCGCCCGATACCTCCGACGACATTCCGGAGCTTCAGCGCGTCTTTCTACCTGCATTTTACATCGATGAGCACGAAGTGACAAATGCTGAGTTTGCGGAGGTCTTCCCCGATCATCAATACCCGCCCGGCGAGGAGGATATGCCTGTGACCGCGGTTCTCCGCCCGGAGGCGCTGGAGTACTGTCAAGACCGCGGCGGATACCTGCCGACCGGGGCCGAGTGGGAGAAGGCGGCGCGCGGGAGCGACGCCCGCCAGTGGCCTTGGGGCAACGAGTTCCGCCCCGAGTGTGCGAACATCGGCCGCCTCGACGCGGCCGCGCGCGAGCGGCTTGAGGCGCGGGGGATCGAGTGCGGCGTGCTCGGCCCGCGCGTAAAGGTGGAGGTCGGCAGCTACCCGTGCGGCGCCAGTCCGTACGGCGCGATGGACATGGCGGGGAACGTGTGGGAGTGGGTGAGCGACATCTACACCGATCCGCGCCCGCCGCTGGAGCTTCGCTGGGAGCCGATTGAGCGCGGGATCATCCGCGGCGGCGCGTATGGCTACGGCCCGGACGCCGCCCGCACCTGGTTCCAGGCCTTCGAGGACCCGAGCGCGACGTGTAATGATGTGGGCTTCCGCATGGCGATGACGGTGGAGCGGGAACCGGGAATGTGATTCATTAGGAGCGGTATCTTCCCAGTTCCTCCTGTATCACGTCATCGAGGCTCATGAGCGCCGGAAGGTAGTGTTCGAAGAACGCCAGCGCCTGCCCGTGTACGGCTTCCGCGTACCCCTCCGGTGAGCGTGGCGGGCACTTCTGGATGGGCGAATAGATGATGTTCACCTTGACCTGGTTATGCTCCGGTTCGCCGATCTTAAGTAGCCTGCGACGCTCAATTTCCTCCAGAAGCTGCGCTGCGAATTCGCCGTATTTTGCCCAGACCAGTACACGAAGTTCAGGGGGATCGTCTGACCCAAACAGCGCGTTCGGCCTGAGCTTCCCGGTCCCGACGTTGAGCACAGTGCTATCATCAACCATCCAGTTGGGGTTGTAGTATCTCACTCGAAGGGGATTGTCACCCCTCAGTTCCCAACCATCCGACCACGGTTCATCTTCGATGCTTCGCGAAATCCACTGCACCAACTCCGGGATTTCCTCCTCTTCCAGGCGCTCATAAGCGCGCATTACGTCCTGGAATGTATCCCAGTGCTGGATCAGCAATTCACTTTCCTCGGAGAACCGCATTCGTCTCCCTCCATAAGCTGGCCCATGTGCGTGGTCTTCTTGGAGCTTCACTCACTGGAACATGCGGCAAGCTCCTCGCGGATGACGTCATCGAGCGACATGAGTACCGGAAGATAGTGCTCGAAGAACCGGAGGGCCTGCTGCCGAAGCTTCTCGGGAAGGTCCTCAGGGGCGACCGGTGGAGATGTGGGCAGCGGCATCTTGACTACCGTTACATTGTTGCCCCTGTGGTCCGCCTCTCCGACAGTCAGCAGGCCTCGCTCCTCGATCTCCGTCAGCAGTCTGTCGATGAGTTCGGGGTAGAACTTCCACACCCATACGTGCAGGAATAGAGGATCGTCGGGGCTGAACAGCGTGTCCAGCGATATGCTGTAAGCCCCCACACCGACCGTGCGGTCATCCTTGCCGATCCAGTTCGGATTGCTGTATACAAGGCTATTGCGACGCGTTTCCCGTCGGTGCCATCCGTCAGACCAGGGCTCATCCTCCACGCTTGACGCGATCCAATCAAGCAGCTTTGGTAGTTCATCCTCCTCGAGCCGCTCGTAAACCCGCTTCGCGTCCTGAAATGTGTCCCAGTGCTCGATGAGCAGTTCGCTCTCCTCGGAGAAGTCCATCTTACTGCCTCCATGATCGGACGGTCCTCATCCAGTCCTCGACGATGAACCGCACGCGGCGGCTGCTCACATGCTCCAGCGCGGGGCGGAGCGCCGCGGCGAGTTGCTCGTGCGAGATGCAGAGCCATCGATCCGTGTCCCCGCTGGTGGGGTCGCGTCCGGTCCGCGTCACGTAAACGGCCACCTGGCGCTCCGCCGGCACATGCATCACACCACCGGTCCGGCGCATGTCGCGGAACTCCCTGTCCACCTGGCGGCGCTGGTCGCCCGCGTTGATCTTGTTCTCGATGTAGATGAGGAAGTCGAAGCACCGGGCGACCATGATATCGATCTGCGCCTCCGCCCGCGCGAATTCCGGGCGTACCACATAGCCCCGCTCCCAGTCATCCCGCGGTGACAGACTACACAGGTCGAGCAGAGCCGACATGAAGAGGTGCCTCTGGCCGTGGTCACCGTGGCGGTCGAAGAGCCAGGCGAGGAACTGCGTGTGGATGACTTCTTCGTGGGTGCGCTGCAGCAGTGCGAAGGTGTTGAAGTCCGACGCAGGCGTAAGGTCTTCCCAACCCGCCTCCCACACCGTGAAGAACTGCTCGATGCGC
>JBNJEK010000278.1:0-5633 GCA_051745855.1 Armatimonadota bacterium
ATCGTCGCTTGTCGTTGGAGGGGCCGGCCCGAAGGGCTGAGGTGCGCGTCGTCTGCGCACCTCAGTCGCCTGACCGGCCCGTCGTTGCTTCATACGCAGAATTGACGAAACGCGTTCACCGAAATCCGTCGGGATCGTTGCCGGGCGCGAGCACAACATTGGCGCGGGGCCGCAGGAACGACGGGCCGGTCAGGCGACTGAGGTGCGCAGACGACGCGCACCTCAGCCCTTCGGGCCGGCCCCTCCAACGACAAGCGACGATCTTTCGATTTGTGCATAAGGGTAGGCCTGACGGCAAACTACCGCCGCCCCCCACCCCTCACTTTCGCCTCGCGAGGATCCCCGCCGTCTCCGCGCAGCCGTACATCGTGCTCGTCCACGTCTTCCCGAAGCCCTGGCTGGTGATCACATTCAGAAGCTTGCCGAACTTCTCGTCCCACGCGATTCTCAGGATGCGCAGGTGATCGGGGTTCTCGCCGAAGCGCACGCCGTTGACGTGCGCCATCATCGTCACACCGGGCTGGTTGACCCCTCGCAATGCCGTCCCGGGGCATGAGGTGTAACTCCAGCCGCGCCACTGCTCGTACCACGTGTCCACGTCGAGGAAGGTCACCGCGCGGTCTATGCTGTCGGGCAGCCGCTCGTCGCCGGAAAGCTCGTAGTAGCGCGAAAGCCCGTTGATCAGCACCGAGGTGATGAACCCCGCCATCCCCGTGTGCCGCTCGGTCTCGCAAACGCAGTGATCGGGGGCCATCGGGTGGATCAGCCAGCCCCCGCAGATCGGGTCCTGGTCGGCCATCGCGTCCTCGGCCAGCACGCGCATCGCGTCCACGTAGCGATCGGCCCAGCCAAGCTCGTAGGCCGCCCCCAGCGCGAGCATCGTCCAACCGGTCACCCGGCCGCAATGCGTGGTGCCCATGAACTGATACTCCCGGTCCTCGACCAGTTGCGCGAGGTTGTCGCCGACCGTCTCCACGGTCTCGCGCATGAACGGATCGCCGGTAAGGAAGTGATGCCGCACGTTGCCCTGCGCGAAGACGTGGCCGAGGTTCGTGGCGCCAAGGCACAGGTAGGGGTTCGGCGGGCGGCCAATCTCATGCTCGAGGAATATCTCGCGGATGACGTCCTCCGCCACGAGGCCGCTTACATGGCCGATGGTGTGCTGGTGGACGAGGCCCGGGCGGTAGGGGAATGCAGGCGCGGGGCCCTCTTCGCCGCGCTTCGTGCCGCCGGTGATGTCGCAGTAGTGGTCCCACAGGTCGTCGTTGATGTGATGCACCGTGTCCACCTCGGCGAAGTGCCGGGCGGCGGCGTCGGCGGCGTAGAAGTACTCCGGGTCGCCGGTTCGCGCGAACTGGATCAGAAGCTGGTTCGGAGTGTCGTACTCCATGTTCCCCCAGTTGACCTTCCGCTCGCCGTACCAGTCGCCCCAGTTCATCTCCCCGTAGTCGCGCTGCTCTTCGATCGAGTCCTGAAACGCATCGAAGAGCTTCTGGGCCCACTTGTCATACTCCGCGGTGGCCTCCCCGGCGGGCACGATCTCGTCCCACACGCCGGTGGCGATGGCCTGCGCGGGGTCGGCGATCGGGATCAGCGGCCGGTCGATCGCGCGTGCAAGCGTGTCACCGTCGCCCGAGAGGTCGAGCCAGACTTCCCAGCGGCGGGCCTGCCCGGTGCGGATGCGGTAGTGCTCGTCGCCGAAGAAGTACTGATACTTCCACCACGGCTCCATCTGCTCGAAGTCCGCGGGGTCCGGATTCGCCGGCAGAAGCTCCGCCGCCAGACCATCGTCTGTCGCGCCGATGGCCGAAGGCCAGCGCCGCCAGAAGTCGCGGATCGCGATGGCGAAGCCGTCCGCCTCCAGCCACCCGGGAGCGCGCCCCTCGGCGGCCTCGCCGTCCACTTCGTACCTCTCATCTGTCACCTGCAGAAGGGTGCGGGCGTCGGTGCTTCCGTCGTGCGTGCCGATCGAGATCTTCTCTGCGTCGGCAGTGGACGTGACCGTGAGTGCCATCCCGCCGATCTCCTGCACGAGCCCCTCGTCGCAGTCCATCATGACGAGCGGCTCGAATCGCACACACTCGAGGCCGGCATATGCCGAGATGCGGAGGCGGAAACTGAACCAGCGCACCCCGCCTGGCCGCAAGACGTCGCCGCGAAGCTCGATCGTCGCCCGCAGTGGGCCGCCTGAAAGCACTTCGACAGACTGGACCTCCACATCGCACGGATCGCCCTCGGCGTCGAGCGCCAGCAGATCGCAGTCGATCCTGTCATCGATGCTCAGCAGGCCTTCGTCCCCGCCGATCAGGATAATTCTGTCGCCCCAGGTGATTTTGTGCCCGTCCTTGTACACCGCGCACCCGGCTTCCGGCTCCGCGGCGCCTGCAGCGCCCCACGTCAGCGTATACTGCGCTCCGCCATCGGCCGGTGGCGCAGACTGAAAATCCAGCAGCACCCATCGGGCGGAGCCATCCTTCCATCGGCCGATCACCTCAGCCTGCAGGGGGACGTCGGAGCCGGCGTCATCGGTGAGCGTGAAGGTAACGCCATCCGGCGCCGCGCCTTCGGCGATCGGCACTCCGCCGGTGACCGGGCGGGTGGTGCTGAGCGAACTCATGTCGCGGACGGTGATGTTGAGTGACTGCATCAGGAGCACCTCTGGTGATGGACATTTGTATGCGGGAGAACATCCGGTCGCTTCCGGGACCGTGAGGGTATTCGCGGGCTGCGCGGGCAGACCTGCCCGACAGGGTATCAATAGCCAGGGATAGCGAGATCAGCCTCGCTTCAGTGCATGCGAGCCGCCGGCGTTGCCTTTGCCGTCCGGAGGTCGGGCGTGCCCACGCCCGACGCCGTTTTCAGTGCTCCGGCCGACATCCTCGCGCCCCGCCGGACCTCACTCCGACCTCCGGCTGCGACAAAGCCAAATCCTCACCGTTGATAGAAAGCCTGCCCGGCACATGGCGATTCCCTGCAGGAAGGTGCAGCGCGCGCATCAAAGTACACAGATGAGGATGGAGAGATACACATGAGGTGGTGAGAGTGATGGATGCACAGAAAAGGGGCGCGCAGGGCCGTGAAGTCGAGATCCCGACGGATAAGGGTCCGACCCACGGCAACCTGGCGGTCCCCGACGATTCGATGGGCATCGTGCTCTTCGCGCATGGCTCCGGCAGCGGGCGGCACTCTCCGCGTAACAACTTCGTGGCGCAGGTGCTGCGCGACGCCGGACTCGCAACCTTCATGATGGACCTGCTCACCGAGGACGAGGAGCGGGTGGACATGCGCACCCGCGAGTTCCGCTTCGACATCGACCTGCTCGCGCGGAGGCTGGAACTTGCGACCGACTGGCTCAACGATCATGACGAGACCGGTGAGCTTCAGACCGGCTACTTCGGCTCAAGCACCGGCGCCGCCGCTGCGATCAAAGCGGCCGCCGGCCGTGATGATATCCACGCGATCGTCTCCCGCGGGGGCCGCGTCGATCTCGGCGAGGAGGCGCTCCCGAAGTTTACCGCGCCCATCCTTATGATCGTCGGCGGCAATGACCGGCAGGTGCTGCAGATGAACCGCGACGCCATGACGCAGATGCAGGCGGACGCCGAACTTGAGATCGTCGAGGGCGCCGGTCATCTCTTCGAGGGCCCCGGCGAGCTTGAAGAGGTCGCGGATCTCGCGGCCGCGTGGTTTACAAAGCACCTCGGTGCATAAGCGTACCAGCACCGATCAGACCTGGATTGAGGGGATGGGAAGATGGATTACCCACGACTGCAGCCGTTCGCATCAACGCTTCAAAAGTCCGATCAGTGGATGAAAGACGTGATGGAGGAGCTTGGGCCTGACGATCCGCAGAAGGCCTACCACTCGCTTCGCGCGGTGCTCCACGCGCTGCGCGACCGGCTCATGCCCGGCGAGGTCACCGACCTTTCCTCCGAGATGCCGATGCTCATCCGCGGACTCTTTCTCGAGGGCTGGAAGGCGACCGAGCCCTCAGGCGCTCTCGACAGCCAGGAGGAGTTCTTCGAGGTGGTCAACGATGAGCTTCAGGTGCCGGCGGACGTCGGGCCCGAGGATTCGGTCCGCGCGATCTTCCGCGTGCTCGAAAGGCACGTTTCATGCGGCGAGATCGGCGATGTGAAGGGCATGCTGCCGAAGGCGCTCCAGCCACTGTGGACGGACGCCTGCGGATAGGCCCTATGCCGTGAGCCTTTCGGAGGGGCCGCACGAGGCCGCACGAGCGCAGCGAGTGCGGGCGAGGTCGGCCCATCGGTCGTTCGGTCTGGCGCATGACCAACGCCGCAGTGGGCCGACCTCCCCCCTCGCGCCGCTAAACAACAGCGGCCGCTCGCGGCTCGTGCGGCCCTCCCACGGCCGTCAGCTTCCTGTCAGACCTCACTCAACTCCACCGATCGATGCTCGCGTGCCGACTTCACGCAGGCCATCGCCGCGCGCAGCGCCGCCACACCCTCCGCAGCGGTGCACGTCGGGATCATATCACCGTGGATGGCTTCGAGGAACTCCGCGATCTGCACGCGGTAGATGTCATCACGCGCGGTCACCACGCGCTCGACCTCGTAGTCGGGCCGGTCGCGGTGGAAGATGCGAAGCTCGTACTGTGAGGTGTCGTAGCAGAGCGTTTTGTCATCGCCGAAGACCTCCGCCATCGACCGCTGCGGGTGCTGGACGTAGTCGGCGTGAAACTGCGTGAGCGCGCCGGAATCGTGCGTCAGGATCGCGCTGAACACGTTCGGCGTCGGCATGATCGGCAGGTCGCCAAGTGTCGCCGACTCGGCACTTACGCGCTCAATCGGACCGACCAGCAGCGCCATGTAGTCGAGCAGGTGCGTGTAGTCGGTGATCAGCGCGTTCTCTTCCTCGAGGCGGTAGTTCGTCGTCGCGCACATCAGCGTGAAGTAGGTCCCCACCATCGCGCGTCCGCCCACGATGTTCCCGCAGACGCCCTCGTCGATCAGTTCCTTGAGCCGCCGGATGCCGCTGTGTGAGCGCAGCGAGTAGCCCACGTGCAGCATCGTGTCCGCGGCTTCGGCGGCGGCCTCGATCGCCTCCGCGTTCTCGAGCGTGTCCGCGATGGGCTTCTCGCACATCACGTGGCAGCCCGCTTCGAGCGCCGCGACGGCCACGGGCCGGTGCAGCCGATTCGGCGTGCAGACGAAGACCGCATCCGGCTCCTCGGCCAGCGCCTCCTCGTAGTCGCGGAAGCCCCGCGAGCCGGGAGCCTCCTCAAGCGCGGCCTGCAGGTTCTCCTCCAGCACGTCGCAGACCAGCACCTCGACCTGCGGCACCTCGGTGAGCAGGCGCGCGTGGCGTTTGCCGATCGATCCGCAGCCTACGACGAGCACCGTGGTGTCCGGGATTACGACCATGATGTGAAGCCTCCATCGACAGCGAGATTCTGCGCAGTGACGTAGGCCGACGCGTCCGAGGCGAGGTAGACCACGGCGCCCTTGAGATCGACACCGTCGCGGCCCATGCGGCCGAGCATCACGTGCGAGTTGTACCTGCGGATGAACTCCTCGGGCTGCCCGCGCTCGAATCCGCCCGGCGAGATGCAGTTGGCGCGGATCCCGTCCTCCCCGGCCTGTGCGGCGAGGTCGCGGGTGAAGGCGATGATC
>JBNJEK010000279.1:0-5633 GCA_051745855.1 Armatimonadota bacterium
GCAATCAGGAGGATGACCCGTTGCCAGTTGATCTTCTGTGACATCGGCATCCCAATCCGGAGTCCGGGCGCCCTCGCCCGGATGCTGTTTGTATCATCCACGGAATCCCCGGCGAGGGCGCCGGGGCCACAAAATCAACGACTTCGCCGTCCCTCTTCCCTCTTCCCTTCTCACTTTTCCCTGCCGTCACACCTTCTCCACCGGCGCGGGGATCCCCTCGATGATCTCGTCGATCAGGTCTTCGACCAGCTTCCCGCGCAGACGAGCCTCGCTGGAGAGGATCAGCCGATGGCCCAGCACCGCCTCGCTCACGTACTTTATGTCGTCGGGCATCACGAACTCCCGCCCCTCCAGCGCCGCCAGCGCCTGTGAGGTGCGGTAGAGCGCGATCGACGCCCGAGGTGAGGCCCCCAGCGCGAGGTCGTCATGCCTGCGCGTGGCATGCACGATCCGCACCAGGTACTGCCGAACCTTCTCATGGACGAAGACCTCACGGATCTCGTTCTGCGCCTCGACGATCTCCTCGGCGGAGGCGACCGTGCCGAGGTCGCGCAGCGGGTGGCCAAGCTTCAGGCGCTCCAGCACCTCGTTCTCGTCGGTGAAGCTCGGGTAGCCGATGGTCAGGCGCATGAGGAAGCGGTCAAGCTGCGCCTCGGGCAGCGGGAACGTGCCCTCGTGCTCGATGGGGTTCTGCGTGGCGATCACGAAGAAGGGTTCGGGAAGCTCCCGCGTCACGCCATCGACGGTAATCTGACGCTCGGCCATGGCTTCGAGCAGCGCGGCCTGGGCCCGCGGGGTGGCGCGGTTCAGCTCATCGGCAAGCAGAAGCTGATTGAGGATCGGTCCCGGCTGGAACTGGAACTCGAACTCCTTCTGATTGAAGACGGAGACGCCGGTGATGTCTGAGGGAAGCAGGTCGGGGGTGCACTGCACGCGCGCGAACGATGCGCCGATGGAGGTGGCGAGCGAGCGCGCGAGCATGGTCTTCGCGACGCCGGGGACGTCCTCGAGGAGCACGTGGCCCTCGCACAGCAGCGCGATGAGCGTCAGGCGCACGGGCCTGCGCTTCCCGACGATGACCTTCTCGACATTCTCGACGATGCGCCTGCCCAGCGCCGCGACATCAGCCAATGAACTTCCCTCCCGGGATCGCCGAACCGCGTTCAGGATGTGATCGCCAGATGTGTCAGCGGTAGCAACAAATGCAGCGCAACGAGCAGCGCTCCGACAAAGGTAACCGGGGCGCTCGCCTTTCCGAAACCGGCCCGCGTCGCAGCGATGATGGCCAGGGTGGCGCCGAGTATGCCCGCCGCCGCAGACCCGAACAGCGCTACGTAGCGTGCTGTCAGTTCAGCGGTCGAGAAAAGCAGGTCGTACCGCTCTATTGCCCCGCCAGTGGCGGGCCACCAGATCAGACTGTCCGTCGGCAGCAGCAGCGCGCCCGATGTGATCAGCGCAATAGCGGTCGCGAGAACCAACAGCCACTTGTGCTTTCTGCCCAACCACTTCATCGCCGCGTCCTCATTACCTCTGCATCAGCAGGTACACGGTCGCTGTGTGGGGATCGTCAAGGTCAGCCTGCGCTATGGCCCCCCATGCGTCGTCATCGACGCCGATGTCCACGGTTGACGCGGATGCGACCTCCCTGGCCTGTGCAGGCTCCCAGGCCTCTATGCGCTCGCCGAAGAATTCGCCCGGATTGCCGTAGAAGCTTTCGAGTATGCGCTCGTCGCGGGTGAACGTGTCGCCGAAACTGTCGGACTTGAGCAGGACCAGCGCGTCCACGCGCGGCATTTCGAGGATAGCCCAGGCGATGCGGCCCTGACTCATGGCGGGAGCGCTGTAACGCGCGTTGATGATTTGCGTCTGTGGCGGAAGGTCGAGACCGCTGAGCCGCTCGATGCCCTCGACGGAGGTCATGGCCACCGTCTTCGGGACATGGCGCGCCGCGAAGTGCGCGCTGCCCGCAAGCACGAACATGACGACGAAGCCCGCAATCCACAGCTTCGCGGTGAGGGGCATGGGCTCAGTTGAGGGCGACTCGTGGGCCATTTCTCCCCCTGTGCGGCCGAAGTGCGGCCTGCACCGGCATCAGCGGTTGTGAGGGAGAATGCGTTCCGGTGGTCTCCCGGACCTATGTGTGTGCACGGCCCTGAGCCCAGCCTTGCCTGATCCGCGCCTCCACGTCCTCAAGGAAGTCGCCCGCGACCTCCAGCAGGCGATCAGCCTCCTCCGGCGTGATCAGCCCGGCCTCCTCGTAGAGAGCACGGTTGCGCTTCATTCGTGCCCGGTCGAAATGTGAAGCCTCACGCGTCCAGCGGCCGCCATCGGCTTCTTCGAGAAACTGGAAGATCACCTTGTGCTGCCCTCCGCCGCCGCTGGGGCGGTAGCCCTCGCTGGCCATAAGGGCCTGAGCCGCCGCACGCGCCACGTCGTAGCAGAGCTGGTAAAGGATGTCGGGCGGGAACTCCCCCTGCCGCAACTCGCGCAACCTCACGTGAGCGATCTCGATCAGCGCTGTGATCTCACGCGACGTCGGGCTGTAGGACTTGATCGACTGATCCTTCAGCAAGTCTTCGTAGGACATCGGCGTCCCCCCTCACGAACGTCAGATGATCGTTCAGCACGCGATTCACGAAGCCCCCGTCCTCCTGCGCCCTGCGGGCGAGGCCTTCGGCCGAGTAGTGGACCGGCATGACTTCGCGTCCGGTGCGGCGGCTGGCTTTGCGGCAAATGTCGGACACGTCCATGTCATCAATCCCCCCCACCACCAGCACGTCCACGTCGCTTTCCGCATGGTCGTCGCCGCGGGCCAGGGAGCCGAAGATTGCCGCGACCTCCACGCCCTCCGCGTCCGCGAACAACTCCCGCAACACCGCCACCACACCCGTCGCGTAGAGGCACATCGACCGCAGGCCGTGCAGCAGCGGGAACTGCTCGTTCAGCGTGTAGGGCTTCGCCGCGCCGATCGGCTCGGCCGCCTCCAGCATCCCGAGGTCCTCCAGCCGCGCAAGCTCCTTGCCGACCGCGCTCGGCGACATCTCAAGCTCCCGCGCGAGCTTCGCGCCGAAGACCAGTTCCTCCGGGTGCGCGCAGATCCACGACATAACCGCCGCGCGCACATCCGATCCGAATAGCTCACTCAGCGCCCGCTCGCCCCATGTGGTCGCTCGCTCCTCCATCTCAATCACCGAGAATAGTATATACGCAAATCGCGCAGAATGCAACGCTATTCGCGCAATCGTCTACGCGAATCATATGACTACAGCTCGCGCTCAGGAGCAGGACCCCACGGGCGGTATCCACTGACGCGGAACCCCGAACAACTCGGCCCACCTGAGCACCTGCCGCCGAGAGTAGCGCCACCGGCCGCCGATCTTGGCGCCGGGCAGCTTCTCCTCGCGGGCCAACTGCCGGACGCGCTCCTCAGATACACCCAGAAGCTCGGCGCACTCCCGCGTATCCATGATCTCCCTCTCAGCCATGCTGCACCTCCACTCGTTGAAGACTACCAGCCCCGACGACGCTCAAGGCGTTTGTACACGTCACGGCGGTGACCGACAATGACGACGCGAACGGCGGAGTGGTCATCATCGATCCAGTAGCACGCCCGGTATCTGCCGACACGCAGGCTGCGAAAGCCCGTCAGGGCACCCGCAAGGGACTTTGTACCAGGGCCCGCCGGGTGTTCCGCGAGACGAGCAAGGCGCTTCTCAACGCGGACGCGAAGCGCCCCGTCCAGCTGCTCCAGATCACCCTCTGCCTGGTCGCTCAGAAGGACGTCCCAACTCATGATTCACGGTCAGCGACCACGTCTTCCAGACGGCGCCAGCTTCGTGCTTCCGCCAGCCGCTGCCGGGCTTCGTAGAGGAGCTGCTCTTCGACCAGGTGCTCCGGGATCGCGAGGTCCTCAAGCCACTCGACGAGCTGCCGCCGCGAAAAGCGCCAACGCCCGCCGACCTTGGCCGCCGGTATCTTCTGCTCCCGCGCCATGACGCGAATGTGCTCCTCCGAGAACCCCAGCAACTCGGCACATTGCTTCACGTCCAGCACTTCCGCAGCAGCCATTGCCTATACCTCCAAACGCACTCATATACCATCAAATACCATTGTATACAATCCGCGGGCAGAATCAAGAGCGAGCCGTTTCCAACATCTCTCCCACGCTCATCCGCCCCACCGGGTCGCTCGCGAGGCAGCCCAGCACGTAGGGGCCCTCGGGGACGACCGCGATCCGCGCGTCCGGGCCATGCTCGGCGAGGGCGCGCTGCACGGCCTCCTCGACCGTGGGCGCGGAGTCGAAAGGCGTGCGCTTCGCGTCCTCCTCAGGCAGGTCGGAGACCGCGATCACGCTGCACCGTCTGAGAACCTTCTCCACCACGTGAAGCTGCCAGGTGTCGATGCAGATATCGCCCGTCGCCAGCGCGTCCTGGATGCACGCGTGCACGTCTTCCTGGCAGATCAACTCGGAGAACTCCGGCGAACCCAGCCCCTCCGCGTTCTCCTGCGCAATGATGATCGTGCCGCCCTCGCGGCAGATCAGGTCGGCGGCAACGATGCCCTTCGTGGACTGATAGAGCGTCAGGTCCAGCGGGTAGCCGCCGCCGGAGGTCACCACGAGATCCGCCGGCTCGTCGAGCACGACCTTCGCCTGCCGCTCGCAGTGGGCCATGGCGGCCTCGTGCGCGGCACGCATATCGCCTGCGAAGACGCCTGTGATCGCGCGCTCTTCGTCGAGCGTCACGTTGACGATAAAGTCCGCGCCGCCGGCGAGGTCCGCGACCTCCAGCGCCTCCTCGTGGACGGGGTTGTCCACGAGGTTCCCTGCGCGGGCCGCGGGCGGCTCGAGAAGCTGCGGGCCGTGGAAGGCCATGATCGTCTCGCAGCCCGCAACCCCGGGGCAGATCGCCTTGCGGCCGCCCGAGTAGCCGGCCATCAGGTGCGGCTCCACGAGGCCGGTGAGGATCGTGAGGTCCGCGTCCATGTAGATGCGATCGACGAACGCTGGCGTCCCGCGGGGGGTCTCGCCGAGGTGGACCTGCTCGGTCTCGTTGGTGGCGCGGTGGTTGATCACCTGCACACCACTGACCATCACCGCGTCGCCGCAGATCTCCCGGATTTCCTCATCGGTGGCGGGGCGGTGCAGGCCGGTCGCAATGAGGAT
Organism: Armatimonadota bacterium; assembly: GCA_051745855.1. GTDB lineage: Bacteria > Armatimonadota > Zipacnadia > Zipacnadales > UBA5352 > UBA5352. The sequence goes on from JBNJEK010000279.1 coordinate 5,165, forward strand.
CGTCACGCGCTCGGCGGGAATCCCGGCCTCCGCGAGAGTCGCGAGGATCGGCGGGAGGATCACCGGGTTCGGCACGGGCCGGGTGATGTCGCTGACGACGATGCAGGCGTTCGCTCGACCGTCGGCGATCTCGCCGAGTGGCTTGCTCTCGATCGGGTCAGAGAGCGCGTCGCGGGTGGCCTGCACGGGGTCGCCGAGCGCCGGAAGCTGCGTCTGTCGCAGCACCGCGTCGACGTTCTCATCGGGAAGTTCAATCTGAAGACCGTCGCGACCGTAGCGGAGTTCGGTGATCATGGTATCGCCTCAGGAGACGCGGTAGCGTGAGTTTGGGCCGTCAAGATGGAGGTGCCATGCGGCGAGGATGTCGCGGCCGAGGAGGACTTCGGCCTGTCCCTCGACGCCGAGGACGAGAGCATTGTCGAACTGCCTTTCGATGCCATCGGGCCAGCGTTCGTCACAGACACGCACA
>JBNJEK010000280.1:0-5609 GCA_051745855.1 Armatimonadota bacterium
TTCGTGGCACGGGCGTCCCGCCCGTGCGCCGTTGTCCGTCCGTCGTTACCGCCGTCCGCCGTCACACCACAATCGCAGCCTCCACGCCCCAGCATCGAGACGCCGTCGCTGTCGTTGCTGTTGTTGCTTCCGTCGCTTTCGTTGCTGCCGTATCGGGAGGCGCTGGACTGTGTGTGACAGGCTGCGAGCGGGGCAACCGGCCCCGGAGGCCGGACAGTACGAAGTGATCGCGCGTAATGGCGAGCCGACAGGGATCTACCGCAGAGGGCTGAAGGGCCGCCCCCTCCCGCCGACGCCGAATAAGGGCCAGCGCTACGTCTTCGCCGGGCACCGGAGGCGGCGGATCGGAGACTGACGGGAGGGTGCCGATGCCTGGCATCGTCGGGTACACGGTGGCAGTGCTGATGGTGGGCTGGGCGGCTTTCTGGGCGTGGATGGCGTACTTGGGCGGGCGCAACCTGCGCCTCGCGATCAGGCGCGGGAAGTCCGCCCGATTCATCGCGGCGTGGGTAGTAGCTGTGGTTCTGCTGACCGCGGTAACCGCGGCCCTCGTCTACTTCGCATGGGACCTACTGACTGCCGTCGAGCGGTACGGTGAGCATCTGTGACACCGGCCAGCGGAGGCGACGGATCGGAAGGTAGTGGGGTGGGGTGATGGCCGACCGCAGCGGTTCCCGAGGAGGCCTCACATGACATCCGGCGCGGTGCTTGGCGCGTGGTATCTGCTCTGCCTGCTGTTGCTCGTGTGGCCGATGCGGAAGCTCCCACACTACCGCGAGGTCTCGCGGGCGGCGCTGTGGATGGCCGCTCCGTGGGCGATCATGGTGGCCGCGATGATGGGCGGCGCCCACAGTGAGAACCTCGCCCTCGACTTCATCCAGGCCATCGCAGGGTTGCCTCTCGTGTACATCATCTTCTGGGAGTGGGGTCTGGTCTTCATCCTGCTCCCGTTCAGCCTCGTTCAATGGCTCGCCTCCAGCACGAAACTGCTTGATTCGGGCAAATGGCTCGACCGACAGTTCGAGGAGCATTTCCGCAGCCAGCCTCGGATAGCGCTGGTGCTGGGCATGGCGCTTTACATGCCGTGGCTGCTGTGGGTGCTCTTCGCCGCGCGACTGGGGTAGTAACGGATTCTCATCTGCCGCGGGGCTTGCAGCCCACGAAACTCAAGAGCATGATTTTGACGGAACCCCCCGCCGCCTCGGGTGTCTTATAGTGAAGCCGGGAGTTGCGATGGGTGGTGGTGGCGAGACGTTCACGGACAGTCGCGGGCTTCCCGGCCTGCAACATGCACCAGTCGATTCAGGAGGCCGCCATCAAAGTGAGACTCTCCGTTCTTATCCTCGTACCGCTGCTTCTGATCAGCCTCGCCGCCACAGCCGCCGCGCAGGAGGACGCTGAAGAACCCGAGGAGGAGCCATACGACGAGCGGGGCTTTATCCGAGATGACATACGCCTGTCCCTGAGCTTCACCAGGGGCAGCACCGACAGGTACGACTATGAGGACCTGCGCATTTACCTCAGCGGTGAGGCGCACTATGCGTTCAAGGGCGACGATTATCTCGACATGTATCTTCTGGTCAATCGCCTCGACCGCGACTACGACGAAGAGCGATACGAGAGAGATGATCCGATCCGGGACATCCTTGATTTCGACCTCACCTACGTCTTCGGTGGTGTGGACAAGTGGACGCCCGGCGATTTCCCTGTTGTGGGCGCTACGCTCTTCAGCACCGACGGTTTCGACAATATCGACCTCGGCGTTGGGTACGGGCGCGTCTGGGATTACGACGGCGGTGTCTTGCGAGCTATGGCGGGGGCCGGTCAGAATCTCGGCTACAGTGACAGTTGGGCGCCGCTCGCTGATCTCAGTTGGATACACAATTTTCCGATGGGCAATCGCTGGCGCCTGCGCACGAAGGCCGACCTGATGTGGAAGGCCAACCGGGGAGACGCGGACCTCGACGGAGAGACGCGGCCGGAGACGATCTACGTGCTGGACGGGACACTCAGCTACCAGATTCAGAAGGGATGGTCACTGTCGCTGCGCTACTTCAATGACAACGGTTCGGACCGGCCGCGCAGCTACACCTCGCTGGGCGTGACACACCGCTTCCGCGCCCCGCGCCCGCGGCGATGACCGGACAAAGCGGGTGCGCGTCCCACAGGATCCGGTGCACGTGCCCGCCCACAGGGCGTATTGCAGGTGCGCTCATCCACCGGCTTAACGGCGTCGTGCATCCCGGCCGTCTGGAGGGCTGGGATTCGATTCCCGCCCGCGCCCTGTGCCCACGTATCAGCATATGCGCGCGGTCACCCTACCCCGCGAAATCCTCCTCCATAAGCTTCAAGCACATTGCCGGGCGTGGCTGAAAGCCAGAAGTGATCCAGAGTTCACCGGGCCGCCGCTCCCAGACGTTGGGGTACGAGACCTTGCCTTCGAGGCACCGCGCGATGACCACCGGCTCAGTCCACGTCTCACACTCATCCTCGCTGAACGCGATCGACAGCTCCTGTCGGTGGATCGAGGCCGGACGCTCGGACCAGTTGCAGTCGCCGCCCCGCATCTCCGGCACGGTCCCGTCCTCCCTCGCGTAGCGATTCCACACCAGCGCGATCCGCCCGCTCTCCAGCCTCAGCAGGAAACCCGGAGCCGAGGAGGCATCGATCCCGCTCGGCTCAAGCTCGCGGAAGTAGCGCCCGTTGTCGGAGAAGCCCTTCCAGAATTCGTCGAGGTTCGTGCGTAGCAGCATCAGCACACGCTCGTCCTTCAGTTCGACGATCGCCGCCTCGATCGCGCCGTCGTGATTCCCGTGGCCGCCGAGGTCGATGATATTGCCGAGCCGCCAGCTTTCGCCCTCATCGCCGGTCACCGCCGCCCGCGTGATCCAGCGCCACGGGTCACGGAGGTAGGGCTGGCACGGCACAACGACTTCGCCGGAGGCGCGCTGGATGATCCCGGTCACGCAGACGATGCCCTCGCTGATCTGCTGGCGGTGGTCCCACGTCCACCCATCATCGGTGGAGCGGATCGCCCAGATCTCCGAGTGTGTCTCCGGCGAGGGCGCCTTCGCCTCGTCATCCCACTCCCAGACGCGCTCGGCGAGGTCGGTGTACGCCATGATCAGCGTTCCGTCGCGGGTGCGGATCAGCGGCGAGCGGTTCTTCGGGCTCTCGCCACCATCGGGGATGCCGGGCCCGTCCCCGTCGTACAGCGTGTTTCGCGCGGTCCACGTTGCGCCGTCATCGACGGAGATCATGACCATGTTGCCCTCGATGGTGAGCAACGTGCCATCGTCGAGCGTCACGAACGGACCGGACATGTGATGCGAGAGCAACTCACACTTCGGATGAATCCAGCGGCCGTCATCGGTCATCATACAGCCTCCCAGGCGTCGTCGCGTGCCGTTGCTGTTCTGGAGCGGAGGCGCTTCAGCGGCTCCGACCGAAGTGCGCAACCTGTTCGTCAGACCCATCGGAGCGGCTGAAGTCAGCTCGCTGCGCGAACTGTCCCCGCTCCATACGACTGAGCAACGACACAGATCAGCCGGTTTTGTGCGCCGAATGTACTGGGATACGAATCCCGTGCTCATACGAGTCCCAGATCGCGTGGAGGAACTCGCTGGTGGTGATTGAGTCCTCAAGCGACGCGATCAGGGGCGCGTCGTCGCGAATCGCGGCGAGGATGTTCTCGGTGCGCGTGATGTCCCCGTGACCGGTGTCCGATCCCGCCTCGATGGGCCGCTCACCGTCCTCGTCGGCGATAACGCCGGTGTACTCGCCAGCCTGGTTCATCCTCGTCACGATCGTGCCGCACGTGCCCTGCACCAGCACCACCGTCGGGTTGCGCAGGCCCTGGGTTGCTGCCGAGCCACCAACGATCGTGCAGGCCGCGCCTCCCTCGAAAGTCGCCACGCAGGTGATGCCGTAGCGGCGACGGTACGCGAAGACCTCCTCGGCCTGCCCGCCCATCATGTGCCGGGCGAGGTCGAACGGGTGCGTGGGTCCGGCGGCCTCGGAGGACGGGATGTACTTCCCGCCGAGGTCCGCCAGCAGGCCGTAGCCGGGGGCGGAGCGGTCCGGATATCGCGGCTCATGGTCGGTGAAGTCGTGCGGGTGGTTCCACGTGAACTGCCCCGCTATGATCTCGCCGATCGCGCCCTCGACGAGGAGGCCCTTGACCTCGACGTTGACGGGGTAGTAGCGCAGGGAGTACGCGACCGCGACCTTCGGCTCCGGGTGCTGCATCCGCGCATAGCGCAACCTGCGGCACTCCTCGAGCGTGTAGCCGGTGGGCTTTTCGACCACCATGTGCTTGCCCGCCTCGAGCGCGGCGATGATCTGGTCGGTATGCAGGTGGCTTGGTGTGCAGATATCGAGGATATCGATCGCGTCGCTCTCCAGCGCGTCCTCGTAGCGCGTGGAGATGGCGATATCCGCCGGCAACTCAAGCTCGTTGCGGGTCTCGCAGGCGAGATCCTCGGAGATATCAACGAGCATGGTGACCTGTGCGTCATCCCGGTCGAGCCACGCCTTGATATGCCCGCGCGAGACCTTGCCACAGCCGATGATTGCGACGTCCATGGTGAAGCGTCCTCTCTGCGAACGGCGTCCGGGCGAGGGCGCCCGGACGCCAATTCGTTCCGCGTCTTCTCTGCTATTGCGTTTGAGGGCTTCAGTGCGCCCGGACAGCCGTTGCCCCGGCGCCCACCGTCCGGAGTCCAGGCGCCCTCGCCCGGACAGCCTTTCTCCCCGGCGCCCACCGTCCGGAGTCCGGGCGCCCCCGCCCGGACAGCCTTTCTCCCGGCGTACCCCCACCCGGAGTCCGGGCGCCCTCGCCCGGACAGCCTTTCTCCCGGCGTACCCCCACCCGGAGTCCGGGCGCCCTCGCCCGGACAGCCTTTCTCCCGGCGTACCCCCACCCGGAGTCCGGGCGCCCCCGCCCGGACAGCCTTTCTCCCGGCGTACCCCCACCCGGAGTCCGGGCGCCCTCGCCCGGACAGCCGTTTACTCGGGCTGCGGCCACAGCCACGGCCAGTCTTCCGGCTGAGAAACCAACCCGGCTCGAACCGGATTGCGCCGTATGTAGTGCCACTTGCTGGCATGCTCGCGCTCGGTTCGCACACTCCGGTCGAAGCTCTCCTCCAGCCACACTGAACCTCGCCTACCAAACAACCTGTTGATTCGGTGAGCGCTCACGCTCTTGATCGTCTGCATTATCTCCGACAGCGGCACAAAGCCATTTTGACGTGGCATTGGTACCAGCAGGGCATGGAAGTGGTCCGGCATCACTACGAAACTGTCCAGAGCGTAGCGCCGCCCGTCATCGTAGAGTAAACAATCGTAGACTACCTGCGCGGCCCCGCGATCGCAGAGATGGCTCCCGAACGCAGGATCGGTCGACGTTGTGACGAAATACAGCGCCCCGGGATCATCCCAGTGTGGGAGCCTCCTGCGGCGCTTGCGAAACTCGCGAATGATATCGTCGCTGTCAGGCATCGAGTTCCCCCTGAACGGCGTCCGGGCGAGGGCGCCCGGACTCCAATTCGTTCCGCGTCTTCTCTGCTATTGCGTTTGAGGGCTTCAGTGCGCCCGGACAGCCTTTCTCC
>JBNJEK010000281.1:0-5571 GCA_051745855.1 Armatimonadota bacterium
TCGTCTGCAGAGAATCATCGCGAGGAGCAGGCTGATGGCCACCGGCAGATTGTGTCAAACGGTGACGTGGACGCGATCGAGCGTGGTGGATGGCGAAGCCATCGACAGTGCTCATCGACCTCGTTGTTTCGTCGGCACCAGTATGACCGTCGCGTAACAGTCGAAGAACCCGATCGGCAGCACAGCCGTCCTTAGCACACAGAACGTATACAAGCCGCCAACGAGGCGATCATCATACTCCGCCATGCCCGACAACAGATATATCCTGACTGGATGCAGCCGAACCTGCAGGAGGACGGCCCGCCCCGGATCAGCGGAAGTGCCATGCCCGGCGGTGTCTTCATGTCCAGCGGCAACGCCCGCAGCCACGAGGGCCTCAGCGGCGAAATCGCCCTCGTCGGCACCGGTCTTTCCATCGCGCTACTTGGCGCAACCGGCATGGCGCTGACCTACGTGGTCTCGTGGATCCTCCAGGAGGTCTACGGCGTCCCGCTCGCACACGTGCTGCTGATGGTGCAGACAACCGTCGATCCCGGCACCGGCCCCTGGGTCGACGTCGGCCTCAACCTGCTCCTGCTGCTCAGCTTCCTCACGCTGATGCGCATCACCCCGCTGTCGGGCTACCACGCGGCCGAGCACAAAGTGATCGCGGCCATCGAGCACTTCGGCGAGCCCACGAAGGAGCGCGCCCGCATGATGCCCCGGGCACACCGCCGCTGCGGATCGAACCTGCTCGCCGGCCTGCTTCCGCTGCTGCTGCTCGGCGAGCCGCTCTACCGCGTCAGCCCGCTGCTTGCGGTGGTGGTTGTCGTCCTCGGCTGGCAGTTCCGCTACGTCGTCGGGTACTTCATCCAGGCGATCTTCGCCACCAAGGAGCCCACCGAGCGCCAGCTTGAGGCCGGCCTCGCGTCCGGCAAAGCGGTGCTCGCCCGCTGGAAGGAGCACGCCGGAGAGCGCCTCCCGCCGCTGGTGAGCTTCTGGCGGCGCGGAATGCTGCAGATGTTCAGCGGCATGCTCGTGGGCCTGTGGATTATCAACCAGGTTTTCGGACATCTGCACGTGTGGCTTGACTTCTGACCGCTACTCCCACGCGCTGTCGGATTGCTGAGAGCGCGAACTCACCCGGAGGATATCTCATGGCCGATCAGCAACTCATCGATCTTCTTGCGCAGGCCCTCGCGGCCTGCGCCGATTGTGGCGCCCTGCCCGAGTGTACCGCCGAGATCCAGCTTGAGCAGCCCCCGAAGCCCGAGATGGGCGACTTCTCATGCAACGTGGCCCTGCGCATGGCCGGCGATGCCGGCATGTCCCCCCGCGACGTGGCGCAGACCATCATCGAGCGCCTCCCCGAATGCGGTGTTGTCGATCGCTGCGAAATCGCAGGTCCGGGGTTCATCAACTTCCACCTCTCTCCAACCTGGCTGCAGGACACCGTGCAGAGCGTCCTTCTGATGGGCGAGGACTACGGCCGTTCCGACTTCGGCGCCGGCACGAAGGTGCAGATAGAGTTCGTCTCCGCCAACCCCGTCGGCCCGCTGCATATCGGCAACGCGCGCGGCGGCCCCTACGGCGATTCCGTCGCAATGCTCCTTGATGCGGTCGGCTACGACGTCGAGCGCGAGTATCTGCTCAACGACGGCCCCGACAACACACAGTTCCGACTCTTCGGCGCCTCCATCCAGGCACGCGTCCGCGAACTTCTCGAACTTGACTGGGAGATGCCCGAGGATGGATACAAGGGCCACTACGTCATCGACTTCGCGCGCGAGTTGATCGATCGCCAGGGCGAGGAGAAGCTGGCTGCCATCGCCGACGATCCCGATGGGCACTACGAGATGGCGATCCTCGCCGAGGAGGTCGTGGTCGATCATATCCGTGAGACACTCGGCATGCTCGGCATCGAGTATGAAAGCTGGTTCTCCGAGCGCCGCCTCTTCGAGGAGGGCGTGGTGGACGAGAAGATCGAGGATCTGCGCGAGCGCGGCGTGGTGTATGAGGAAGACGGGGCGCTGTGGCTGCGCACCACCGATTTCGGCGACGAGGAGGACCGCGTGCTCGTCCGCTCCACCGGCGCGAAGACCTACCTGATGACCGACCTCGCCTACGTCGATGACAAGCTCGAGCGCGGCTTCGACCACTGCATCTACGTCTGGGGGCCCGACCACGCGGCCCAGGTTCCCTCGGTCAGAGCCGGCATGGCCGCCGCCGGCGTGGACCCGGACATGACGGAGTTCATCATCCACCAGGTCGTCCGCCTCACCGAGGGCGGTGAGGTGGTGAAGATGTCCAAGCGCGCGGGCAGGATCGTCACCCTGCGCCAGCTCATCGAGGAGGTCGGCGCCGACGTCACCCGCTTCTTCCTGCTCTCGCGCTCCGTGGACGCGCACCTCGACTTCGACCTCGATCTCGCCCGCAAGGAGAGCGATGAGAACCCGGTGTACTACGTGCAGTACGCCCACGCGCGCATCTGCTCGATCCTCCGCGAAGCGCGGTCGCAGGGCTTCGCGACCGATGACCTGCAGGAGGCGGACCTCTCGCTGCTGCAGCATCCGGATGAACTGCGCCTGATGCGCTGGATGGCCGACTACCCGGCCGAGGTCCTCGACGCCGCCGAGCGCCGGGCGCCGCATCGCATCGCCCACCTCTCACGCGACCTCGCGGCGACCTTCCATCAGTTCTACGGCACCTGCCGGGTGATCGACGATGAGGCGCCGGAGCTTTCGAGGGCGCGTCTCGCACTCGTCACCGCCACCCGCATCGTGCTGGCGAACATGCTCGGGCTGCTCGGCATCGACGCCCCGGAGTCGATGTGATGAGATTCGCTCTGCCCGCACTCGTCCTCGTGATCGCCTCCGGCGCGCCGGCCGCCGCTGCGACCGTGCCGACAGTGGCGGTTGTGCGACCGGACCTTCCGGAGAGTGACGCAGACGCCGCGGATCGTTTCGACGCGGTCACGGCCGCCCTCGAGGCGGGCGGCATCCCGTGGAAGGAAACCTCCGACAGCACCGTCGAGAGTTGGGGCCTGCCGGAGGTCCCGGTGGCGATCATGCCGGGCAACCCCGGCGTGAGTGATGCCGAGCTTTCGCGTCTGCGCGCATTTCTCGAGCGCCCCGCGCGGCTCATCGTCTTTCACGAAGCACCTCGCGCCCTCGCCGGTGATCTCGGGGCGCGCAGCGGAGAACTGATGCGCGAGATCGTGGACGGACAGTTCCACTCTCTCCGCCGCATATCCGACCGCGTCACCGGCCTGCCGCCCAGCCTTGTGCTCCCCCGGCGCAGTGTGCGCGAACTGTGGCCCGCCGGGGGCGGCCTGACGGTCGCCTCGTGGCGCACCACCGGCGGCCTCGACGCGAGCATGGCGGGCATCATTCTCTCAGACCGCGGCGCGGTCATCGGCGCCGCGCCCGACCCGGCGAATATCGAGCAGTTGAAACTGCTTCTGCGCGCGCTGATCGGGCATTTCGAGCCGTCGCTGTGGGCCGCGCTGGCCCCCAGCGACACGCGATCGATCGGCCCGGTCGGGCACTACGGCTCCCTGACGGACTTCAGCGCGGCATTGCAGAGCGCCACGGGCGATCACCTGAGCGGCTCGCGCGAAGACGTGCGTGAAGCCCACTCTCTGCTCAACTCCATCCCGGATCTGCTTGATGAGGGGAAGCAGGATGAGGCGATCGAAGCCTCACGGAAGGCCGAGGCGCTGGCGCAGCGCGGCTGGTTCCGCTCATATCCATCGCGCAACCCCGAGGTCCGCGGCGTGTGGGCCTCGGACACGGTCGATGGTGGCTGGGATGACGCCGTCGCGAAGCTCAAGGCCGCAAACTTCAACATGGTCTTTCCTTACATGGCGTCGGGCGCGGCCGCGTACTATCCGAGCCGCATCCTCCCCACCACGCCCTCGTGTAAGGCCAACCGTCTGATTGAGGCGATCCGCGCGGGCCGCCGGCACGGTGTCGAGGTCCATCCCCGCATCCTCGGCTTCTTCACGATGGGCGCATCGGCCGAGCACAAAGAGGCGCTGCGCCAACAGGGGCGACTGGCGCTGTCGCCCGACGGCACCGACCGCAACTGGCTCTGCCCGTCGAATCATGAGAATCGCCTGCAGATCATCCGCACCGCGCTCGAGATGGTCGAGGATTTCGAGGCTGACGGCGTTCAGTTCGACTACCTGCGCTACTCATGGACCGACCGCTGCATTTGCGACACCTGCCGGCAACGCTTCGAGGCTGACACGGGTGTGACGGTGAGCAGGTGGCCCGCGGACGTGCTTTCCGGCGCACACAAGGCCCGATTCCTCGACTGGAGGCGGGAGATCGTCACCTCGCTTCTGCGCACCGTGCGGCAGAAGATGCATGAGGTGCGCCCTGACGCGAGTCTCTCGGCGTCGGTGTTTATCAACTGGGAGAGTCATCGCGACAGCTTCGGCCAGGACTGGAAGACGTGGATCGACGAGAGCCTCGTTGACTTCGTCGCGCCGATGACCTACGTGGCGGACATGGAGAAGTTTCAGGGATGGGTGCGCAAGCAGGAGGCCTGGTCCGGCGGGAAGGTGCCGGTCGCGATGGGCATCGGCCCCTTCGCGGACATCAACCCGAAGGTCACGCCGCAGGGCGTGCTCGATCAGGTCCAGGCTTCACGCAAGCTCGGCTGCGAGGGCTTCGTGCTTTTCAACTACCAGCGCGCACTGGCCGAGGACTACCTGCCGCTGCTCGCCCTCGGCGCGACCAGCGCGCCTGCCGAGATCCCGACGGAGGCGCGAGAGTAGTTGTTGCCGTCCGGAGAGGCCGGACCCCGCTCCGGCCTGTGCCGTTGGTCGTTCCGGGGAGATCTCGTAATGACTCGTTCGCTCACAATCATCCTCGCTCTCACCCTCGCCACCTGCGTCTTCGCGCAGGAAAACCTGATCACCCCCGCACCCGCAACCGCTGACCCCGTCAGATTTCCCGCGGCCGGGGAAGATGCGCCGATGCTGCAGGGCGAACTGTGCGTGCCGAGCCGTCCCGAGGCCGGCTTCGAGGTGCCCGGGGTGGTGGTCTGCCACCCCGACCCGCGCATGGGCGGCACGATGGACAATCCGGTGGTGCTGGAGATCCGCGACCACCTGCTGACACTCGGGATCGCGGTGCTGCGCTTCAACTTTCGCGGCACCGGGCAGTCTGAGGGAGAACACGGGGATGGGGCGACGGAACCGCGCGACGTGCTCGGGGCACTCGCGTTCCTGCGCGGGGAAGATGGGGTGGACGGTGACCGCGTTGCACTTGCGGGCTACTCATTCGGCGCGAAGATGGCCGCGAAAGCCGCCGCTGACGCGAAGGACGTTGCCGCCATCGCCTGCGTGGGCTTCCCGACCGGCCGCGATGAACTCTCGCTCGAAGACTGGCAGTTCCTTGCGGACGTGAAGCAGCCGCTGCTCTTCGTCACCGGCACCGAGGATCAGTACGCCTCAATTCCCAACATCAAGGTGCTCCGCGACCATCACGAACTCGATGCGCAAGTGCTGCCGATCGAAGGCGCGGATCATTTCTTCACCGACGCCGGCAAGTGCACAATGATGGGGATCGAGGTTGCGCGGTT
>JBNJEK010000282.1:0-5570 GCA_051745855.1 Armatimonadota bacterium
GAGCCGACGTAAACCACCCCGTCCGCGATGACCGGAGTACTGATGACCTCGCCGCCTGTCGCGAACTCCCAGTTGGTCGCCCCCGTGTCGGCGTTGAGCGAGCGCACCATGTAGTCGCTGGACCCGATGTAAATCTCGCCCCGTGAAGCGGCCGGCGAAGAGAACACCGGCATACCGGTGTGTACCTTCCAGACGATGCGGCGGTCGTCCGGGGAGATCGCGTAGATCGCCCCGGATGCGTCCGCGAAGTAGAGCCGCTCGCCGGCGACGCCGGGACTCGTCTCGACGAGGTCATCCACCATCAGCCCCCACAGGCGCTGGCCGTCGGCGGCGTTCAGGCAGAGCAGCTGGCGATGGGCGCCGACGTAGAGACGCTGCCCGCGCACGATGGCAGGGCCGGTGTTGATCTCATAATTCGTGAAACGCTCCCAGACCAGTTCGCCCCGCCTGGCTGTGAGCGCACAGAGCCGCCCGGCCTTTCCCGACCTCTCCGTGCGGGCGCCGACGTAGACCACGCCGTTCGACACGCTCGGCGAACTCAGCACCCATGAGCCGATCTCGAACTGCCAGCGCCGAATCAGCGGCGGCACAACGACCTCCGGCGTATACCCGGAGCGAGTGATGTTGCCGCGAAACATCGGCCAGTTGTACGCGGCCTCCCGGCGGTCGGCCTTGCTTCGCGCAAGTTCCAGCGCGACCTCGTCGAGTACCTCGCGCGCCTCATGGAAGTCCGGGCGAATCTCGATGGCGTTGCGAAGAACGTCGAGCGCCTCCCGCAGCCTCCCCTCCTCCCGCAGACCGGTGGCCTGCTGAAAGAGATCGTCAGCCCGCTCGACCTGCTCAGGCGTCGAAGCCGGGGGCGCGGGCTCCGGCTCCTCGGGCTCCTCCAGTTGCTCCGGGGCCGGCTCTACCTCGTGCATGGAGGCGGCGCAGATCGGGCAGGACAGGTGGCGGTAGGTGGTGCGGTAGCCGCAGACCTCACACCGCAGCACGTCCTCATCGGCGCAGGCTTCCTCTACCTCCTGGAGGACCGACAGCAGCGCCTCGTGTACTGCGCCGAAGTCAGCGAAACGATCGGCGCGCTTCTTCGCGAGGCAGCGCGTGACAATGTCACTCAGTCCATCCGGCAGCGTGTCGCGATGCTCGGTCAGCGGAATCGGCTCGCTCTCGAGGATGTTGTGAATGAGCTTTCCCACGCTCTCACCGCGGACCGGGTAATCGCCGGTGAGTGTCCGGTAGAGCACGACGCCGAAGGAGTAGATGTCCGAGGTCCGATCTGCAGAGGCGGCATCGAGAAACTGCTCCGGCGGCATGTACACATATGTCCCGAGGCCGATCCCCGCGTCGGTCAGACGCGTTGACATTCCATGCACCTTCGCGAGACCGAAGTCGGTGATTTTCACGTGCCCGCGACGATCGATCATGATGTTCGCGGGCTTGAGATCGCGGTGGATGACCCCGGCCTCGCCGGACCCGACATCGGCCGCGTGGACGTAGCTCATCCCCTCGCATGCCTGCAGAGCATATTCCACGACTTGCGGAGGGAAAAGCTCGTCCTCTTCGTCGATCAGATCGCCCAGACTCGCCCCGTCAACGTAGTCAAGAAAGAGGAAAGGCTGGCCCTTGATCTCCCGGTAGATGATCGCCTCCACGATGTGTTCGTGACGACCAAGGTTCATCCACGTGCGAGCTTCCTGGGCGAAGCGATCGACGGCGGTGCGATCCTCGAGCATCTCCTCCTTGACCGTCTTCACCGCGAATCGCTTCTGCGAGAAGTCGTCGAGGACGATGTACACCACGCTCATTCCGCCGCGGAATTTCTCCAGGACGGTGTACTGGTTGTCGATCCTGTCTCTGAGTTCGAATTCCACCAGGCCGCACCCCTTCGCAGTCACTGAGGTAGTATGCGCCATCCCCCCTTGCGAATCCTGCCCGGAGGGGATCGGCCGTGCCCCTGCGAATAGGGGCATGGTGAAAGCAGGCACTGGAGGTGTCAGACGATGACGGCCGTGATACTGTCAGTTTTCGGCGCCCTGGCGGGCGCACCGGCGGACGCTCCCGCAGTCAGATGCTGCGGAGAGGAGCTTTCAGCCCGCCTGATCTTCGGCGACACATTTCAGACGCTGGACGAGTGGACGGATCTCACACCGCATACGGAGTGGCACGTCGAGGACGGCCACCTCATCGGGCGCTGGGGCCCGGGCGGCTCCACGATCTGGTCAGACCGCGAATTCGCCGGCGACCTTTACGTGCGCTTGCGGGCCAGGCTGCTCGAACCGGAGGAAGACTGGCGAACCGCCGACCGTCCCCAGGGCGGCAAGAATCTCAACTTCCGCTTCCTCGTCAGCGGACCCGAAGGCGCCGACATCCGCCGCGTCTACCGCGACCTCGCCGAGCAGGGCACCGGTCCAAACCGCATCGGCGACGATCAGTACGAGGGATACTTTTTCACCTGGACATGGCGGCACACGCGCCTGCGGCGAAGCCCGGGCTACGACAACGTCAGCGAGCGGACGGATGTTCTTCCCGAGATCGGCGTGGATTACACCATCGAGGTGCTCAAGCAGGGACCGCGCCTGCGCTACCTCGTTGACGGCGAATTACTCCACGACTTCACCGACCCGTCGCCACACAATCGCGGGCGGATAGGCTTCACACTGTGGCACTCAACGATCGCCGTGGACTTCATCGAGGTCTACCAGCTTCAAGAAGACTGATCGTACATGCCCGCGGGCCCGCTTCTCGGCGGGCCCGCAGATGCTCCGGTGAGCCTCGGCCCTCAGAAGACCGTCTCGTACTTCACCTCGGCCTCGAAGTTGTCGTCAACGCCCACGGACAGGTCAGGCGCCTCCTCGCGGCTGAACGAAAGCGTCAGCCGCCCTTCGTCCGCCGGCCAGCGTCTCTCGTAGCTGAGATCCAGCACCGAAGCCGGTGGATCATGCCGCTTCGGATAGGGCACGTAATGTCCTGACAGATACTTGAGCGCGATCTGCCCGCCCTCGTTGACATTGCCGCCATCAAGCTGCAGCTTGAAGAAGTGATCGTTGTCCAGCGCCTCACCGGTCCTCGGCATGAAGTAGCGGTAGCCAAGATCCATCGACACGCTGCCCATCACCTGGCGCTTGAAGCCCAGTTCGTAGACGTCTGAGAGCATGACGGACTTGCCCCGCGGATCGAGCGGATTGCGGATGTAACCGAGCTTCAGACCGCCGCCGAAGGCCTCTGTCGCGAGGCCGAGTGTCCGCTCGGGCTCGTCGCGGCCAGCGTGATCGGAGTAGCCTGCCCGGACGCCCAGGCTGGCTGGATCGCCGGCCCGCAACTCCAGTGTGGTGGTCGGGTCGTCAAGCGGCTTCTTCTTCTTCTCATCGAACTCGGTGTAAAACGCACTCAAGCCGATGCTGGAGCCCGCGTCCCAGTTCAACTGCCCGAGCATCTCGCCGTCGGATTCCTCATTCTGCGCGCCGAGCGAGAGGAAGCCAAGGCGCATGTCGACGCCGGTGTCACCGGCCCGTTTCGTCAGTTCGAAATCCCGAACGAGGGACGGTGAGCCGTCCTCGCGGCTGATCTCCCGGATCGCGCCCTTCAGAAGCGCGGAATCAGAAAGCGACAGCGCGGTCTTGATATCATGGTCGGCACGCGTCTCCGTGCCCGGCGCCTCATGGCGGGTGTAAATCGCGTGTATCTCGAGCGGATCGAACGGCTCCATGCTCAGGTCCACGCGCGAGACTCGGCTGGTTTCCTCGCCTTCGACCTCATCTCGCACCTGGCTGGCCGTGAGGTTCGCCCACTCGCTCAAACCGATGTCCGGCGTCTGCATCCGCAGGCGGGCCCGGTGCTCGAGGTCTTCGCCTCTCGATTCCACGGTGCGAGTGCGCTCGATAAAGCCCTGACTGCCGTCAAACGTGGCGGCCAGACGCGTGACACTCTCATCGACACTCCGTTCATTCTTGACCATCTCGGTCTCGGTGTGCTGCAGGGTCGCGTCATGACCGAAGGCGCGGAACGGCGTCATGAGGTTAAGGATGTTCTTCTCCTGCCGATTGTCATTGCGGATCTGCGTCAGTTCAAGGTAGCTGGCCTCTGCTCCATCGATCAACATGTCCAGCGGCATTACGATGCGGGTTTCTCGATCAATCTTCTCGTTGTTGTTCTTAACCGCCACGGTTTCGAGGTAGCTGGCTTGAGCGCCATCCACCAGCATGCTCAGAGGCATGACAACGCTGGTCTCGCGATCAACCTTTCTCTTGTCGTTGTTGATCGCCACGGTCTCGAAGTAGCTGGCTTCCGCACCCTCGACCAGCATGCTCAGCGGCAGCTCAACATTGGTCTCCCGGTCCCGCTTCTCCTTGTTTCCACGGATCTGTGTGGTCTCGAGGAAGCTGGCCTGCCCGCCACCGAACACCATGTCGAGGGGCATTGCGAAACCAGTCTTACGATCGATATTGGTTCGATCACCGGTCCTCGCTTCGGTCAGATGGTACTCCGCCGACAGCGTCCCGCCCTGCACCGCGAAGGGCGCGACCAGGTCGATCACCTTTTTGTTGGTGCGCCGGCCCTCAGCCATCCGCGTGAGGTAATCGTAATGCGCTCGCCCCTCGCCGCCGGACAGGGACATCCTCAGGTCGGCGTTCCAGCCCGTTTCCTGGAGCCGGAAGGCCGACTCCTGCGCCTCGCGAGTGTAGTAGCCACCGGTAAGCTGCATGCCCATGCCCAGCCCTGTGTCAACTCCGAACCTCTGGGTCAGCGTGTCCAGTTCCTCGCCGTCCTCGCCCTGTTCATTCTGCAGGGAGCGCGCGAAGGTGAACTGCCCGGACGTATCTCCGCCACCGAAGCCCTGTTGCAGCGACATCGTGGTGGTCGTCTCGCTCTCCAGTAGCTGCTGGAAGATGTCGGTAACCGAACTCTCCTCGCGACTGAAGCTCATCTGGGTCCGTGATCCGAGGGTCAGCGTCGCTCCAGTGCTGCTGTCTTCGGAGATCCCGGTGTTGAATATGAGATTCTTCCGGTCGATCTCCCGGCGATTGAAATTGCGGTACAGCGACAGGCCGGAGGGGAGTTCGAGATCGAACTCATAGTCATTGAGATCTTCAACCAGGGCGGCGTTCCCGGGAGCATCCACGTCTCCGGGCACAACGCTCTCCTGAGCGATGCTTTCGATGAAGAATCCGCGATCACCACCACCGTTGTCCTGCGCGTACGCAAACGTCACGCACACCAGGATGGCGATCAGCAAACCAGTTGTCCGCGACGCAAATTTCAACATGATGATCGACGCGGAACCCGGTCCTTCAGAGTTGTTGCCCGAGACGAGTCGTCTGAATCCACTGCCTCCTGTCTTAGTAGACACTCGACGCGCCTGTAAGTTTCATCAATATGTACCCGCGCACGCGTACACGCACGCGAAGCACGGCATCTATCTCCGGTCCGGCAGGCACATCTGGTTCGGCACCGTGAAGTATACAACGTGTACACAATCACGTCAAGGTCGTGAGCGAGCCGGGTGTAAACGCAGACTGTCGGTGGCTGCCTCCATGGTATCTCTTTCCGGGGAAATCTCGCCCCGAGTCTGG